>DHWG01000082.1:2448-3970 GCA_002413075.1 Desulfosporosinus sp. UBA5188 | reverse complement strand
TTTTCTCCAAAGCGATGTTCAGGGCCTCCATCTCCAGCATAACTTTCATTGTTGTGCGTATTATAAATTCCCACGATGATACCTTTTGCTCCCGGTACTGGCACTGAAGGCGTCTCATTGGGTTTAGGCGTTTCAATGGGTTCAAGAATTGGACCTTCAAACTCTGGGTCATTCGGATTGTAAGCCCACGCTAACCAAACCGGTCCTTGGGGTGGCGGAGAAAAATAACCCAGAAAAAACGTGCGGGGATCTGAAATATTCACACCTGTTAATAAGAACATACCGATCGCCGCCCCTTGATTCCTCTTGAGGTCCAAAAGAGGCCGCTGAGGCTGAGAATAACCTGGAACGCCTTCTAATAAAATACCTTCAAAGGGAAACGACTGTTGGGTTAGAAATCCCACCAATTGACGAGAACTCCCGCTTCTGAGGGCATAAGCCAAACCCCAGATAATCAGAAGACTTACCAAGCCTAAAAGTATGACTCGCGTCCATTCTCTAAATTTCCGAATCCGGAAATGCTTTTTTGGACGACGATAATAAAAATCATCACGTAACAAAGGACTTGCCCCCCTTTCCTCTTATTGAAGAATTATGTGGGACAAGTCCAAGGTAGACCATATTAAAGAGATTTTTTGTTGAGACTAACGGAGCGTTGTTGGAACAAAGCTATCGACAATACCAATAACTAATGAGGCCAGTAAAGCGCCAATAATGGAAACGGAAATATAACCAGGAACAATAAATTGACTCAAGTAAATCACAACAGCTGCCGTGAAAAATCCAATAGCACCCCGTCCCGTTCGTGAAATTCTGTCGCCGAATACTTTCTCAACAGCATAACCCAATAAAGCGATCACCGCTGCTGCGACCAACGCGCCTGTAAAACCAGCTACGCGAAGTCCCGGTACAATCCAACTGACCAAAAGCAACACCACTGCTGAAACAACAAATCGTACAATCATGCCTAACATCATTTGTAACCTCCCATCATTCATTTTGTTTCGTTGACCATTGAGATAAAATGTTTCTTAAGTTCTAGCTTAGTTTAAACAATAACTGCAAAATTTATTAATATATCATTTTTATATTGATTTTCCTTGATAAATCGCGATCGTAATGTTAGAATGTAGTTTGTGTAACACGCAATGAGTATCAACAACCAAAGGGGGTGACTATAAGTGCCAAACATTAAATCAGCCATCAAAAGAGTTGAGTTGGGTAAAGCTCGCGAGATTAAGAATGCTGCTGCGAAATCTTTCTTACGAACGATTATTCGTCGTTTCGAAGAATCAATCACAACGGATTCGGAAACTGCTGCTCTCGCTTTGAAAAAGGCGACTGTTGCTTTGGATAGAGCCTCCTCCAAGGGTTTGATTCATAAGAACCTGTCAGCTCGCAAAAAATCCCGTCTGACAAGTCGATTCGCTAAGCAATTTTCCAAAGTCGGCTAAAACATAAAGAGAACAAAAAAAGTAAGCGACAAACAATTGTCTCTTACTTTTTTTGTGCGCTATTTTCT
>DHWG01000082.1:1040-2246 GCA_002413075.1 Desulfosporosinus sp. UBA5188 | reverse complement strand
GTTGATAACCGAAGGGATTGATGCCATATCTTTTGAGCTTCAAACGGTGAAATCCCTAAGGCTGAGGGGGCCTCGGCAACATTTCCCCCGTGACTGCGCAAAGCATCACAGCCCAGAAGAAGACGAACTTGCCGGACCAGCATGGCTAAGACCTTTAAGACAGGTTCTTTCCGTAACACGTCACGCAAAGCTTCTAAGGCCTTTGCCGTGGATTGATTGGCCACCGCATCCAGAAGGTCAAAGACGCTCGTTTCAATCGATCGTGGCGTAATCGCTTTAATATCTTCCAACGTAATCTTCTTGCGCTCTCCGACATAAATGATCAGCTTATCTAATTCTTGAGATAAAATGCCAGTTTGAGGTCCCGTCCACTCAACGAATTGGGAAACGACCTGAACATCCATCGATTTTTCCCGAGCTTTTAATTCTGCCTGCACCCAAGCCGGCCATTCTTGACGTTTTGGAGCACTGAATTCCATGATCTCCCCAGACTTTATTTTTACAAGAGCCTTATAGAACTTTCTCCCTCGATGTACACTCTCAGCGATCAACAAAAGACAGGTCGCAGGATTAGGATTAGCAAAGTATTCCAAAAACGGCTCCAGATCAGCCGTTTGCCCGTCCTGGAAATAAGTCACGTCCTCAACGACGACGAGGCGATTAGCGAAAAAGGACATCGTATTGGCCCGCTCGACAATAGCGGCAGGAGACAACTCCTTGGCTGACACTATTTCCATCCCACAGCCAGACGAATCCGTCATGAAATAGAACGACTTAAGGACTTTCAACGCCTCTTGAATTAAAAAACGATCCTCCCCATACCACAAATAAACAGTTGGAATCTCACCCTTGGCGACACTTTCCTTAATTCGTTCAATTTCACGCATCTTTTGGCACCCCCTTTGCTTATTTTAATAGAGACCCCGTGAAAAAGCCAGACAAACCGTCAAAATTTTCTCTTCGTCCTGTAGGGATACGATGCATCGTGCCCTAATCGTGGAATATATCAGGCTACTACATAGACCACCAAGTTAAATCGCCAAACGTGGCACACCCAAAAAAAGCCCCCCACGGTTGTGGAGGGACAAAAGAAAGAGGAGGAGAAAAGAAATGTTCCTTGCTAGTGTTACCCAGTATTTCCTTTTTATACATCCTGAAGAACTATTTTATCCGATCTCGCCCATAGACTAAGACAGTAACTTCTTG
>DHWG01000082.1:0-813 GCA_002413075.1 Desulfosporosinus sp. UBA5188 | reverse complement strand
TTTGCTTAAGTTAAACTGGATAGTCCCCTGTTGATCCGTGCGATAGACGGGAATATGACGTTCTTCCCAATACTGTAGAACTTCCGGCGTAGGATGTCCAAACGTATTATTTTTGCCCACCGAAATACCGACAGCTAGCGGATGAATTGCATCCAACCAAGGTCTATCCAAAGAAAATCGGCTGCCATGGTGCGGTACTTTAAACAGTGTGTTTTCTAAATCCACGCCCGTATCTAAAATCTCTTCCATTTCTTCTTGCTCCATATCCGCACTGAGCAAGACGCTTTGCCCCAGATAATTAAGCTTCAGCACCAGCGCATTATTATTGGGGTCCGAACGCGTCCCCTTAAGCTCTTCAGGAGGACCTAACACGTCCAACCAGGCCCCCGAATCAAGCTCGATCCGGTCTCCCGCTTGAAGCCGTCGCAGTTTTTCCGGCTGATTCGTAACGTTATAAGGAAGCCCTTCCTGCCACTCTTTGTTTTCTAATCGTTGACCCACTTCAGGAACGCCAACCCAATCTGTCGGAATATTGGCTAACACAGCACGAGCGCCACCAATATGATCCTGATCTTCATGCGTAATCAATAACGCATCCAAATGGCCAATCCTGCTTTGCAACAAATAAGGCAGGATTATGCGCTCCCCGGCATCAAATTTCTCGCTACGCGGTCCTGTATCCAGTAAAATGGCATGGTTCTGAGGCGTTCGGATTAAGATCGCATCCCCTTGCCCCACATCAATCATGACTACTTCCAAATCATTCTGTGAATTCCAAGGACTCCACAGGAAAAGGAAAATAAGCAAAACGCC
>DHWG01000195.1:459-4747 GCA_002413075.1 Desulfosporosinus sp. UBA5188 | reverse complement strand
ATGTCGCCAAACTTGGGTTAGAACTAGAAGGACGTTTGTTCGAGTGTATTTTTTATAAGAGTGAAATCGTTTTTAAGAAGAGAAGTGCGCTAAAAAACGTTCGACCTCTTCATTTTGAGGACTTTTTAGTAGTGCAGAGGGAGTGCCTTCAGCCATAACTTGGCCCTTCAGCAGAATCAAGGCTCGATTCGTTAACTGTGCTATGTCCTTGAAATCGTGGCTAACGAGCACGGTGGTTGTTTGAGTGGCTTTGAAAACTTGTGCTAGGTCTATGCGTAGCCCTTCTTTGGTTGGGGCATCTAAAGCTGAAAATGGTTCGTCTAGAAATAGAACATCCGGCTCCAAGGCGAAGGCCCGTGCCAGGCTAACCCGCTGAGCTTCTCCGCCAGAGAGCAACCGTGCCGATTGTTTCGAAAGGTGACTTACTCCAAATTGATCTAACCAATAATCCACCCGTTCCCGTATCGTCTCTTTGGAGAGACCACGAATCTTTAATCCGATGCCAACATTATCAAAAACACCGGTGTTTAATAGGAGGGGTTCCTGAAAAACAATGGCAATTCTTCGTCGAATAGGAAGAGGGACACTCTTGGGAACAGCTTGGCCCTGGAAATAGAGTAACCCGGTTGTCGGGGTTTCCAGAAAAGCGAGGATTTTCAACAGACTGCTTTTGCCAGATCCGTTGGGCCCAATGAGCCCGACGCACTCTCCCGGAAACAGGTGGAAATTAGTGTTTTGCAATATGGTTTTATGGTCCTTAATCCAGCTTATTTCCCGAGCTTCGAGCACTTATGGACCTCCTTGTTGTTTCTGTTGGAGTAGGGTTAAGCCTAACGTTGCCCCATAGGCTAGTACGCATAAAATGATACTTAAGGCAATAGCGATATCAAAGTTGCCCTTGGAAACCTCCAGGACCGTTGCCGTTGTGAGAACACGAGTCTGACCCTGAATGTTTCCCCCTACCGCCATAGAGGCTCCTATCTCGGAAACGACAGCCCCAAAACCGGCAATAATAGCGGCAAAGAGTGAAAAACGGACTTCTTTAAGAAGTAACCATGTATACTGGAGGCGAGTTGCTCCCAGTGCCCATATCTGGAGCCTGAGTTTGGGGTCGGTTTGTTGAAGCGCCGCACAGGTCAAGGCGGCAACTATGGGAGAAGCAATGATGGCTTGGGCAATGATAATGGCGGTGGGGGAATACATAATATTTAAGAATCCAAAAGGTCCTGAGCGCCAAAGGAAGATTGAGACCCAAAGGCCCACGACCACGGGTGGTAAACCCATTCCTGCATTAACAATGCTTAAGACGAAACGTCGTCCTGGAAAATGTTTGAGCGCCAAGAGTGTACCGAACGGGATCCCGATCAGGAGACTTATGAACGTTCCAGACCCCGATACTTTAAGGGTAAGCAGCGTTATCTCAAGGACCTCGGGATCCCCGGTGATCAGAAGGTGAATGGCGGCTAGAATTCCTTGCCAGATCATTTCCATACGATTACTTTCCCTTTCGGTGCGATAAATATGTATAAAATTATACCACAGAATAAGTTTATCGAGGGGTGAATTTGGCCCCTCGATAAACTTAATTTATTATAAGGATGTTGGCTGTAATTATTTAAGATCCTCCATCTTCTTACCTGCATCAGCGAAGAAGAGGGCTTGGCCGTATTGGTCTTTGCCAAAGGATCCAATGAGTTTTTGAGTATCCGCATTAACCATAAAGTCGACGAACGCTTTGGCGCCATCAGCATTGACCTTAGGGAACTTTTCAGGGTTAACCTGCATGACATGATAAATATTCAGGAGAGAAGTTTCTCCCTCAAGGAGAATGTTCAGTTTTAAGTTTTTCTTGGTCGCTAAATAGGTTGCGCGGTCTGTCAGGGTATAGCCCTCTTTTTCTGAAGCAATGGTAAGCGTTTGGCCCATGCCTTGACCGGTCGACTGATATTTAGTCCCAGTAGGTTTGAGGTTTGCTTTCACCCATAGTGCTTTTTCCATTTTATCGGTTCCAGAATCATCTCCACGGGAGACAAATATCGAAGGGCTAGCATAGATGGCTTTCAAGGCATCTACGGCTGTTTTGGTGTCTTTAACTTTGGCTGGATCCGCTGTAGGTCCAACGATGACGAAATCATTATGCATCACGAGCTGATAATTGATGGCTGTTTTATTATCAACTAATTTTTTTTCTGAGGTAAAGGCGTGCACGAGCATGACGTCCGCGTCACCTTTTTCTCCCATGGCTAAGGCAGCCCCTGTGCCAACGGCTATAGTTTTGATCTTATAGCCGGTTTTTTTCTCAAAAGCCGGGATGAGAACAGCGAGTAAACCGCTGTCTTGCGTACTTGTGGTCGTTGCTAGAATAAGATCGGGCTTAGCCGGGGTAGGCGTTGCTGCTGGGGTTGTTGGTGTTGCCGCTTTTCCACACCCGGAGACGATCACCAGGATGGCCATAAGTAGAGCGAAACCAAAGCTAAGGCGAAGTTTGAGCTTCTTTTTCATTGTTTTCTTTCCTCCCAAAATTTTAACTTGTTTTATTATTATTTACGTCGGTATTTTCCTCTTTATAACCTCGTAAAAATTATCGTCATGAGAACGGGTTAAAAAGCCTCTTGCATGATTTTCCCGGTCAGAGATGTATCATACCCTTTCTGTTGGTGAATTGCTTGGATAAATCCTGGAGATCTTAAGACCTCTAAAAGTTGTTGCCAGGCAGGAGATTTAGCGGTTTTCCCCAGACAGACCAGATCATAGCGTTCCTTAAAGAGGGGAATAAAACCAAGACCGAGTCGTTGGGCCGCTGCTTCGACTCCGAGACCAACATCGGCTTGTCCACTAGCTACGAGGCAAGCAACACCAGAATGGGTTGTTTCTTCCTGCTCATAGCCCAGAATTCGACCCGGAGAAATCTTTGCGGATTTAAGGTAAGCATCGAGCCTAAGACGGGTGCCGGAACCTTTTTGGCGGTTGATCATGTGCAAACCTTCTATAGTAATGTCTTTCCAGGACTGAAGCTGAAGAGGATTGCCGGGTGCCACGATAAACCCTTGTTCACGTTGAACTAAATTTACAATACAAACAGATTCTCCTGGAATAACATGTTTGACAAAGGAAATGTTATAGTCTTTAGATGATTCATCCCAAAGGTGTGCTCCAGAAATCTCCGCTTCTCGGCGAAATAGCGCAATGAGCCCATCCATACTTCCTTTGAAGGAAATTGAGGATCGAACGGGTGCTGGAGCATGTTTGAGAAACTCGAAAAGTAGTTCGACGACTGGGTCGTGACTTCCGATAAATCGAAGGATCGGCAATTCTGGAGTATCGGTGGGTAAAGCATTAGGGGTGTTGTTGAGACTGAGGGTTCCCCGTAAATAACGGTCTAGAATTGTCGGATCAATGCGAAGTTGGCGACCGATGTGGTGAGCGGGAATCTCTCCCCTTTTAACCAGCTCATAAAGGGTATATTTAGAAACCTTAAGAATTATTGCTGCTTCAGCAGCCGTCAAAGTTAAGCTCAAATAATTCACCCTCCATACATAAGAAATCATATACGTTGATTAGTTTGATTTGGTTTAGTTTTAGTTAGTTCGATTCAGTTTAGAATAGAAAGACTTGCAAGTCAATAGAGTTGTTGTAGATAATTTGGTTAACTTTGTTTATGTTAGTAATATCTATAATTCAGTACGATTATTCAGCGTCGTAATTTATTGCGCGCTGCAGAAAATAGTAAGAGAAGGAGTATAATGTTTCACAATCCATCCAAGTTTTTATTGACAAGCTCCAACTTTGTGCTAAAATTTAATCTGATGTAATCTTGGGGGTACCGAAAAAGAGAGGTCTGGCTCGGCTTGCTTCCTATGTACGTAGAAAAAAAGGGGGCAACGATCACAATTGGCAAATTCTCTTGGACGTCATGTGTTGGCTGAGATTTATGGGTGCAGTTTCGACATATTAAATGATCGCGAAAAAGTCGAAGCACTTATGGTCAACGCACTTTGGAGGCAGGTGCCGAGGTGCGTGAGGTAGTATTTCATAAGTTTAGTCCTCAAGGCGTGAGCGGTGTTGTTGTAATTTCAGAATCTCACCTAGCCATCCACACGTGGCCAGAACTTGGCTATGCAGCGGTCGACGTCTTTACTTGTGGGGACCGTGTCAATCCCTGGGATGCCTGTAACTTTTTAACCGATCATTTCAAAGCAGGTCATATGACCGCCACGGAAATCAAGCGGGGAATTGTTGAAGATCCAAAGAAAGTGGTCAATATATAGGAGGGATATTTATTTTACTC
>DHWG01000195.1:0-173 GCA_002413075.1 Desulfosporosinus sp. UBA5188 | reverse complement strand
TTTTACTCCGGACTAAGACAAGTGCGGACTAGATAGACCTTGTGACTATAGAGTTGCAGGGTCTATTGTATTAAAATTCAGGATGTTTTACATACTCTTGCAATAATTTTGTCATATTATCAGTGTACCTTTTATTAATAGTGCAGGAGTTTACATATATATAAAGAATATAT
>DHWG01000163.1:26617-26791 GCA_002413075.1 Desulfosporosinus sp. UBA5188 | reverse complement strand
GTACCTTAATTGCTCTCATCTTACCTCCTATGCACACATATATGGACCAGGGGTTGATTCTTATAGCTGGCTTTATAGCGCCAATTATCATGAGTCCCTTATGGACCTTTGGGTTCATCATTATGGTTAATCAGCGTCTGAATGCAGAAAATCACGAAGAAAAAGAAAAATTAC
>DHWG01000163.1:26098-26414 GCA_002413075.1 Desulfosporosinus sp. UBA5188 | reverse complement strand
ACTGGTTTTTGACACGAGTCCTGATGCGGCAATGATATCACAACTGAAGGATGGTCTATTGGTTGACGTGAATATAGGATTTTCAGCCATGACCGGTTACACACGAACTGAGGTAATTGGAGATTCAGCCTCTAAGATCAGTGTCTGGCATAATAAAGCGGATCGAAAAATATTTATAACTGAGTTGAATGATCATGGAATTTGTACAAACATGGAATTTATCTTCAAACGCAAAGATGGAGGTCCGTTTATAGGCACGATTTCAGCTCGAATCATTACTCTTCGTGCTGTACCCCATATTGTCAGCGTGATTCAC
>DHWG01000163.1:22863-25884 GCA_002413075.1 Desulfosporosinus sp. UBA5188 | reverse complement strand
TCACGACATAACCGAGCGCAAGCGCACTGAAGAGGCTCTTATGGAAAGCGAAGAAATGTATCGCTCTATCCTCAATGCCTCTCCTGATGATATCACGATTACGGACCTGGAAGGTCGCATCATTATGGTTTCCCCGGCTTCCAAAGAAATGTTTGGTTACGCAATGGATTATGAGGGATTTATCGGCATGGGGCTCGTTGACTTTATCGTTCCTGAGGATCTGGAGAGAGCACAATCCAACATCCGGTTAATGTACCAAGGGGGTTCTCAAAGGCCGAATGAATACCGTGGAATCCGTCAGAATCAAAGCATCTTTGATATAGAGGTAAATAGTGGGTTTATTCGTAATGCAAGCGGACAACCAACCAAAATGGTCTTTATTGTTCGTGATATTACAGAACGAAAGGCGACAGAGCAGAAAATACAAGAGTTGGTTCAACAGCTTGAAATCGAGAAGAACACCGCTCAGCTCAATTCAATGACAGACAGTCTGACCGGGTTAGCGAATCGCAGATATTTTGATGAGGCTCTGAGAACAGAGTTTCACAGGTTGAAGCGCTCTGGGTGTACCTTGTCGCTAATTATGCTAGACATAGATCATTTTAAGAAATTCAATGACAGCTATGGCCATTTAGCTGGAGATGATTGTCTGAGACGGATTGGAGCGACGCTTAAAGCGATTGTTGGCCGAGTACCTGATGTTGTCGCACGATATGGTGGAGAAGAGTTTGTTGTTATATTGCCTGAAACAGAAGACAATGGGGCTGCAACTTTGGCGGAACGAATCCGGAAAGCCATTGAAATGCTCGCTATTCCACACGCTGCCTCCGACACTGGGGGATATGTAACGGTGAGCCTTGGAGTTGTAACCGTTTACACGACCGGATTAGCCTCGCCAGAACAAGTTGTGGCACTGGCTGATGAGGCACTGTATTGTGCTAAACACGGAGGACGCAACCGGATTGCCGTTGCACCGAATTACGAAAGGCCCAGAACACCCCTACAGATTGACGAATAAACTGTATCTTATGGTCGTCACTTTATGAGTCCTATACCAGCAAAGCTTTAGTCTTCACCCCTAGTTTCCCGCCAGCAATGATGACAATAAACACCAAGAAGACTGACCCAGTGACATAGGGTAGACCCATACTTAGCCCGAAAAGTGCTCCCCCTGTGACTGGCCCAATAATTCGTCCCAGACTAGCAAAAGAAGCAAAAAGTCCTAGAGAGGCTCCCTGTCCTTGAGAACTTTGCTTTGTAACAAGGCTAGAGCTGGTTGGTACCATTAATGAATTACCCACCATGAAAACAACCGTCGACATCACTAATAAAATAATATTGCCATAGTCCGCTGCTAATATAATTAAAGTTAGGCCCACTGCACAGACGAGTGCACCAGCTTTCACAAGATTAGCGTCCCCAAACTTTTTGACCAAGGGACCAATAAGACCGCCCTGAACAATGACGGCAAAAATACCAAGAATAGCAAAGGTGATTCCCATATCCCTGGGGCCAAAGCCGACTTTAGCCGCTGCCAATAAAGCAAACGTGGTTTCAAACATAGACATCGTAAAATTCAACACAAAATTAAAGGCAAATAGTGCAAATAAAGGATCTTTCAACACGGTTAAGGTAAACAAAGCCGTTTTGCGCCTGACAACTTCAGTTGGTTGCTTCAGTGATTCGGGTAGGAAGGCCAATGTAAACGGCAAAAGTAGTATGGCTAATCCGCCAGCTGCGAAAAAGGGTAAAGAGAAACTGTAGTGACCTAACCAACCCCCTATGGCTGGACCGAAGATCATGCCAAGCCCCATAGCGGCGCCAATCATCCCCATACCTTTCGAACGATCAGCGCCTTCCGTAATATCCGCTAAATAAGCCATAGCTGTCGGAATGGTTGCCGATGACACCATTCCAGACAAAGCGCGAATTCCGATTAATAAATAGAGGTTGTTAACGAGACCAAACATTAAAAACGTCAGGCCATATCCACTTAGTCCAATAAGAATAACCGGTCGCCTTCCAATACGATCGGACAACCTACCCCAAAAAGGTGCAAAAAAGAACTGCATGATTGAATAAGAGGACATAAAGATACCCAAGGCTATAGCGCCGCCGCCTAGCTTACCCACAAAAAAAGGGAGAATGGGAATAACGATTCCAAAGCCTACCATAACCAAGAATTGAATGATCAGCAAAATCACCATGGGTCCCATGAATTTTTTCGACATGACTAAACCACCTCCTATTTAGACTCTATTACCCCTTATCTGGTCTTGTTAAGTCGTCCAACACAACGTCCAACTGTGCCAGTACTTTATTTAGTTCCGCTACTTGGGGGAGATTCAGCTTTTGAAAGATACGTGCAAATTTTGTTTTTCTCTGCTCTTCAAAAGCATTTAAGGATTCCGATCCTTCAGCTGTAAGTTGGATTATCACCACTCGCCGATCTTCCTCACTACGCGTTCGAGTGATAAGACCTAACTTGTGAAGTCGATCGACGAATCCAGTAACAGCCCCCAAGGTGATGCCGAACTGTTGGGCAATATCAGACGGAGTACAAGTAACTCGGCGTTCCAGATACTTTAAAAACATCATCTGATGCATGGATAAGTTACCTTCTTCAGGCATCAAAAAGCTTTGATACTTTTTCCAGACTACCCTAAACAAATAATCTGTCTCTTCCATAAATGCTGTATCATTTTCCTTGGTCATCGGTTTATCACTCCTAACATTGAACGTGTTGCGATTATTGTTCATTGAATAACCTAATTATAATTGACATAAATAGTTTGTGTCAATTAGTATTTATCGATATTTTTTTGCCTGATCGACGAGTAGATTTAGGGAAACTGTTAGGGTGTTAATACTCAGGACCTAAGGGCATGCTTGTAGAATGTTGTCGAAATAGATGGTATAATAGTCCTAACATATTGGTATGTTATGAGGGATTGTAATTGACGCGTTAATATAAAAAGGAGGATAAAGTAAATGCTAAGATTAATTGGTTTGGTTGTTGTT
>DHWG01000163.1:0-22653 GCA_002413075.1 Desulfosporosinus sp. UBA5188 | reverse complement strand
TTCAATCCTGAAAATCATATAATATATATGGCATGATTGGGGATCTGATGAATGAATGCGGGTGCTTTTCTATGATCAATATTGAAAAATCTAGGTAAATGGCACTCAATGAATGGATGAGTGCCATTTACTTGGATTTTTTAATAAATTCATAAAAGCGGCAAGAAGTTAAAGTCCAGAATAAGAATTAATTAATAGCAATTCACCAAGAAAAGTGTTATATTTTAGTTTAACAGGATGTCAGGGATTAGCCTTGCTAATTCCTGACATCCTGTCTTTTAATATTTGTTCCCTTTGATTGGAGGAAAGGAGTCGTTGATATGAGTAAAAATAGTATTGGTGCAGGTATTGGAATTGGTAACATTATTGCTATAGTTATTTCATGGTCTGTAAATCACTCCGTATTGTGGGCTCTAATACACGGTGTATTAGGTTGGTTATACATCGTCTACTATGTTCTGTTAGTTAGGTAGGCTTTCAACGCAAAAGATGATTAAGAGGTAGTTGCAAGAGTGCAGCTACCTCTTAATCTTAATACTCTAATTTATATTTATGTCTAGCTGTAACCGATGAAAGAAGGTAACTACGCTGAGAAATCATACGATGATGCAATTTTTCGAATGGAATATTGAAGCTGATGGCAGCCACTGGAAGTCACTAAAGAAACTAGTACCAGAACTTAAGAAGCGAGGTATTGATTCCCTCTGGATTCCACCTGTTACCAAAGGTTAATCAGTCGAAGATACAGGGTATGGCGTCTATGATGTCTATGATTTGGGTGAATTCGATCAAAAAGATGCTCGCCATCACAAAGCTTACGGAGACCAAGAAGATTACTTTGATGATGCCAATACCATCGGGTGGGTTCGCCGGGGTGTAACGGAAATCGCACATTCAGGCTGTGCTGTCGTTATTGCCAATAAGAACGAGGCTGAAAAACACATGGTTGTCGGCAAAGACCGCGCCGGGGAAATATGGGTGGATTTGACCAAGAATAGAGAGATGAAATTCTCATTAATGAGGATGGTGGCGCGACGTTTCCTGTAAACGGAGGAAGTGTCTCAGTTTGGGCACTTCCCCAAGTCGATGCTGACTAATAACCATGGGAGAGGGGGCTGTTCGTAGTATGCAAATTTCTAGCAGAGAACTAAAAATTATTAAGACTACAACCGAATTGACATTTAAGGATATTAGGGGTTCTTGGAAAGCTCGATGGGGGATTAATAGAATGAACTTTAAGGTGGAACCCGGTCTTTATAGTGTGGGAAATCCAAAGGAGACTTCACCTGTCCTAGTTACGGCTAATTACAAAATGAGCTTTGATCGGCTAAGAAAAGAATTGAAAGGAATCGCTGCCTGGATTCTAGTGCTCGATACTAAAGGTATCAATGTATGGTGCGCTGCTGGAAAGGGAACGTTTGGGACACAAGAGCTTGTCAACCGAATTGCCATAGTACAACTGGAGAAGGTCGTGTCTCACAGAACGGTTATATTACCACAACTGGGAGCACCAGGTATAAGTGCTCACGAAGTTTCCAAGTCTTCTGGCTTTACAGTTATTTATGGGCCCGTGCAGGCTAAGGATATAAAAGAGTTTATTGATTCAGGAAAGAAAGCCACAGCGGGTATGCGGACGGTTCAGTTCAATGCCTATGATCGTCTTGTATTGACCCCTGTAGAATTGGTCAATACAAGCAAGGTCTCTTTAATGATTTTTGGCGTACTATTCTTGTTAAATATCTTTGGCGTTGGTTCGTTTGGATTCGTGGATTTTTATGCCTATATGGGCGCTGTCTTAGTCGGATGTGTCTTAACGCCAGTGCTGCTACCATGGATTCCTGGCAGGGCTTTCGCCTGGAAGGGATGGCTGATGGGATTTATTTGGGCAGTGATGGTTAATGGCCTTAATGGATGGACGGCAGTTCCTCAATATAGTGTCTTGAAAGCTCTGGGGTATTTGCTCATTCTGCCTTCAGTCTCCGCCTTTTATGCGATGAACTTTACAGGCTGTTCAACCTTCACTTCCTTTTCGGGGGTCTTGAAAGAGATGAGAATTGCTGTCCCTGCGATCGTTATCTCAATAATATTGGGGATATGTTTAATTTTAATCAACAGTTTTATTAACTTTTAAGGAGTTGCTCTTATGAATCATCAATATTTGAAAAATGTTTCTACGTTGAAACTGAAGTCAGATCAATGCACGGGTTGTGGAAGGTGTCTTGAGGTTTGTCCGCATAATGTTTTTTACATAGAAGACAAAAAAACGGTCATATATGATAAAAATCGCTGTATGGAATGTGGTGCATGCGTTAAAAACTGTCCGTTCCATGCTTTAGAAGTTAAGCAGGGTGTCGGTTGTGCCTACGCGATCATTATGGGCTGGTTGACTGGAACGGAACCAAGCTGTGATTGTTCGGATAACAGTGGTGGCTGTTGCTAAAGAGGTGATACTTCAACTATGAATGCTGCACAAAAATAGAAAATTAGATGTGATATTATTCAGACGACTTCTCTAATAAGGAATAAGTCATAAGGAATAAGGAAATATTAATAAACAGGGCCTTGAACAGCCCTATTAATCTTCCCTTATTCACATTTATTCCCGAAAGGGGTTGTTTATAATTCTAAATATCATTGCAACAGCTGTTCCTATAAATCCTGAACACTTAAAAGGGATGGAAGATGCCTATAACTTAATTACACAAGCAAATAATGATATGATTACGTTGTGGCTTAAATATACATTCCTGACATGGCAATGGTGGTTAGGCGTCTTTTTATCGATTGCTCCTTGGATGGTTTGGATCATTGTTAGAAAAAAAGACAGCACCGATAGACTATTGCTTGCGGGCCTCTTAGCAATGCTGATTTCATCATGGTTTGACATCTTGGGTATCATCTTTGGTTTATGGTCTTACTACTATGGTGTTGTTCCATTTTCTCCTGCATTTGTTCCATGGGACTTCACCCTTTTACCGGTTACGATCATGTTATCCTTGCAGTATAAATTCAATATGGGACCTATTAAAAGAGCCATTGCCTTTGCAGCAGTAAGTTCATTTATTATAGAACCGTTTTTTGTCTGGATAGGATTTTATAATCTAAAACATTGGCACTTTATGTATTCATTCCCAATCATTATAATAATTTATCTCTTATGTGATTGGTTTTCTAAAATGTCACGATTTGAAAAAAAACTTAATAAATGAGGTAGCGGCCTAACCCATTATCGCTGTTCTTTAATAAGAAGCGTGAAGTCACCTCCTTGGAGTGGACTTCACGCTTCTTAGGTCCTTACTTTATTTAAATATAGCATATCTCAAATCGAATAAATAAATTGTTAAAAAAGCTAAAGCAATTGATGGAGGCCAGACCCAGAGCGGTTTCTTGTAATGTAGTATAAGTAGTGGGAACATGAGACAGTTAAACCCAAAAGACCAGTAGAGATTCCAACCATAATGGTAAGAAAAGTATCCTAGTCTCAATGAAACGTATTCAACACAAGAGTATAAAAGGGCCCAGAGAATAATATAAACAAATGCTTTAGGTTTACTAACCTTCGAGAAGAGTGGTAGAAACACTAAGCATGTGCAGGGGAAGACGACAAAAGCAATTAAGGATTCTACAAAATGACTGCTAAAGATAGGTGATTCATACTGCCAAAGAGGTTTGTTAAAGGATAATATAATATAAGCTAAGTCGGCAAAGATCATATACAAAATTGTCGAGTAATATAATTCCCAATTTCGCCAATCACCCCATTTCCAAGTAATGAAGATTGATATGAATAATAGTATGAAAATCAAGGGCCTTGCAACTCCGATCTTTGGACATCCTTGTAGCTCATTTTTTATCCTCGGGCGTTTCAGTAGGCCGCCAATCCTGGATACAGTTATCTTCAATAATCCCTAAAGTAACATCTGTGATCTCTTCATAGGCCAAAAGCTGATCCCTAATTCTCGCTTTAATGGTGCCCGCTTTCGCTAACGAGAAACCGGACCGTAGTTCAATATAACTTTCGACATGATAGAAACGTCCTTCTTGGAGAATGCGCATTTTATTGATATCCGTAACGTCGGGGTCGGACATAATCATGAATGACACCTTGTCTTCAACTTCCTTCGGTGCGGAAACACCGATGAGCCCGATCATATTGTCATAGCCAACACGATAGGCTACCCCACCCATGAGAAGTCCGATGATGATTGCGGCAACCCCATCTAGAGATTTGATCTGAGTGAACTTTGTTAGAAGTATCGCCGCGAGTGCGAGTACAGCACCAAAGGTTGCGACAAGATCTTCGTAGAAGACAAGGCGGGTCGCTGGTGAGGCTCGATTTGCATTTTTTAGGGCGACAGAAATTAAGGTCAAACCCTTTCCTTCTGAACGGGTTTCAAGGGCGATTTCACGGATAGCCTTGAGTAAGACAAAACCATCAATACCCATGGAGGCGACGAGACTGAAGATAATCAGACCTAGATTACCGATAGGTACGGGGTGTTGAATTAAATGAATGCCTTCGAGGACCGTCTCATAGGCCATGATCGTAACAATGATCACGGCACCCATGCAGAACAAGTTGATCAGGCGTCCAAAGCCGGTTGGAAAACGAGAAGTGGGTTTTCGTTCAGCAAGAATACTTCCGCTAAAGACGAAAATTTGGTTAATTGAATCGGCGCCCGTATGCATTGCTTCGGCAAACATTGCGCCACTTCCACTGGTAAAAGCTGCTATACCTTTCAGAATGACCAGAAGGAGATTGCCTAGGGACGCGTAAAACGATGAGGTATTTCCTTTTTTGATCAGTTCCCAAGCTTTGTTCATTACATCTCCTTAGCAGAAACATCGTGTTTCAAGGCTTGACATTAGCCAAGTTATGTATATAGCATCCCATTATTTTGAGAGTTTATTCCGAGAGGCGGTATCAGCCAGTAAATGGTAAACATATCCTATAGTGTAATTAATATGAAGTTTGAAAGCGGTGAAAGGATGAGTATATATCTGGCGTTGGGGGATTCAATTGCTGTAGGGTATGGTGTTGATCGTCAATTTTCCTTTCCAACGGTCTATGGCAATTTTCTTAGGCGGCATAATTTGGATCTAAGCGTTCATAATCTAGGCGTAAATGGTCTAACAACACAGGGCCTAGTTGAGTTATTACAATGTAATAGTAGCCTGCGTCACCTTGTTTCCCAGGCATCATTAATCACAATCACGATTGGTTCCAATGATTTACTTCGTCTTATAAAGGATTTTAACCAGCCTCTTAACACAGCTCAGTTACCGATGATCTTGGGTAACATGGGCAGGAATCTTGCTCTTATTGGAGAATTGATGAGACGTCTTAATCCTATGGCCATCGTAAAAGTGGCCACTCTGTATAATCCTCTGCCAGCCGGCCCATACGCCCAATATACGGTACCCGTGCAACGGGTTATTGACACGGCCAATGCTACGGTTATCGCTTCGGCAAAACAATATGGTTTCGTGGTGGTTGATTTAAAGGGTGAATTTAGAGGAAAAGAACGATTTCTTATCGGACCTGATTATTTGCATCCCAGTGCGGCTGGGTATAATGTGATCGCCAAGGCGTTCGCAAGGTATTAAGTCTGAGGAAAATAATAAACAACCGATAGCCTAGGCTATCGGTTGTTTATTATTGTAAGGGAGGTCGCTTCGGGTATTTATTCGTAAAATACCAATAAAGTCCCACTGACCCAAACAGAGCAGCGCCGATGGCTAAGGCTAACATTAACCGACCTGGATGATGTGAGATGCGCCATAAGTCATGACCGACCCATGATTCCCAAACAATCATAGGCACTTTACCGAGCAGTGAGGCTAACAAGAACGACGGAAAGGACATTAGCGATAAGCCGGCCGCATAATTCACTGCGGCAGCTGGAAGTACAGGAACAAGTCGTGAGAGAAAGACCACGGAAAAGCTATTTCCTCTAAGCAGCGTGCTCCATTTTCCTAACTTCGTCATCTTGGGCTGCGCCCACGTTTGACCAAGCGTACGAGCTAACCAGAACCCTAGAGAGGCACCCATCAAGCTTCCGCTCAAGGAAAGGAGAAAACCACCGATCCATCCGAAGATAACGATGTTAATGCCTGCCATTAAGACAAATGGAATAACAGGAAAAAGAGCTAAAATTATGACTACAGCAAGGTCAACAAAAACACTTAGTAATCCCCACTGTGCGACAAAGGCCTTTAAACCAGCCGGGTTCTGCAACTTAGGATAAAGAAAAATCACTAGAGTGAGCGAAATTAACAACGTCGCATAGGACAGTATCTTCTTATTCATGCTTTAGAAGGCGGAGTGTCGTGTACCGCTCACAGGCTGGAAGGTTACTCTTGAATTTAAATCTCAATTCCTGAATCGTGGCCATCTTATCCGCGACCATCACGATAAAGGCTTCCCGGCTCTTAGGCATTCGTATGGTGAGTGGCCACATATGGCTTAAGATTATATCCTTTTCCTTCTCACTTAGTTTAAAGCAACGTTCTGCATTTTGGCAGGCAATACGAGGATGTCGAAAACCATGCCATCTGGCTCCGTCGGGTCTCAGTTGATGCCAATCATATAAGAAAAAGTCATGAAGGAGGGCACCCGAGGTGACCGCATCCGTATCCAACTTGAGGACAGTTTCAAGCCGTGTTGACCAATTATAAGCAATTTGAGCAACACGGAGGGAGTGCTCAAGGGTTGTAAAAGGTCGGTGATGAGTATATGAAGCCAATTGTTTATACTCTTCGTTGTTTAAAATGTCATCAACACGTTCTGCTAAACTCAATGGTTTCACCTTCCTATTCAACTCTATCAGGGTTGTAAATTTTTTTACGTTTTTCTTTTAAGAATTTTTCCAGTGCTTCTTGTTTTGCATATAGAAGATCCATTTTTTTGCTTAAAGTATGTCGAATTTGAGGGTAGGTATACAGGAGGCGATGAAACGGCGCAAAGACAGTTTGAAAGGGTGTAAGATCCAAGCGTTCATATCGTTCCTGAAACACGGCCACAAAATCTTCAAGGCGACGGAGTATGAGGGTTGAGTGAATAATATCCCAAATTACATAAGTGGTCAATATAATAGCTATTAAAGAACGCGCTGCATATGGAATACGCAACAGCTGAATTTGAACGACGGGATGAATGATAAGCTGAAACACTAGACCTAGAACGCCCCAAAATAGGGAATAGGGGAGAGCGATTCGCCCTTGAAAATTTAAGGGTGTGTTATGATAATCCCAAAGCTGTAGATGAAAGAAACGTTCAAAAAACCAACCAGCCACATATTCTAACACTGTACTTAAAGACACGAGCCAAATTAACTGCCATTGCCAGGCAAGTGGAGCGGTTAGTCCAGAGGACCAAATGACCAACGTTGTAAAGAAGCCATAAATTGGAAGGAAAGGACCGGCTAAAAACCCGGGATTTACTAACCTTTTCTGTGGAATTGAACGGTATAGGGTTTCCATGACCCAACCAGCAAATGCGTAAAAAGCGAAAGTGAGGATGAAGATTGTCATGGTTTTCCCTTTCAAAGCTCTACTAATGAACCTAAATTACGCCAAAATTATTTAAATAAATTGGGCACTCTATAATTGTACTCTAAAAGAGCATCGTTGTACATTGATCTAGAATTATGTATGATGGTTTTATCGGTTGCCTTAAATTTATAAGGGTAGGATATTGAACATTTTAACATCTGAAAATAATTAAGACCATTAGAAGAAAACTTGAGGAGGAATTTTAATGCGTTACGCGAGTTGGATGGATGAGTTGGGAGAAGGTTTTATCGGAGAGATGTTAAAAGCAGCGCAGAATCCCAAGATGATTTCTTTCGCAGGGGGATTACCAGCGTTGGAACTTTTTCCGGATCAAGCCTTGCAACGCTGTTTTCAACGAGTTTTTGAAGAGCAAGGAAAACGAGCCTTGCAATATTCACAAACGGCCGGTCATCCCCCTCTACGGCAGTGGCTAGCACAGCAACATAACCGTCATGGTAAGCCTGTTACAATGGAAGAAATTGCGGTGACAACAGGCAGTCAGCAGGGCTTAAGTTTGGTAGCACAGACTTTTCTTGATCCGGGGGACGTTGTTTTTGTAGAGACGCCGACATATATAGGTGCGATTCAGGCTTTTATATCGTTTCGTGCTCAGATGATGATGGTGCCGTGCGACGAACAAGGTATCATTCCAGAAGAACTGGAAAAAATGCTAAAACGAATTACACCAAAGTTTTTATACCTCATTCCTAATTATCAAAATCCAACGGGCAAGGTTATGGGACTTGAACGACGGATCGAACTGTTGCGTGTGGCGCAGGTCTATGATTTGCTGGTCGTTGAGGATAATCCCTATGGCGAGTTGCGCTTTGAAGGCGAGAGGATACCTAGTTTAATAGAACTTGGAGATCATGTCATATACTTGGGTACTTTTTCCAAAGTTCTTTCTCCTGGATTAAGGGTGGGCTATGTTGTAGCGAACGAAGATATTATTCACCATCTTTGTCAAACCAAAGAGGGTGTGGATTTACACAGTAATAATCTCACGCAGCGCGCTGTGTTCGAGTTTTTAAAGGACGGATTGCTTCCCGAACATATTCTGAACCTGCGCACGGTATACAAAGAACGTCGACTGGCGATGGTTCAGGCCATCGAAAAATACATAGGTGATGAGGTGGAGATGATTATTCCCTCAGGCGGCCTCTTTCTCTGGGCACGTTTCAAAAATATAAGTAATAGTTACGATTACGTTCAGGAGACTATTAGACAAAATGTTCTGTATGTACCAGGTCAGTTATTCTACTCAGATGGGCGCGTAACCTCTGAGGTACGTTTGAATTACTCCTGTTCAACGCCAGAGATCATCGATGAGGGTATTCAACGTTTAGCGCGGGCAATCCGTAAATAGGCCATGCAGAAATAGGCCACGGATAGGCCATCATCCGCGGGGACGGAAAGACACAGGCAGACAGGGGCAAGACACGTGAACAGGCGTCAAGGAGACAGTTCTTGACCAGACAACAGACAAGGGGACGGTTCTTATAGAAGAACCGTCCCCTTGTCTGCGTTGGTCTTGGTTGGGTCTGTCTGGCCACTGGCTGGAGCTCTGTGTCTTGGCCGGATTGTCTACCGTGCCTACCGTAGAAAAGGAAAAGCAGCTAGTAAACAGACGACTTCGGAAAGCTCGATAATCGCCCCGTATAGGTCGCCTGTTAATCCACCAAGCAGGGAGGAAATCTTGGAAGCCCAAAGGGTTACAGTGATTACGCATACTCCAAAAGCGATAAGCCCAGCAAATCCCGAAAGATAAAAGGAAGCTCCTAAAACTAAGCATCCAGTGAAAAGAAACGGAATCCAGTGGGTCGTTTCATGAATGCCTTTTCCCAGTCCTTGCGGGCGAGCATAAGGGAACCCAATCACCCCAATTTGAAAAACCCAGCGTGAGAGCATGGGCATCACTAGGAGGATGGAAATCTGATGGGAGGTTAGGCTGGCAAGTAAGGTGAATTTTAGTAGTAGCAAGCCGACGAGGGCCATGCAGGCATGAGCTCCAATGCGACTATCCTTCATAATCTCCAGAATGCGTTCTGGACTTCGGGCGGATAATAAACCATCCATGCTGTCCATGAACCCATCGAGATGGAGTCCTCCGGTCAGCATTAACTCGGCAACTAGCAAGACCGCACCCAGAACTAAGGGCGGGAAATATGGCATCATTGCTTTCGCCAGCAGCCAGAGGCATAATCCAAGGACAAGTCCGACCAAGGGATAGTAGCGATAACTTCGCGTAAATTCTTCCGAGGTGACCTCTACTTTAGGTGCAGGTAAGGGCAGCCGAGTGAGAAAGGTAAGGGCTATGAGAAATCCGCGCAAATTCATCACTCCTTGAGTAGGGAAGCTAGCAGCTTCTCACCGGAGTGTTTAATCTCCATGGGAATACCTGCCACGACCATATAAACCTGATCCGCACTCTGCGCTAGAATTTGATTACCTCGTCCAGCTAAATCCCGGTAGGCTCGGGCTAAAGGATTCTCCGGGACAATCCCTTGGCCTACTTCGTTGGTGACAAAGATGACTTGGGGTTTAATATCTCGGGCCAGTTGGGCGACGTTCTGCACACGCTCCAAGATCTGAGGTTCGAGCGTCTTGTTGAAACAATTATGATCGTCGGGTACGTAGCCGGATAAGAGGAGATTAGTAAGCCAGAGCGTGACACAATCGAGAAGAATAATCCCATCTTCATCATATAGTTTGAGCAAGGTATCGCGAATGTTCAGAGGCTCTTCGATAAGACGCCAAGTGGACGGTCGTTGCAGCTGGTGCTTTTTAACACGCAGCGCCATTTCTTTGTCCAATATTTGAGCGGTAGCAATGTATATGACGGGACGTTTTGTATGAGCGGCCATAAGTTCTGCAAACCGGCTTTTACCACTCCGGGCACCGCCGGTGATGAGCGTAAATTGAGACATTGCCTTCACCTACTTAATGTTTTAGACTATGTTTATCAAGACCTTAGGCATAAATACAGTGGAAGTTAGATGACTCGCTGACTCCTGCGTCGGCGAAGGTGGACATTTCCTCGAGAATATGAAGAGCGGCTTCAACAAGGTGGAAAGTCATGACAGCTCCAGTTCCTTCACCCAGTCTCATGTTTAAGCTCAGTAATGGATCTAGGCCTAGTGCAGCTAAGGCCCTGCGGTGACCTATTTCAGCTGAACCGTGGGAGGGGATCATAAAGGCGGTACATTTGGGGGCGAGTCTCGCGGCTACGAGGGCGCCAGCCGTCGAGATGAACCCGTCAATGACGATAGGAACACGGCTAGCAGCGGCTTGAAGGATCGAACCAGCTATGGCTGCGATTTCTAAGCCGCCGACTTTAGTCAGTACGTCGAGGGCGTCCTGTGGATCGGGCTGATTATGTTTAAGTGCTTTAGCAATGGCTTGACGTTTCTTGATCAATCCAGCATCATCGATTCCAGTTCCACGGCCCACGACGGCTTCAATGGGGGAATTCGTAAAGAGGGCGACGATGGCTGAGCTGGGCGTTGTATTCCCAATTCCTAGGTCCCCAGTGGCAAAAAGGTTATAGCCTGCACTGATCTTTTCAGCGGCAACTTCCGCACCCACGAGCAGTGCTTGTAAGGCTTGTTGACGGGTCATAGCGGGACCCTCCATCATGTTTTGGGTTCCGTTAGCAACCCGTTTGTGGATGATGTCACCTTCTAGCGGGAAGGCAACTCCGACATCAGTACAAAAAACCTCTGCACCTGCTTGGCGAGCTAATACATTAATGGCAGCGCCACCGCGTATAATATTATAAACCATTTGAGGTGTAACTTCTTGAGGAAAGGCACTGACTCCTGCTGCTGCAACGCCATGATCACCGGCCATTAATAGGACGGCTTTCTTAGTAATTTTAGGGTTGGAGGTTCGTTGGATGCCACCCAGTTGCTTCGCCAAAGTTTCCAATTGTCCAAGGCTTCCCTGGGGTTTGGCGAGCCAGTCCAAGCGCTTTTGGATCTTCGCCATGCTCTCCTCATCAAGGTCAGAAATGCTTGCGGTGAGAGTTTGTAGTTGGGCGGTTAGTTGAGCCACTGTTAAATTATCCATAGTGAAATCCCCCTCAATCTTGTTATGCTTGTTATGATTTCTAGATAAAGTAAAGTCCCGACCACAAAAAAATCTGTGGTCGGGACTTTACCGTCATCACCGCCGCTCCCCAAGGTGTGGGAAGACGTAAACATTTTAGGCAGGTCTCCTGGCTTTCGAATCATCGCTAAATTCGTAACCTTCCCAGCAAGTGCAGTGGTTTACGAAGCTCCTCGAATACAGTGGTGGGTCCGCGTCGGTCTTAAACCGAACTTCCCTATTCTCCCCGAAGGGCACCTAAATGTAATATTTTTCTTTAGCATAACACAACCCTTTTCTTATCTCAAGTGAATTTGCCTATAACTTTTTTCTCACTCAATAACCCTGCTCAATTATACATTCGTGTATTCTTCGTATATAATGTAAGTATAATAGGTGTTATTAACTTAATTATTGATATTTAGGTTTTTGTTGTTATTCGCTTCACAAAATATTATGGCTTGATGGATATTTAGGCATTCTAGATTGCTAACATTAATATCGAGAATGATGTATAATTATCATCTATACAAACTACACATGATATGGAAGAATAGTTTTTGGGTTCTGGAAATAAAAGGAGGAGAAATACCATCGAAGGTCTGCTCTGGAGTGTTGTAAAGGTTCTAATGGCTTTATTGTTGGTAGGAATCAATGGGGTTTTTGTTGCTGCTGAATTTTCAATGGTTAAAGTTCGTAAGACGCGTTTGGCAGAACTTGCTGAGAATGGTTCAAAGAAGGCGCAAACCGCGCTGGATGTTGCCTCCAAACTAGACGCCTACCTGTCGGCCTGTCAGCTTGGTATTACGCTAGCTTCCTTGGGCTTAGGTTGGCTTGGTGAACCCGCGATTGCGCGCCTAATCGAACCGTTGTTTGTAGGCTTTGGTGGGAAGAGTTTAATCTATACGCATACTATTGCTGTGGCCATAGCGTTTTTGATTATCTCGTTCTTACACATTGTTCTAGGAGAGCTTGTGCCTAAATCCCTGGCCATTCAGAAGGCCGAAAGCATGGCACTAGCTTTAGCGGGTTTCTTAAAGTCTTTTTATATTATATTTTACCCAGTTATTTGGGCGCTCAATGGTATAGCTAACCTTGTCTTGCATGTCTTGAGAATCGAATCAGCGAATGAAACTGATTTATCACATAGTGAAGAGGAACTGCGAATGTTGGTCGATGCTAGTCAAAAGCATGGCTATTTAGATAAAATGGAAGGTAAACTCTTGGATAACGTCTTCGAATTTTCGGATCGTATTGCTAGTGAAGTTATGATTCCGCGCCAAGATATGGTGTGTATTTTCATACAGGATACGTTTGAAGAGATTCTTGAAGTCGTGAAGCAATACGGTCATACACGATATTTGTTGTGTGATGATGATAAAGACCATGTTCTGGGATTGGTCCACATGCGGGACATTATACGATTTCAGGAGCAGGCAGGGGAGAAAAACATTACTGAAATTAAACGAGATATCTTGGCAGTTCCTGAGGGAATGCCCATTTCGCATCTTGTACAGAGAATGAGGAGCCAACGAACCCATATGGCGGTCATTGTTGACGAATTCGGCGGATCAGCTGGGCTAGTCACACTTGAGGATATGCTTGAAGAATTGGTTGGGGAAATTTATGATGAATTTGAGTCAGAACAGCTGGACATTCAAAAAATTGCTGAAAATGAATATATACTAAACGGTCGCGTTTTATTGGAAGAAGTTTCGGAAATGTTGGACATTGAACTTGAGGAAGATACCGTTTCGACAATCGGAGGCTATGTTTTTTCACGGATCGGTCGAAAGCCGGTCAAGGGAGATATTGTTTATTTCGATGGGTTTAATTTCGAAGTGATGGAAGTCCTTGGATATAGAATTACTAAGGTTAAGGTCATGAAAAAGACTCTCGAAAGTAAAATAAAAGAAGTTAACGCCGTAAATGAAGCCGTCTCGTAATGTCTATAAAAACTTGGCTATCGACGTCGCCTGAAGGCGAGGCGGTAGCCAAGTTTTCTTTAGTGGTTCATTATCTAAACAAGGTTAATTTTGTTTTCTACGAACCAATAATTCACTTGGATAAGGTACGCAAAGAGCTGAGGAAGGTCCATCAGTTGTCCAAAGAAGGGGTGACCAGAAGGCATGGTATCCGAGAGCTTCATGAGATCGCGTAAGGCTGGGATGTTTATGAAGGGAAGAATGGGGGAAGTGCTGTCGTCCAGGATTTGACCTAGCCACGTGCGAACTGCCGCAAGATAAATGGGGTTATGAGTTTTTGGGTAGGGGCTTTTGCGACGCCAAAGCACATCGTCGGGTAAAAGACCGGTGAGAGCACTTCGTAGAAGCCATTTCTCTCGACCCTCAGCATACTTCATCTCCCAGGGAATGTTCCAGGCATATTCAACTAAGCGATGGTCACAGAAAGGAACACGTACTTCAAGTCCGGCAGACATGGTCATACGGTCTTTGCGATCAAGGAGGGTTGGCATGAAACGGGTGATGGTTAAGTAGCTAATCTCTCGGATCCGTGCTTCGCGTTGCTGATCTCCAGTCAAAGTTCGACTGTCTTTGTGAATTACAGAGGAAGAACTGGGAAGCAGGGGCATTTCGGCAAGAGCTTCTTCATAGCGTCCCTGTAAATAGTCGTGAGGGCGAAGAAGTTCAGTGAGTTCAGGGGAAAGTATCTGTAAACGGTTTCCAACCGTTAGTGTCCAGGGAAAGGTTTGAGATTCGAGAGCCTCTTTACGACGAAACCAAGGGTATCCACCGAATATTTCATCGGCACATTCACCAGATAATCCAACGGTGACATGCTTCTTTATTTCCCTTGAAAAGAGTAACAAAGAAGAGTCAATGTCAGCCATTCCCGGCAGATCGCGGGCAAGTGTTGAAGCTTTGAGGGCTTCAACAAGGTCCGGAATTTTTAAAGTACAGTTGGTTTGCTTGGTACCGAAGACGTTAGACATACGTTCAATAAAGGGACCATCAGCGCTGGGTTGGAAGTCATTCGTCTTGAAGTATTGGTCATTATCAGTGTAATCAACTGAAAAGGTCTGAAGGGGTCCTTTGCCTTCCTTGGCAAGGCGATTTGCCGCGATGGCTGTAATCGCACTGGAATCGAGGCCTCCGGAAAGTAGGGTGCCGAGGGGTACATCTGAAACCAGCTGACGCTCGACGGAATCGACAAAAAGCTCTCGTACCTTTGCGGTTGTCGTCTTTAGATCGTCAGTATGGACATTATTAGGTAAGGCCCAGTACCGACGAATGTGCAAGCCATTGGCAGAATAAAATAGCACATGCCCAGGTTTTAGGTCTGAAATCCCTTCGAAAACACCCACTCCAGGAGTCCGTGCTGGTCCGAGAAGGAACACTTCGGCGAGCCCTTCTCGTCCAATATTGGGCGATATATTAGGATGTTTCAGCAGCGCTTTGATTTCTGAAGCAAAAACAAGGGAACCTTTCTGCTCGTAGTAAAAGAGAGGCTTAACACCTAGGCGATCTCTGGCAACAAATAACTGCTGTTCTCTGCTGTCCCAGATGGCGAAGGCAAATATTCCATTAAAATGCTCGACACATGAGGGCCCCCATTCTATGTAGGAAAGAAGTAAGGCTTCCGTATCAGAATGTCCTTCAAAGTGGTAGCCTCGACTGAGAAGTTCATGTCGCAGCTCCGGAGTGTTATAGAGTTCACCGTTATAGATCAAGGTAAACGCATGTTCACCTTGTTGGCGAATCATCGGTTGTTGACCTCCTTGAGGGTCCACGACAACCAGCCTGCGGTGCCCTAAGGCAGCACGAGGGGAAAGCCAGTACCCTTCTGCATCGGGTCCCCTGGGTGTAAGGGTTTGAGTCATTCCGACCAGAATATCTTTTTGGAGGGTGAGATCACGACTCCAATCCACAAAACCAACGATACCACACATAAACATTCCTCCTGTATGTAAGAATAACCATTATCAGTGAACCTTAGTACACTTTATGCCCTGTTGGTGGGAAGTGTTCATCTAGACTAAGATGGGATAATTTCGGTTTATTTAATTATCTAAAATCATGGGTTTGCGGAAGGAATTAGAGGTTGGATGAAGAAAAATTATAACTAAGTCTATTAAGGAGGTAAAAGGTTTGGTTATGGCAAATATACAATATGACCCTGTGCTGATTCTCAAGGGGTTCACAATAGATGGACTGAAAGAGCTATCTAGGAAATTGAAACGTAAGATAAGGTCGACCAGAACTGAAATCATTCAGGAGATTTTATCCCATCCAAGAGGAAAGCCGGACCGTATGGTCAAAGTTTGGCAAGAAATCAATCGGTCTCTAAGAAAAGATATAGAAGCATTTTCTCAGGAAGCACTCACCTTGTTTTCTGCCGAAGATGTCCCTCACGAAGAAAGATTTAAAGTTGGTTACATGTTCACGTTAAGCTCCAACTCGGAAATTAGAACATTAGGGGAAGAAATATATTGTCGTGGAGCTGAAGATGACAAGGCCCTAGAGAATGACAAAGAACTAGAAAATAACCTAAAAGAAGCTGTGGCAGTGATATCTACGACGATCATCGATAAGTCCATCGAAGATAGAAATGCCCAAGAGACGATTGAAGACGTGGAAAAAAGTGAACTTCATCAAAGAATAAAAGTTCTGGATAATAAACTATATAAGGCTAATATGGTCGGCCAAAGAACTAAGGGTCAATTAGATAAGCTAAGAGTAGACATGATCGCATTAAAATCTCAAAGGGCCAAAGATAAAGAAGAGACTGAGCAAGTTCGAAATAAAATAAGAAAACTTGAAGTAGAGCGGGCAGAAAAAGATAAAGTGATCGACCTGTTGAAACAGAAACTAGCGTTGATAATAACCCGAAGAACAAAGGCTCTACCCTGTGGAGAATTCGATCTGGCAACCTATCAAGGTCGAAAAGCGTTGATCTTTGCCGAACGCGATAATGAAGTGGACATGAGACTGACGGCCCTGGGCATCATTCCCATTTGGGCGATGGGAATTGATTGGAACCGCCCTAGACGTAGAATGTCTACTTGTCAACTGGTCTTATATAAACAGGATGACGAAAAGGTTACTAAACTTGACGAGATACGAGATATAGCCAGGTACTGGAATATTCCGTGTAATGAACTCATGAATTTCAGTGGGAGGATCGCGCATGATTAGAGATAGTAGGATATGGAATTCCGTCGTGATAGGAAAACCTGTCATTGAAAGTATCGATGTGGATATAAATTCTCAGTCCTTGCGTTTGCAGGTGGATATGATTTCTATTTTACCGGATAGTCTCCATAAGGCTTTAGACGGACGGCGTCAAATTACAATTTGGGGTAAAGATTTAATGTTGGCAGGATTTCCAGACGAACTTCTGACAACCTCGCATTTCCGACAGTACGAGATTAATGAGAGCCGAAAAGCACGTGCCAGGGAATTCTTTAAAAGCCGACTCCTTTCTTTCACCGTGGAAGCCGTGAAGAAAGACACTCAACGCGTCTACTTTAATGGCAAAAATGTTGTTTTTCACGATACGCCTATGACGTTTAATCCCTACACTTCTCAATTCACCCCTATACCCATAATCCCAAAAGATGTTCCTGCAGAGCGCGTTCAGAAAATTCTCTATGAAAAGCTTCCGTCCATAGATTTTCTGTCCTATCAATACCCAGAAGATCCACCGTTAATTATTGGGTACCAGGACCATTTTTTTGGATGTAAGTCCGGCTGGTTAGGCGATCTTCGGCAACAATGGTGCATTTATCCCCCAGAAGGGGAAGACGTGACCTGTGTACCAGCGGAAATTCCCGAAAGCCAAATTTTACGACGTGTGAATTTAGCGTTCTTACTTGATGAGGATTTAAATGAAATCAGTAACCATTTGTTATTTGGTGAACCATTTCCGGCGAGTGAATTTACCAAACGGTTCACGGTGCCTTCTCAGGTAGTGCTAAACCCTACCAACCTTGCACAACCCCTCAATGCCTCTACCGTCGACAGCGGAGAACAAACTTTTCTTAATGATTTGAATCAGGTGGCCTTGTCAAATCAGCTTGTTTATGACATGGAAGATCTCGTGAATTTCCATATTGCTGTTAAAACCGGCGCCTTAGTCGTTTTAGCAGGCATGTCCGGGGTCGGGAAATCACAACTTGTCATTAATTATGCTCGCGCGCTAGGACTTTCAGGAGTGGATGAAGCGGGCGAAGAACGTAAACAGTTCTTATTTATTCCGGTTCGACCTAGTTGGAATGACGATGCTGACTTAATTGGTTTCTACGATGCGATTCACAAGATTTATCGTCCTGCAGAAACAGGGCTTGTCGATTTACTCATTGAAGCATCGCTAGAAGATAACAAAGACAAACTTTATCTTATTTGCTTTGACGAAATGAATTTGGCACGGGTTGAACATTACTTTAGCCAATTCCTCAGTATCTTGGAGCTTTCAGACGATCGTTACCTAACGTTATACAGCGAAAAACTAGCGGCAGAGGTGTATAATCGGCACGAGTATTCCCCGCGGGTGCCGATTGGAAACAATGTGTTCTTTGTTGGGACCGTGAATATTGATGAATCTTCGTTTCAATTCAGTGATAAGGTCCTAGATCGTGCGAATGTCATTAAACTGAAAATATTTGAATCCTTGCGAGCCTGGAAGACCGTGTTTGAGGAAAAGGCCTCTGGAAAGAATTCTGGAAAAGTCTCTGGAAAACCGTCTGAAGAATGTGCTCAGCTCTCGCCTGTTCCCGGGAAGGTTTTTGCTTCATGGTGTAATAATTCACCCACAGAGATCGGATTGAACGACGATGAAATTGACTTTCTGGATGAATTGAATGGGTATTTACGTAAAATTGATAAAGACCGGGTGGTGGGTTACCGAATTATTCGCCAAATTGGTTCGTATTTGAAGAATATTCCCAATAATGTGGAGGGGCAAAAGCAAATCAATCGAGGTAAGGCGTTTGATTTGCAATTCGTGCAACGGATCATGACCAAGTTTAAAGGACCAGAGTGCGATTTTGAGCAGCTTTTTAGTAAATACTCCGATAGTGAGCAGGCCACTAGTCAGATCCTGAAGTTGTTTGAAAAGTATCCGACTGTTTCAATTTTCAACTATTCGCGGGATGTCTGTCATAAAAAAGCGAAGGAGCTCTTAGATCATGGCTATGCATCCTGAGGATGAAGGGGTTTCAATCGTTTTCTTCACAGGTCGACAAGAGATCCCGCGCAAGGTTACGAAGGACAGTGTTATAGAGGTTTTTGAAAGAGAGAACCTCTTCGTCTCCTTTACCGCGAACGAAGAGAATGTGTACCTCTACATTGATGGTTTAGATGGATATGATTCCTCAATGCTTCATCTCGATGAGGAAGGGATTCCGTGTTTAAGGTCAGGGACGCAAAAATTCCCCCTCTATAGTGATGAAAACGAGGATTACCCCCTGATTCCTGCAGATTATATGGTCTTCGTGAAGCGAAAAGGGGAACAAAATGATTCCATCGAAGCCACGCTTCGAGTGAGACCCAATAATATTACCGAAGACCAACTTGACGTGATGCGTGACGAGCTGAATGAAATGGTTCAAGGTCTTGCGTATGACCGAACTCGGTTGAGTCATGGCGTAAAACTTAACGAGAAAAGCGGTCTACCAGCCACCGTAGTGCTAGGAAAGTTTGTGATTTTGAAGCACATAGTTAATGAGTTTGGGGTAACTCTTGAGAATTTGGTACGACGTCCGGATCAGCAACTAGAGAGACATTACCGAGAAGTTAAATCCAATGTTCATTGCAAGCAGGATGCTAAGTCCTCTCGTTGGCTCTTATCAGAACAAGGACAACGGGCCAATGCAGCCGCTAAAAGCAGGGAACACCCTGAAGTCATCCTAGGAATTATCTATTCACTCACTTATAATACGCCCGAAAATCGAATGGTTTTGGGGTTTCTTCATTATGTGTCATCTCAAATGGAGCTGGTATTGCGAGCAATACACTGTACGATTACAGAAGACCAGAGGGCAATTGAAACGAGAGAACCCTATAGGGCAATTCAGAAATCGACAAACCACGAAGTAAGAGCTTTGAAAAACAAAATTATGAGTCTGGAATCGATGAAACTGGACATGAAAAAAGGGATATTCTATGTCCAGAAATACATGGGTAGTCCGGTGTTCAAAGCGCTCAAACCGTTCAGCGACTCTAATCACATTTCACTGAAGATTCAACGAGATTGGCGGTACAAGAGAGTTTTCACATGGTGGAAGCAACTGAGAGCACAGGATCTTGAAAATCCCTTAACCCAGGACTTTAAGGTGCAGTGGAAAAGAACCGACGTTTTATACGAATACTGGTGTTACATCAAAACCATTATTGCCTTGGAACATGCGGGGTATACGCCTATTTCTGGATGGATCTATGATGATTCTCACAAGGCAAGCCAACAATTAATCTTTCCTGTACTTCAAGATGATACTTTAGTGGAGATGGTTAAAGGGTCCATTCGTCTTTCTGTGTTGTTTAATGAGAAAATGGCTCGGGCTAAGCGTGGCGCGCTCAGAAATAACCGAATTCTCTATATGGAAGGAACGAATTATAAGCCGGATATACGAATTGATGTTTTTGCTAACAAGCGGTATGCTGGATCTATTATTGTCGATGCTAAATACCGAAAACGCTTAAACATCTGGAACAATGATCGCGTGGAAGATGAGAATCGTCCCAAAAATATGAATACGTTACAAAACTATTCTAATTCCCTGAAGTTTGTGGAGGATCCAGCTGGAGTGTCCAAGGCGATCAAGGTGATTGCCCTCCACCCGAGTTATGGACCTGAGGTGGAAGACATAGAGGACACCAATGTTTCCTTGGTGCAGCTTCGGCCCAAAGTGCCGTTGACCCATTACTCGCAGTATTTGGCGCGGTTGATTGAGGGATGAAACGAATAATATTCTGAGACTAAATTATAGTATTGACAGACATCCTGTCACTGTTATATGATACATTCAACTGAATAAATGATCTCATTAAGAGTGGTGGAGGGACTGGCCCGATGAAACCCAGCAACCGGCCTTTAAGGCAGTGGTGCTAATTCCTGCAGGATTTTCCTGAAAGATGAGTTGAGCTGAAGGCTATATGCAGACTCTTCTTGGAAAAGAAGAGTCTTTTATTGATCCTACGGACAACGAGAGGGATGAAAAGGAGATAAAATAGTGAAGAATTATCAGGATGACGTACGAGTCGGCTTACTGGGGTTTGGAACAGTAGGGCAGGGTCTTGTCCAAGGAATAAATTTGCAGATCGATAATATTAGCTCTCGACTGGGGGCTCCTCTTAAAATTCAAAGAGCCTTGGTTCAAGATGCTAATAAGAAAAGAGTCGTGGGCTTACCTGAATTAACGACGAATGCGCGCGATATATTGGAAGATCCGGACATTGATATCGTGGTAGAAGTCATGGGGGGAGAACAACCAGCCTATGACTATATTAAGCAAGCCTTGGGACAAAGAAAGCAGGTTGTTACCGCCAATAAGTTATTGCTTGCTCAACACGGTCCAGAACTCAAGGCTCTTGCCCAACGAAATGGGAAAGGCCTGCTCTATGAAGCCAGCGTGTTAGGCGGTATCCCAATCTTACGGACCATTCAACATGGTCTTTGTGGAGATAAAGTCGAAGAAGTCAAAGGAATATTTAATGGCACTACGAATTTTATTCTGACTCGAATGGTTGAGTTAGGCGAAGATTATCCGACGGCTCTTCGTCTTGCTCAGGAAGCCGGATATGCTGAAGCAGAACCTACCATGGATGTCAGTGGTTTAGATGCTGCCTGTAAATTAGTCATTCTCTGTCGAGAGTGTTTTGATTTGGAATTTCATCTTAAAGATGTGACGATGTCAGGTATCGAGCATTTGGATCAACGACAAATAACCTTGGAGAAGAGACAGGGGCGCATTCCAAAATTAATTGCCTGTGCCAAACCGCAAAATGGAGAAATTCAAGTTGGTGTACAATGGTTACCTGAGACCGATTTGTTAAGTCGAGTCTCTGGAGTGCAAAACGCTCTATCCTTGAAGACCCTTTTAGCCGGCGAACTTTTCTGGAGTGGCCCTGGAGCAGGTGGATTAGCGACAGGAGGGGCTGTTCTGGGCGATATTATGGAGGCTGCGGAGAGAGTTCTCACCGAACGTGATACGGTTTTTCAACAGACAGGAAAATAGGTTAGCAGGTCTTGTCTTATCTGAACTTAGATGAGCTGGCATTAAGTAAAAGCTTGGGGGAAGTATAATGTCTTATAGAGTGGCTGTAGCAAGTAGTGATGGTAAGTACGTTAACGAACATTTCGGCAGAGCAAAACAATTCCTGATTTTCAATGTTACGGATCAGCAAAGCGAGTTCTATGAATTGCGCAAGAATAACCCACCTTGCTCCAGAGAAGGTCATAATGACGACCAAATGTCACGGACGGTGGAACTACTGGCGGATTGCAAGGCTGTCATAGTTAGTCAAATTGGTACTGGAGCGATAGAAGTATTATCATTAAAAGGGATCAAACCTTACGTCTTGCCAGATTTTATTGAAGATGCCCTGAAGACCTTTCTTAAAACAAAATAACAGGTTAAGACTTATTAGAAAACAGAGATCGAGTCCGTTAAGGGGCTTGGTCTCTATTTTTTAGAAAAGAATTCAATATAATATAGACACTCAAAGGTATATGTGTATTATAACATTTATCTGAAAGCCATTGACAAGAGCAAAAAGGTGTACTACTATTTACCTAAACCAACTAAACATACCAAATAACTAAGGAATATAAATTATTTAATACTAGCAGTACATAAGGTCTTATTTGTGACCAGATGGAGGTGTTGTGAATGGTTGGGAAGAATAGGGCAATCAACATTCAACGAGAACCGTTAGGCCAGGAAAATTTACAAAAGTTACTGGAGATCATCCTGGAGGTTTCACATGGCTCTGTGACCTTGATAATTCAGGATGGAATAGTGATTCAGATTGGGTTCTTCCTCATATTTGAGTA
>DHWG01000002.1:3179-8161 GCA_002413075.1 Desulfosporosinus sp. UBA5188 | reverse complement strand
CACGATGCATCGTGCCCCTACTAGAAAATAAACAGGAGAAATAATATCAGTGCAAGTATCGCAAACGTGCCTATGGTCACCGTGATCCCAAGTGTCGCTAAGTTTATTCGTGCTAAGAGTAAATCAGAAAATAAGACGATAAAGATGAACAAGGTTATCGCTAAAATACCAGCACCAAAGGGTGGGGTTTGCAGAAGTGGAGCAAGGCGCTTAAACCCATAATCCCAAGGATCCGTTATCTTGGGTTCAGAACATCCACCCGGAGGAGATGGAAGCGGCTGCGGCAAAATCCCTGGAGAGGTGATTTTATGGTGTAGAGTTAGAAATGGCATAGATATCCCCTCCGTTCCCTGTAGCAGTAGCAGTAGCAGTTCCTATTCCAGTCCGTTCAACAAAGAACTGGGCAATTAAGAGACCGACAGCGATAAGGAGGTTGCCGGGTGCACCGGGTACTTCAAATAATGGGACACTAAACGAGGTATCTGGGCTTCCGTCAAAGGGCGCAAACGGTGCTGCGATAAATAAGGAGACACTTAAATTATCGGGAAAAAGCGGTTCATCTCCACCCACGGGTCCAAAGCCTTGCCCCGGGACCGATGAGACGGGGGAAGGCATAGGGACTTGGCCATTAATGGCTGACTGAACAAGCTGGTTTAGCTGTTCTAAGGTTAGGGTCACCGGATAAGGACTAGACGTCGTGCGCGTCAGGTTTGGAGGGTGAGCTAGGGCTCGTTTAAAAAGAAACGACATAAGTACATCCAAGCCAACAATAATCATCGAGGCAAAGTGAAGTTCAATAGATGCCAAAGGAAAGATCATCGAGCTGACTGGGCTAAACTTAACGTCGCGATGGATAGGACTGGTCACTAAGATAGAAAAAGAGAAAGGGGTCGCCGGTAATGGGGGTGAACAGTAATATTGGTTCATCACGGCGATCCTCCTTTCTAAATAGATTCCATCAAAACCAAGTACGGATAATAACCCAAATTCCTAAAGTCATAATGATCAGGAAAGCTATGAACGTAACGGGATGTGTGATATCGTTAACGAGGCTAAGTCCCTGATAACCGCTGACGCGCACTTGCTAATAACACCTCCTTTTTATTATTTCCGAGTAAATCCAGGTGGAAGTTTAAGGCCTTTTAACATTTCCGGTGAGATTTGCATTTTCTCCATTAAGTCTCCGCCGCCGCTAATGCTGTCAAGAATTTTCTGGGCCATGCCTTTTAATTCTTCGGGTATAGGTAAATCATCGGCTGAGGGCATGCCGTGCATGGCGGTGGTTAGAGTTAGGTTTACCATGGCCATAAGTTTTTCAAATTTCTGTTGCTCAATAAAATACGCTTTGATCAGGGGATGTTTAGTCATAAGACGGATTTTAAGATCAATGAGGGCTAGAGAGTCTTTTTCAGGTACGACCTTACTGAGCATTTGAGTCGTTACCAACCCGCGTTCTTTTTCCTGATACAGGATAAAATCTTTTTGGCTTGCTGGATCATCCATAATGGAAGCTTCTGCAGCTTTTAAGGCTTGAATCTCTGGGGTATGAGACAGAGCCTCTCCCAATTCTCTGGCCTTGTTAATGTAACTCATCGGGGCACCTCCTATTTTCCTTATACAAAATATGCGTTGAAGGGCGTACTGGTGTCTGATTGGTTCGTTGAGATAGATGAAAAGTGATTGTCCTCGAGATGAAAAAGGAAAGTAGAAAAGGTTGTAGAATCTGTTGTTTAATAGAAAGGGGAAATTTTTATGCGTACCTATCGTTTGGAAATACGCTTGATCCAAGCCGCGATTGGACTTGCTTTTATCGTACTAATTGCTGGTTTTTTTGGATTATGGGGGCAGGATGGAACATCACCTCAGGGAACAACGGGGCCGGTTGTTACGAATCCAGCTCCAGCGGCAAAGCCCAGCAATACAAAGATTGTTGCGCTAGGAGACTCGTTTACATTAGGATACCCACTCGACGCCTCCCATTCCTGGACTAAGCGTACGGCAGATGTCCTGAAGGTTGAGGTAATCAATAAGGGTAAAGTAAATCAGACGACCAAAGACCTCCTTGCCCGCTTCGACGCAGATGTCGTGGCAGAGAAACCGAGCCGGGTCATTATTTTTGCAGGGATTGGTGATGCGATTGAGGGCGTGAACAGGGATGAGGTTCAAAAGAATATTAAAGGGATGGTTGAGAAGGCAAAAGCCAATCAAATTACTCCAATACTAGCCCTACCAATCTGGTACCCTGGGTCTCAACAAAACATTAAAGATATTCGGGAGTCAGAGCTGAGTTACGCCAAGAAGGAAAATATCATGACCTTGGACTTTTCTTCTGTGCTGTTTGATGCGCAAGGGAAATACTTGAGCGGTTTATCGACAGATGGACAGTATCCGAATGACAAAGGGTACGTAGCCATGGGAGATTATGCGGCTAAAACGCTGAAATAGGGAGGATCGGTGAGACACTTGTTCGGCCATGCGATCGTCGTGCCAAACTAGGGCTTTAACCCGTTATGTATGAGAGAAGAGTACCCGGCCATTCGACATCCTTGTCTCAGGGCCGGCGGGAAACGTCCTGTTTCCCGCTCTTCACATGAAAGCGGGTTAAAGCCGAGTTTGGCTACGATGACCGCAGAGGCTTCTCGCCGTGTGATCGCCGATCCTCTGGTCAGGAACGCGTGGCAAGGTATCCAGACACGCTTTGAGTATGAAGGCGGGTTAAAGCTGAGTTTGGCTACGTCGAGCGCAAAGGCGTCGGAGCATGTGATCGCGGACCCTTCTGGGCTGGGTTGACGGACGGTTCTTCCGCGTAGAGGGGACGTTTTGTTTGCCATGTGTAACGTATACTGGTAGCACGAGAAGCAGCTGTCTGTTATAGAATGAATTTCTATAACAGACAGCTGCTTTCTTATTAGCCGTAGCCTCGTGTAAGTCACAACCTTCTCCGCCTGGCACGTCACTTGAACGCAAATCCGGATGGACCAAACGGTCATTTGTCGCAATTACGACTCCGCCGACCCCGGTTCCAAGCTAGGGACTTGGGTGACACTAGCGCGACGCCTTTACGTTAGCAGCCTAGCAAGCTCCGCGTAAGCGAACCCAAATACGGCGCAGTGCACACCCTCGTATTTACTCTGGAACTGCGCTTACAAAAGTGAATCTTCTTTGATCGAACAGCGTATCAAACTTGACTCAAGAGCGCTTTCAAACGGCGGGGCAGTGTACAAGGACGTACACTGCCGGCAATCAGACACGGACGTCTGATTTGCCGGGAACCCCGCCCTCCCATGAGCAAGCTCTTGAGTCTTAGTTTGATCTGAAAGAGCAAGCAAGTGAGTGTTGTATCGCAAGTTCCCCTATAAAGGACTCAGCAAACTAACTAACGTAAAAAAGATAAAACCAATGGTTCCGCCCAACAGGGCATAATGCGGGTGTCGTTCACGAGAGAGCGGTATTAGCTCAACGAAGACGAGAAAAGCCATCGCCCCTGCAGCAAAGGCAAGAAAGAACGCCAAGGAATTCTGCACGTTTTCGAGGGCGAGCAGCCCCAGCAATGCTCCGAGAGGCGTGAAAAAGGCGATCCCGATATTTAGCAGGAGGATTTTCCAGCCTCGGATACCAGCCATCTTTAAGGGCGCCGAGGTCGCCATTCCTTCCGGAAGATTGTGCAAGGTAATGGCAAAGGCAATTAAGAGGCCAAGGCCAGCTTCTTGGCTGACGGCTATGGCCATACCTTCTGGGATATCATGTAAGGCAATCCCGGTAGCGATAAGGAGTCCAGTTCTTTTTAATCGTTGGCGTCGTGACAGGGGGAGTGTGCTATCGGTGCCATGGAGACGTTTAGCCGCAAGGAACATGAAGAGAAGGCCCAAAGCGAACCCAACGCCCACCTGAAGCGGAGGACCAGTTTGCCAAGCACTAGGAAGCAAATCAACACTCACAACCGCAAGCATTACCCCGCCAGCTCCCGCTAAGAGTGACGCAAGAACACGTTCTTGTGGTTTACCAAACAACAAGACAAGTAGGCTGCCAAAGGTTGTGGCTAGTCCGGCAATCATACTAATCCAAACAATTTCATACATATCGTACATGAGAGCGGCTCCTTTCTACAATCTAGCAATACCCATATTTATGGCTTAAAGCTGTGCTTTATACAAAAGAACTTGTACTGTTTTTAAGGACAGGGCATAGGTTTAGAGTGAGCTGAATATGGTAGGTGAAAATAGATCTGGAGAAGGGGCGAAAAATATGAAATTACGAATTTGGAACAGTTTGATGATGGGGGTTGTTCTCCTCAGCCTCACTTTTGTTACGGGCTGCGGGACACTGGAGACGTTAGTGAATAAGAATGGAGCTTCGACATCATTGGGAGATCTTATTGGTGGGGCTAAAACAACGCTTCCCGCTACGGCAACGATGCCAACGTCCACGGAAGCCAAGACGGTCGTGATGTACTTTGCAGATTCAACGGGTAAGTTTTTAGTTAAGGAGCAACGCACCTTGCCTAAGACGACGAGTGTAGCGAAGGAAACGGTGAATGAGTGGTTAAAAGGTCCTGCAGTAAAAGGAGCGACCGTACAGGGATTAGTCCCTACGACAACTTTGTTACGAGGTATTGTCCTTAAAGAAAATACAGTTATCGTCGATTTAAGTAAAGATTTTTTGCAATCCAATACAAAGGTCTCAAAGGAAGTTGCTTTATATGGGCTTGTGAACACGTTGACCCAGTTTTCAACCATAAAACAGGTTCAGATTCGCATTGAGGGAACACCCCTAACAAAGTATGGGACAATCGACACCACAACGCTGCTCAATAAAGCAAGTTTGGTGAAAGGAACCAACACAAGTAACCCAATTATCCCAAGCACAGGAACAGGAACTACAGGCGCAGGGGTAACTGCCCCAGACAAAGCGACGAGTGGAGACGTTAATAGCTCTCCAAGTTCAGTGAACCTTTTCGACTTTTCTGGAAGTTCAACTTAAGG
>DHWG01000002.1:2558-2906 GCA_002413075.1 Desulfosporosinus sp. UBA5188 | reverse complement strand
GACGCTTTGATTGTCATGCAAAAGAAAGTATAATAGTAGCAATAGGAGAGGCTACCTCTTCATAGAATAAATTTCTATGAAAAGGCAGCCTCTCTGTTATTAACGTAAGCTCTTGCAATTTACAGCTGTACCCCAGCAGGTCCGCACAACGCGCTCCTCATTTCAAGCATACGCGGCCTACTATGAAACTACCTAACAAACAAGACGGTGCACATAAAATGTGCCGTCTCCCAAGCCACCGTCACAAAACGCTACCCAAATCAATAGTGATTAACCTATCCGTTCCCTCGTTCTTAGCCCGGAACTTCGCGCTCACAAAAGGGAACTTCTTTGATTGAGCAGCGTATC
>DHWG01000002.1:1250-2363 GCA_002413075.1 Desulfosporosinus sp. UBA5188 | reverse complement strand
ATCAAACTTGACTCAAGAGCGCTTTCATACGGCGGGGCAGTGTACAAGGACGTACACTGCCGGCAGTCAGACAGGGACGTCTGATTTGCCGGGCACCCCGCCCTCCCATAAGCAAGCTCTTGAGTCTTAGTTTGATCTGCGAGGGCAAGCAAGCGACCGTTGTATCGCAAGTTCCCAATTCTTAACAAAATCTTGAGAACTTTCCTAAATACATCTCAAATATAAGCGGTATACTTAATAACAAAGATGGTGTCTGAAGTTTTCCGTCACAGACTAACACTGGGCCTAAAGTTGTGAGGATGATGACAATCAGCTTGGGCATTTTATATAATTGGGGGCGATTGAGAGTGCAAATTAAAATTATCTTGGTAGATGATGAACCGGAAATACTTACACTTGTTAGAGATTACCTGTCTAGGGAAGGATTTAATGTCTTGACAGCGCTCAATGGAACAGAGGGCATGCAGCTCATCGAACGTGAAAAACCAGATCTCGTCTTACTGGACTGGATGCTTCCAGGAATGAGTGGCTTGGAAATGTGCAAGCGCTTGCGTGAGACGAGCACGATTCCAATCATTATGCTGACGGCCAAATCCGAGGAAATTGATAGAGTCCTTGGTCTAGAATTCGGGGCAGATGATTATATTGTTAAGCCCTTTAGCCTTCGAGAGTTGGCAGCGCGAATCAAGACGGTCCTTAGGCGCTCCTCTGGGGTGGTACAGGAAAATGCAGCCTCTTCGGTATTAATCCGAGGTGAATTGAGCATTGACGTCACGAGCCACAAGGTTACGAAAAGAGGGCTAGAAATTCTTCTAACACCCACTGAATTCAATATTCTCCATTTACTTGCCACGCGTCCGGGTACGGTTTATAGTCGACTGCAACTATTACGGCAAGCGATGGGGGAGGAATACCTCTACTATGAGCGGTCCATCGATACCCATGTCTCAAATTTGCGTAAGAAACTAGAAGACAACCCAAGTGAACCGAAATATGTGGAGACGGTGTTTGGGGTTGGGTATCGGTTTGGAGAAGGGGTATGACCTTACGACGCAAGTTCATCATGGCACTGATTGGCATGGTGTTTTTTATGGCGATCGTCTTTACCTCCAT
>DHWG01000002.1:360-968 GCA_002413075.1 Desulfosporosinus sp. UBA5188 | reverse complement strand
TTCGACCAAAATAATAAAGTCGTTGCCGACCCCTCCAATAAAAATCTTGGCAAAGAACTCGCTCAGTTTTCGGTTGAGGTTGAAATCACCAAACAATGGCAGGAAATTAAGGTGAGTGGACAAACGGTGGGCCATTACTGGCAAGAGCAACGTCCTATAGCCCGAGACAGCCGACTCGCGGACACCATCGGGACCTCAATTATCCAAGCCATGCTCATCGGGTTAAGCCTCACGTCCCTATTGGCGTTACTTCTAGGACTTTTATTAACCCGTCATATTACGAAACCGCTAAACCATCTGATGGAGGCTGTTCGAAAAGTGGGAAAAGGGGATCTCTCCTCCCGAGTTGAGGTGAAGGGAAAAGGAGATATCGCAATCTTAGCCCGGGATTTCAACCGTATGACGGAGCAATTGACCCGCAATGAGGAAGTGAGGCGCAACATGGTGGCAGATATTGCCCATGAATTGCGCACGCCGCTAGCGGTTATTCTCGGAAAACTGGAATCAATTCAAGAAGGGGTACTTCCTTCAACACCGGAAACGATTCTCCCTATTCAGGATGAGACGCTTAGATTGATTCGCTTGGTGAGAGATATGCAACAGTTGAG
>DHWG01000002.1:0-296 GCA_002413075.1 Desulfosporosinus sp. UBA5188 | reverse complement strand
GAATCAATTCAAGAAGGGGTACTTCCTTCAACACCAGAAACGATTCTCCCTATTCAGGATGAGACGCTTAGATTGATTCGCTTGGTGAGAGATATGCAACAGTTGAGCCTCGCCGAAGCGGGTAAGTTGCCGATGACGTTGCAAGCGGTTGATCTGAGAAAGATTGTTGAGAGGATTACAGAGCAATTTGCCATAGAATGGGAGGAACGTGGGTTGAAGGTTGAAATCGTAGGAGATGTGCCAGAAGTGATTGGAGATCCAGACCGTTTAACCCAAGTCTTTGTGAACCTCATTGG
>DHWG01000143.1 GCA_002413075.1 Desulfosporosinus sp. UBA5188 | reverse complement strand
ATTTATATACACATAAACATACTTAACTATATGAGACAATTGAGAGGGGATTGAATAAATTTATGAAAAAATTGAATAAGATTTCATCACTATTAACATTATCTTTAGTAATTATGATGGCAGTACCCGCCGTGAGTATGGGGGCGCAACCCACAGTGAAACTCGGAACAACTTCTTCATTTGCAGTGTTGGCTGGCTCGGCAATCACCAATACTGGAAATACCACCATAAGTGGAAATGCTGGCGGAGATATAGGAATGGCTCCAGGTACTGAATTCACTAAGAATGGTCCTGTAACAATGAGTGGGACTGTACACCTTCCCCCAGATGCTCTCGCACTTCGGGCGAAGAACGATCTGGTAACAGCCTATAACGATGCTGCGGGAAGAACGCCAGTCACTACCATTCCATCTGAACTTGGTGGGACAACCTTGAAACCAGGAACTTATGATTCGATTGACGGCACTTTCGAGATAACGGGAGCACTTACGCTCGACGCTGAGAACGACCCCAATGGTGTCTTTGTATTTAAGACGGCCTCTACGCTTAAAACAGCTTCAGGCAGTAAGGTCAACCTTATTAAAAGTGCTCGACCTTGCCAAGTGTTTTGGCAGGTTGGAAGCTCCGCGACTTTAGGAACAACTTCTGCTTTCGTAGGACACATTTTCGCAATGCAATCCATCACAGCGACTACTGGTGCAACGATACAAGGACAGTTGTTGGCACGTAATGGCGCGGTAACACTAGATAATAATACTATCACAAATGTACTTTGTGCGACCACAGCAACCACTGCATCTATAGCACCGACTGTTACTGGCGGTAAACTTCCGAAAACATCCACGCCTCTTTTTGACTTATTCCTTCTCGGGGGTGCATTAACATTGGCAGGAGCCCTAGGTTGGAAAAACAGGAAGCGTTTCGCATAAATTGAAACGCTCACGGCGACGGCGATACTCAGGGCGCAAACGTCACTTGGTTACGGTCCTATCCCTAGCATTTATGATCTTAGGGATAGGGTGTATCTCTTGGGTTATGTTTAGCATGTGGTCACAGGCTAAGACCGATTATTCAGACGTTGTCCCAGGAAAGCTGGGCGATTTGTCCACCTTTCACCCCGATACAAAGTTTCCGCTCGCGTATATTGCAAAACTCATTAATGTGGAAATAGATCCTTCCATAGACCTACCTGCACCCGCTAAAACACTTTACGCGGTCTATCCTACGGAGGGTGACGCTATTGGAAGTCTGACGATTCCAGCCATAAAGCGGAAATTGCCTATCTTTCAGGGGACCAGTGCGGAACCCTTGAAGAAGGGTGTAGGACACTTCAGTCAAAGCGTACTTCCGGGGGAAAAAGACAATTGCGTTTTTTCCGGACATCGCGAAACAGTCTTCAGACAGTTAGGTATGTTAAAGATCGGGGATCAACTGATTGTGCAAACATCAGCAGGTACCTTCACCTATGAGGTGAAGGGTACACGAATCGTTGATGAAGACGACAGAACAGTGATTGTACCGACCGACCATGCCGTCCTGACGCTGACCACGTGTTATCCCTTTGACACTCCTGGCTATTCTCCTGAGCGCTATATCGTCTCTGCAGATTTATTGTAATAAAAAATTATTAATAAGCACTGAAAGCCACTACTGGTGGCATTTCAGTGCTTATTAAATGTCACATATATATTGACTCACCGGAGAAGTAATGATAGAAATAAAGCAACATATATATGAAAGGAATGATGGTTATGGGTAAATTAGAAAGTGCTGAAAAGATAGGATTAAAAGAGAAAGCAACTAATAAAATCCTTGCTGTATATCCCTATAAAGTAACGGGTACGGATGCCGAAATCATTAAGATCGTTAGGGATTGGTATTACCAACAAAGTTGCGCAGCTGAAGATCAACTCTTAACTGCCCATGTTGATGTTTTGACTGAATAAAGTTGTGAAAGAAAGGGATAGTACGTATGCAATCTATGATAGTCCCACCGGGACAACACCGGCTACCAAGGCTACCTTATGCATTGAACGATCTTGAGCCGGTCATCAGTTCTAGATTAATAAAAATTCACCATGATCAACATCATAAAGCCTATGTGGACGGCTTAAACATAGCGGAGCTCAAACTCGTCGAGGCAAGGCAGAAACGGGATTTTTCCTTAATCAAACATTGGGAGCGGGAACTAGCATTTCACGGTTCAGGGCATATTTTACATAGTATTTACTGGAAGTCGATGGCTCCCATAGGAAACAGGTGGGAGACACCCGGGGCTCAATCGATCAAGTTTATCATGAGCTATTTTGGTAGTTTGGAGACCTTTTGGGAACAGTTCACAGCGGCCGCTATTAATGTAGAAGCCTCCGGATGGGCCTTGTTAGTATGGCAACCGGCCTGGAGAAGGTTAGAAATACTAACGGTCGAAAAGCATCAGGATCTATACCAAGTGGCAAGTATTCCTATACTCGTCATGGATGTATGGGAGCATGCATACTACCTTGATTACCAGAATAGACGCAAAGACTACGTAACGGCCTGGGGGCAATTAGTGAACTGGCACGAAGTTGAAAGACGTTTACTGATGGCCATGCAAGCGCAGATGCCTTTGGGGTAAGTTAATGACTCGAACAAGATCCCAGAGCGAGCGCAAAAGGCTACCACTACATTAAAATTAGTGATAGCCTTTTACATTTAATTGAAAGCGATTTTAGAATATAACGCCTAAGGCGATAAGAATCAATATAGCTACTGCGATAATTGCTACGCCAGCACCAGCGCCTACACCATAAGCAGCAACTGGGGCAACTGGAGCAACAGGACGAGGGCAACAAGCGTTCATTTCACCATAATTCATTCCATACATAAGAAGTTCCACCTTTCTTTAATTTAAGATTTAAGATTAGAATTTAGAATACGATTCCCATTGCGATCAAAAGAAGAATTATTATAACAACTGCAGCGATTCCTGAGCCAAAGCCTTTTTTGCAATCACATCCGCAATCTGTACCTTCCATGTTACCAAATGCCATTTTCATTTCCTCCATTTCCCAGTTATACCCCATAATATGAATCATGCGGCCAATATGGAACAATATGGAAATATAAACTGCCGTTTGGAGGTTCTACCCTTGTAAAAGGATTGCCATTAATACCAGACATTACCTGAGTATAAACACTACAATCGGTTAAATTAAATTCAGATTCTATATTAATTGAAGGGAGGCAATCCGAATGACAAAGTACAATTTACCTGTAACTAAAGAAGAAATAGCTAGTGAACTTGGCGTTAAACTTGGTGCAGATCGTACAGCACGTGAAAATGGTTCTGTTGGTGGTCAAATGGTTAAGAAAATTTTTGAACAGTTTGGTCCTCGTCGTTAATTCCCAACTTTATATACCTTCTATTCATTATGCATAGCCCATTAGATGGAAATATTATTCCTTCTAATGGGCTTTTACTATCTTGGGCATGTTTGTCCCTAGCGCTTTCTGTA
>DHWG01000070.1:10144-11846 GCA_002413075.1 Desulfosporosinus sp. UBA5188 | reverse complement strand
GCAAGGCCGATGAGGCTTATCTCATCGGTGAAGGTAAAAGTCCTGTTGATGCTTATCTGAATATTGAGGAGATCATCAGCCTGGCCATCAAGAAGGGCGTTGATGCCATCCACCCAGGATACGGCTTCTTGTCGGAGAACCCGGAATTCGCCATGCGATGCGAGCAGGAAGGCATCGAATTCATCGGGCCTACGGCGGAGATGATGGATAGACTGGGAGACAAGATCAAGTCAAAGATTGTCGCCAAGGAAGTCGGAGTCCCGGTCATCCCAGGTTATGAGAAGATCGTTAAAACTGCGGATGAAGCAAGAATGCACGCGATGGAATGCGGTTACCCCCTGATGCTTAAGGCAGCCGCTGGAGGTGGAGGTAGGGGGATGCGGATCGTTAGGAACGAGAGTGAGCTGGAGTCTGCCTTCTTAAGTGCTAAACGGGAAGCGAAAAAAGCGTTTGGCATTGATCATATTTTTATGGAGAAATTTATTGAAAAACCGAAGCATGTCGAAGTGCAGGTCCTCGGGGACAAGTACGGCAATATCGTTCACATGTTTGAACGGGATTGTTCAATCCAGAGAAGGCACCAGAAGGTCGTGGAATTCACGCCTGCCTTTTCCATCCCCCAGGAAATTAGAAACAATATCCATCAAGACGCCCTTAAGATTGCGAAAGCTGTAAAATACAGGAGCGCAGGCACCCTTGAATTTCTGGTCGACGACCAGGGAAATTATTATTTCATTGAAATGAATCCACGGATCCAGGTTGAGCACACGGTGACAGAGATGGTTACGGGGATAGATATCGTACAGGCCCAGATCCAAATCGCCCAAGGATGCGCCCTGAATTCTCCTGAGATCGGGATAAACTCACAGGAGGACATCATTCTCAACGGGTATTCCATTCAATGTAGAATCACAACGGAGGATCCCTCGAATAATTTTGCTCCTGACACGGGGAAGATCGAATCCTACCGGACTGGCTCGGGATTTGGGATCAGGTTGGACGGCGGCAACGGTTTCACTGGAGCGGAAATCAGCCCTTATTATGACAGTCTCCTCGTCAAGAACATCTCCTGGTCCAGGAGTTTCCAGGATGCCATCAAAAAATCTATCCGATCTATCACCGAGACGCAGATTACAGGCGTCAAGACCAATATCGGATTTCTGATCAACGTTCTCAATCACCCGTTGTTTTTAAACGGAGCATGCCATACCGGTTTCATTGAGGAAAATCCTGACCTAATCTCGCTCACCCAGAAGACGGATGATGAAAGCCGGGTTCTGAAATTCTTGGGCAATGTCGTGGTCAACGAGACTATGGGGATAAAGTTGGAATACGATGTCCCCAAGGTGCCCCAAATCGAGGGTATTAGTCCGAGCGATCTGAGCGGGACCAAGCAGATCCTTGATACTCAAGGTGCTGGGGGGCTTGTCACCTGGATAAAAGATCAAAAAAAGGTGTTGCTTACAGACACGACCATGCGGGATGCCCATCAGTCTCTGATGGCGACAAGGATGAGGACCAAGGACATGATCAAGATCGCCAAGGCGACTTCGATCTACGGCAAGGACCTATTTTCTCTTGAAATGTGGGGGGGCGCCACGTTTGACGTAGCGTACAGGTTCCTCAAGGAGTCTCCGTGGGAAAGGCTGGAGCAACTGCGAATAAAGGTCCCGAACATCCTGTTCCAGATGCTCATAAGAGG
>DHWG01000070.1:3838-10066 GCA_002413075.1 Desulfosporosinus sp. UBA5188 | reverse complement strand
GAATTCATTAAAGAGTCAGCAGACTCGGGCATCGATGTCTTCAGAATCTTCGACTCCCTCAACGAGCTGAGGGGCATGGAAGTTTCTATTGACCAAGTCTTAAAGAGCGGGAAGGTCGCTGAAGCTTGCATCTGTTATACCGGGGATATCCTAGACAGCCGCAAGAAAAAATATAACCTGGATTACTATATTAAGCTCGCTAAAGAAATAGAAAAGACCGGAGCACATATCCTGGGCATAAAAGATATGTCAGCGCTCCTGAAGCCCCATGCAGCCTACAAGCTGGTCAGCGCCTTGAAAGACGAGATTGGAATACCTATCCATCTCCATACCCACGACACCACAGGTAATGGAGTGGCAACGGTTCTTATGGCGGTGGAAGCGGGATTAGATATTGTGGACACTGCGTTCAATAGCATGTCAGGACTGACGAGCCAACCGGCCATGAATTCTATTGCTGCAGCGCTTAAAAATATGGAAAGAGATCCGCGCATTGACCTGAAGGGAATTCAAAAGGTATCGGACTACTGGGAAGCGGTACGACCGGTCTATGGCAAGTACGAGTCGGGTTTGAAATCGGGATCTGCTGAACTCTACAAGTATGAGATTCCGGGAGGGCAGTACTCCAACCTTAAGCCTCAGGTAGAAAGTTTCGGTCTTGTGCATAAGTTCAACGAGATCAAGGAAATGTACAAGACAGTGAACGAGATGTTGGGGGATATCGTAAAAGTCACCCCGTCCTCGAAAGTTGTCGGGGATTTCGCCATATTTATGGTCCAGAATAACCTCACCCCGGAGAATATATACCGGAAAGCGGAGAATATGGCATTTCCTGATTCCGTTGAATCATATTTTATGGGTATGATGGGCCAACCGATGGGAGGATTCCCAGAAAAACTCCAAAAGCTGATACTGAAGGGGAAAAAACCGATAACAGAGCGCCCAGGCGAACTGCTCCCAGATGAAGATTTTGACGGTATCGCCAAGCACCTGAGGGATAAATTTGAATTTGAACCAACTAAGAAGGATATCCTGAGTTATGCCCTGTATCCGGAAGTGTTTGAAGCATTCTTGAAAATTGTTGCGGAATATGGAGATCTGAGCAGGCTCGGAAGCGACGTGTTCTTCCATGGCCTTTACGAAGGAGAAATTATTGAGGCCGAGGTCGCAGAAGGGAGGAGTCTAATGATTAAGCTCCGCTCCATTAAGAAGCCGGATCTGGAGGGATACAGAATCCTAGTGTTCGAAGTCAACAGGAACAGAAGAGAAATCAAAATCAAGGACAGGAACTGGAGCAATATCAACCTTCTTAGCCAGTCTGGAGAATACATGACGGAGATGGCAGATCCTGACAATAAGAATGAAATTGGATCCCCTATCCCTGGGACTGTCGTGACGTTGATGGTTAAAGAAGGGGACCAGATAACAGAGGACCAGCCGTTGGTGGTGGTCGAAGCCATGAAGATGGAAACAAGGATAACGAGTTCTATTGCAGGGATTGTCAGCACGGTGAATATCAAGGAAGGGCAGCAGGTCAAGGCGGGAGAACTGCTTATCATCGTCAAATAAAGGATCGTGTTAACCGTTCTCTATGGGAAAAGTCTTATCTGGGGTATAGAAATAGCCAAAGAGAACCGCCTTAGGCAATCAAGGATTAGCCTAAGGTTCTTTTTGTATTTCTATTATGAACATTTCATCAGTACATGGCGGGAGAATTATTATTAGACACTAATAGTAATCTGATAACTATAGTACATTGACAGTCATAGCAATATAGTGTATATTGATTTCATGGAGGTGACACAATGGTCGATCATAAAATCTCCTCGGATTTATTAAGAGGACACACGGATACGATTATTTTGAAGTTATTGATGAGCGGTGATAAATATGGGTACGAAATATCGAAACTGATCCTATCAAACTCCAGTGGTAAGTATGAACTTAAGGAGGCTACTATGTATTCGAGTCTGAAGAGGCTTGAGAATGATGGTGGTATCACTTCATATTGGGGTGATGAGACACAGGGCGGAAGGAGAAAGTACTATACGATTACCGAAATAGGAAAAAGGATTTATAAAGAAAACAAAAATAATTGGGAGTACGCTAAGCTTATTCTAGATCAATTACTATAAGTGGAAGGTGGTAATAATAATGAACAAGAAATTAATCAAATATTTAGAGGGCGTATTTTCACCTTATGAAGATTTGCATTCAGTCAAAGAATTGAAAGAAGAGTTGTCGAATGATTTACAGGAAAAGTTGAGTGATTTGAAGAATCAAGGTTACGATGACGAAGTTGCTCATAATATGACCATCGACTCCATTGGAGATATCTCAGAGATCATAGAAAGTATCTCTGCAAAGACAAGAGAACTACAGCAGATGGTAGGACAGGATTTTTCAAATATTAATCTCCAAAATTCTGATTTTAAAGGGGTAAAAGTACATGATGGCAAGTTTAACGGCAGCGCCCTTAAAGAATCAGACTTCAGCGATTCAGATCTGAGTAATAGCTCCTTTAAAGGCACTGATTTGCAGAATTCCGATTTTAAAAAGGTAACTTTACATGATGGAACCTTTAACGGTAGTGCCCTTAAAGGATCAGATTTTAGTGGTTCAGATTTAACAAACACCTCCTTTAACGGTTGTGATTTGACCAATGTAAGGTTTGAAGGTGCTAATCTTACAAGAACAAAATTAACTTCTGTGGGTCTGAAAAATATAAGTTTTAAAAGCTGTGTCTTAGATTATACGGATTTTACCTATTCAGATTTGTCCGGAGTATGTTTCGATAATCAAACGCTTATTGGTACTATTTTTAAGGGCTCAGGTTTATCAGGGACATCTTTCAAAAATGTGGTTTTTAGAAATGTGTACTTTAAAAGCGCTAATGTAAAAAAAGCTATTTTTGACGGGGCTACAATGGATAAATTGACTTATGCTGTTTTAAAAGGCAGTAAAGCAAACTTGACGGATGTCACAGTCATTTAGGGGGTGCAATCATGATTGGAACTGATATAGCTATTTCTGTAAGTGGTATTGAAAAGTCCTATAAGAACCTGAAAGTGCTTAAGAAAATCAATGTTACTGTACAGAAGGGCAGCATTTTTGCCCTACTGGGTTCCAATGGCTCGGGTAAAACTACCATGATTAAAATCCTAACTACTTTACTCAAACCCGATAAAGGAAACGCTCAGATCTGTGGTTTTGACGTTGTTCGGCAATCAGATCAGGTACGCGGGAAAATTAGCCTGACAGGACAGTCTGCTGCAGTAGACGAGATTTTGACTGGGAGAGAGAATTTGCGCATAATCGGGAAACTGCGTCATTTGTCCGACGCAAATAACAAGACCGATGAATTACTTGAACAGTTTCATTTAATTGACGCCGCTGACCGAAGGGTAGCAACTTATTCTGGCGGTATGCGACGAAAGCTCGACCTGGCGATGAGCTTGATTGGCACCCCCTCCGTTGTATTTCTTGACGAACCAACGACTGGATTGGATCCGCAAGGCCGTATCTCTATGTGGGAGATTATTAGAGATCTTAGTCATTCAGGCGTTACCGTGTTTTTAACGACGCAGTATCTGGACGAGGCGGATCATCTTGCCGATCAGATCGCTATCCTCAACGAAGGCAAAATTGTAGCTGAAGGAACCGCAGCAGAATTGAAAAAGATGATTCCCCACGGACATATTGAACTGGGATTTCGTGATGAAAAAGAAGTAGAATTGGCGCGTGATTTGCTGGATGAATATAACGCAAGCCTAGATGAGGAGCATCAAACACTTACTATTGCCACTGACGGGAGCCTAAAACAGATGACGAACATTCTTAATCGGCTTGAAAACGGTGGCATACCTGTTGCTGTATTTTCGCAAAAGCTGCCAACACTTGAGGATGTGTTCCTTACGATCATTGGTAAAAATAAGGGAAAGGGGCATGATGCTTAATGCAGATCATCACAAGTATAAAGAATAATCTCAGCGATACAATGGTTATGTCTGGACGCTGCATGCGCCATGCATTTCGAAGCATGGACACGTTGATTACAGTCATCGCAACGCCTATATTTATTATGCTCATGTTTGTTTATGTGTTTGGTGGAGCCATTGACACGGGTTCCATAAATTATATTAATTTTGTCGTGCCGGGTATCGTTATTATGTGCATCGCAACTGGTACAGGCTACTCATCTATGCGTTTAAACAATGATATGACGAAAGGTATTATTGATCGGTTCCGTTCTATGCCCATCGCTAAATCGTCGATATTGGCGGCGCATGTGCTGACATCGGTCGTATTTAACGCTTTTTCAGTCCTGGTGGTCATGTTGTCTGCTTTATTGATGGGGTTCAGGACTCAGACGGGAATCATCGAATGGCTCGTTGTTATTGGAATCCTGCTACTGTTTACGCTGGCTTTGACATGGATATCCATGATGTTTGGTCTATTGGCAAACAGTGTCGAAGGTGCAGTAGGTTACAGCTATCTGTTCTTGATTTTGATCTTTTTAAGCTCCGCCTTTGTGCCCATCAAATCCATGCACGGCATCGTACGCACATTTGCGGAGTATCAACCGATGACACCAATTATTGAATCCATTCGTTCACTGCTTACGGGTGTTTCTGTTGGAAACAGTGCTTTGATTGCAACTTTATGGTGCTCGGGTATGCTCGTTGCCTCTTATATTGCCGCAATGCAAATTTATAAGCATAAGTTGGGATAATTCAAAAATATAACAACCCACAAAATTAACCTATTATATAACTACGCTGAGAAGGGATATAGCCCTTCTCTTTTATTGCTATTAAAGCGGTATTGGGTAGATTACTTGTTACCTAGGAAGATGAATGAGAATTAATAAAGGGAAATTTACTATTTCTGACGAATAGTTTAGTGATTCTTAATCAAAAAGTTCCTCAAACCTGTATATGATCAGACAGGTTTGAGGATTACATTACATTTCTAGCTGCTTGAAACGCGCAAGGAAAGACAAAAGGGGCGTTATAAAATTGAAAGCATTGCAACTTTTAAAACTTACCTGTCAACGGTCTTGGGTCGTCGTTATATTACTAACCCTATCTCTCCTAATGACTCCTTCAAATGCCGTCGCTAGTGAGCAAACCCTGACTAATTTAGTAGACCTTCAGAACGATATACAGCTTGATTTGACGAACCGTGAAACCAAATTTACGCTCTATTACACAGGAGATACGACTCAAATGGCGGATAATCTCCAAACAGTTTTTGAACAAGCTAGTCAAACAAATGATTACCTAAAGACGTCTCTAACAAGTTGGGAATATAAAGTAGGTGGGACAACAAAAAAAGCAACGCTTCAATTTACCGTCGGTTATCTAACCACAAAAGCCCAAGAAGACTATATTGATGCAAAGGTTAAGGCTCTAGTTCCAACGTTAATATCTTCAGATATGAGCGAGATTGCTAAAGAACAGGCTATTCATGATTGGCTAATTAAACATGTTGCGTATGACTCCACATTAAATCAACGTACAGCTTATACTGCATTAACCACGGGCAAAACAGTTTGTACGGGGTACGCGATGCTGATGGAAAAAATGTTAAATCAAGCAGGCATTAAATGCTATATCATTGCTGGAAATCTTTCTGATCCTAGCTCCAAAATACCTAACACAGAGAAGGAGAATCACGTTTGGAACTTAGTTCAAATTAATACCCAGTGGTATCATGTCGATGCTACTAATGATTGGAATAATCCTGACAGCCATATGTTTTTTAATAAGGGCAGCGCATTTATGAAAGAAAAGGGGTTTGCCTGGAACGAAGCTCAGCTTCTTCGTCCTGTAGTGACTAATATGACTGCGCCATCTCCTGTGAAAGCAGTAGATACTCCTATTGTTACTAAACCCTCTGAAACAAATCTTCAATCTGACACAGGTGCTAGGATTGTAGGCTTTCTGGATAATTTCTTGACTACAATTGCTCTATGGATTTTATCTATTATTCAGCAGCTGTCCATAATAAGCAGACATTTGTTATAGCCTGAACCTGTAAGAAAACGCTCAACAAAACCTTGATTTAAGCGGCTCTAATAAATGAATAATATTCTATGTTTTACCGTTAATGTGTTATATAGTTGTCTAAAAGGATTAGTTTCGAGAGGCTAATTACACGTAAAGAAAGTTTCTATTGGTTGAAGTGGCTAATCCCAACCTACTATTTTTTGTGAGGAATGATGAG
>DHWG01000070.1:554-3648 GCA_002413075.1 Desulfosporosinus sp. UBA5188 | reverse complement strand
CATTGAGGTGGTGACCTATATTGTATGATTTGAACTACTTGAAACTACTTTCTAAACAATACCCGACGGTGGACGCTGTGAGTTCGGAGATCGTCAATTTCAGCGCCATTATCAATCTGCCTAAGGGAACAGAGCATTTTATGGCCGATATTCACGGTGAGCACGAGGCCTTTGAGCATGTGATGCGAAACGCTTCTGGAGTGGTCAAGCGCAAGATCGACGATACGTTTGGCGATACCTTGACCGATGCGCAGAAAAAGGAACTAGCGACACTTGTTTACTATCCCCAGGAGAAGATAGCCCTGCAAAAAAGCGCGATAGCACAATTCCCAGAATATGAACCAGGGGAGCACGCTTCGCAGAATTCAAAGGACACTGCGCTGTTGGAATGGTACGAGATCGTTATGATACGGCTAATCCGGTTATGCAGAAAATCCGCTTATAAATATACTCACTCCAAGGTGAGAAAAGCAATACCGCCGCATTTTCAGTACATTATCGAGGAACTTTTGCACGAAAATGAGCACAGTGTCATGAAACAGGGCTATTATCAAGGAATTGTCGACAGCATACTCGCGATTGACCGCGCCGATGATTTTATCGTTGTGCTTGCAGAGCTGATCCGCAAATTAGTCGTGGATCATCTGCACATTGTTGGCGATATTTACGACCGCGGCTATGGGGCGCATCAAGTGATGGATACCCTGAGCAGGCATCATTCGGTGGACATCCAATGGGGCAATCACGATGTGCTTTGGATTGGCGCTGCATGCGGTTCGGAGGTTTGTATGGCTGACGCGCTGCGAGTGTCGCTTCGCTATGCCAATTTAGAGACGATTGAGGAAGACTACGGCTTGAACCTCACGCCATTAGTGCGCCTCGCGCTCGACCATTATCAGGGGGAATATGCACCGACATTTCAAGTGAAAGTCAAACAGACTAATTTGCGGGAAAAGGACCTGGATTTGTTGTCGCGGATGCAAAAGGCCATTGCGGTGATCCAGATGAAATTGGAAGGACAATTAATTATGCGTCGCCCAGAACTACAACTGGCGGATCGACAGTTCCTGCATCTAATTGATTACCAGGCGGGTACTGTCATCCTCAACGGCCAGGTGTACCAGATGATCGATGCGGATTTCCCGACGGTAGATCCACAGCACCCCTATGAGCTGACGAAGGATGAACAGAATGTGGTGAACAAGCTTAAGGTGTCTTTTCAACATTCCACGGATCTGCAGAAGCATGCGCGGTTTTTGATTAACAAAGGCAGCATGTACAAGGTCTATAATGGCAACCTGCTCTATCACGCGTGTATACCACTGACGGAGAAAGGCGATTTTCAGGAGTTTGAGTTGTGTGGTCAACCGCTCAGGGGCAAGGCGCTGCTCGATGCCTTCGATGAAATGGTCAGAAAAGCGTATTACGCCCAGGACTCTGATGAGAAGGCGCAGGCACTGGATGTGGTGTGGTATTTATGGTGCGGTGCGAATTCACCCTTGTTCGGCAAGAGCAAAATGGCCACCTTCGAGCGGTATTTTATCGCCGAAAAAGAGACGCACAAAGAAGTGAAAAACGCCTATTATGCCTTGCGTGACGACGAGTCGGTTTGTGTGGGTATTCTGAGTGAATTTGGCCTAAATGCAGCCACCAGTCACATTATCAATGGTCATGTGCCCGTGAAGGTCACTTCGGGTGAGGAGCCAATTAGAGCCAACGGAAAGCTCATCACCATCGACGGCGGGTTTGCCAAAGCCTATCAGAAAGAGACGGGTATCGCCGGTTTCACGCTCATCTTTAATTCCCAAGGGATGCACTTGGTGTCCCACAAGCCCTTCGAATCCAAAGAGCGCGCTATTCGTGAGGACTTGGACATATTGCCAACCAGCGTATTCATCGAGAATAACCAAGCCCGCATGCTGGTGGGTGACACGGACATTGGGGTGGGGCTTAAAACGGATATCGTTACGTTGAAGAGTCTTTTGGAAGCGTATCGTGACGGGTCGGTGAAAGAGCAGTAGCGCGGGTTAGTGTTATTATGAGAAATTAAATGTTATAATATACCATGCTTGTTTGGTACAGTCGGTCGGGCCACTGGAGTCAAGGGCATGGAAGACTTACCAGCTTGGGCAATCGGCAGCAAGTAGCATAGGATGAATAATGAGGCAAAATTGGGTAGACTAGCTTAACGGCAAGCAAACAAAAACAAGGAGGAGAAATTATGTACAAAAGAATTTTAGTACCCACTGATGGTTCAAATGCATCACGTAATGCCCTCATCAAAGCCCTAGAACTGGCTGAGAAATTTAATTCTGAGGTAGAGATTTTCAACGTAACCCCCACCTCAGAAGCCTTTAATATGGATTATAGTATTCTCATTACTAAGGAGCAAATCAATAAAAGTGGCGAGCTTGTGTTAGACGCCACATTAAAGGGTATTGATATTGGAAAAGTTCAGATATTAAAGAAGCATACGTCCGGAAATCCAACCAATAGCATCTTAGAAGAAATCAAAAGAGAGTTTGACTTAGTCGTCATGGGGACCCGTGGTCACGGAACTCTGATTGGAGTGGCTTTAGGGAGCGTTACGCAACACGTATTGGCCCATGCCGAATGCCCTGTTCTGGTTGTTAATAGTCGAAAGTGAATCCAGTTAAAAGAATAGACTGATATAGGTAAATTAGCATACTTATAGGGTGAGTGGGATTTTAGCTCTTCATGATTCCCATTAAGGAATTCTTTGCTCAAATGGGCATAGCAAGGGAGTGTCTAATATTTTAACACCCAGCTTGGAGGACTATTTAGAGGAAATATATCGTTTTTCGTTATCTCTTAATACGGTTCGGGTAACGGACATCAGCAAGAGGCTTAAGGTTGCTTTACCGTCTGTCACCAAAGCGCTTTATAAATTGAGAGACGAGAATTATATAAAGTACGAACGATATGGCGAGATCAAGCTTACTGATCAAGGGAAAGAATTTGGGTATTACCTAGTAACTAGGAACCAATTATTGCAGGAGTTTCTAGCCTTAATAGGTAGCAAATGTAACTTTGCTTTTGAGGCGGAAGCCATGGAACATTATCTTTCAGCTGC
>DHWG01000070.1:0-318 GCA_002413075.1 Desulfosporosinus sp. UBA5188 | reverse complement strand
ATGGATTTGGGAAGTTTGAATAAAGATTGATATGTCTTAAAGTATTGTTTTCTTACAATATATAAAAGAGCCACGAAAAACCGCAGGGATTTCATCCTTGCGGTTTTTCGTAAGATTTATCAGGTGGTCGATTCATTTTTATCTATAAGTAAGTTATAGTTCAGTCCAACAAGTACAGAAAAGCCTCCAACGATTTTACCTATAGGCAATATATTCAGAGTGAAATAATCAATGATAATTCCGACAAATAACTGACCAAGAAACATAAGCAGTGTAAAATAGAAGGCAGATATTTTGGGGGTGAGATAGCTTGACAGG
>DHWG01000049.1 GCA_002413075.1 Desulfosporosinus sp. UBA5188 | reverse complement strand
GCGAGGCCCCGTCTACTCGACAACCCCTAATTATAAAATAAGTTTCCTCGATCATCAAATACATAACTCGTCTCTGAAAATCGGCCAAATGGCTGAAAGCTGTAAACCCGCTTATAATCAGGGTTTCTGTAATAGTGAGAAATCATCGAATTGGTTTCCAACGCGAATTAGCGCTTATAAAGTGAGGTCCTGTCCAAGAGCCGTGAAATAGTCGTTGTATCCTGCCACATTTATAATTAAGTCTTTATACTTTTCAGGACCTTTCTGAGCCGCCAGCAACGTTTCCTTGTTTATGATATTGAACTGGATGTGATAGATTTTCATGTCACACCACGTTCTGATCAGTGACATTAACCTAGTGGTTCCTTCTTCCCCTTTTACCGAGCTTGGATTAAGATCTAAGTTCAACAGTCTAGCCTGACGGCCCTTGTAACTTATATTTTTGGTATTGGCATTGGAAATCAAAAGTGCCATCGGATCCTTCATCTCAGAGCCCTGGGACGCAGAGGTTCCCTCCGATAGATAAACTGCCGCTTTTCTACCGTTTGCCGATGCCCCTGTAATTTTCCCCATAGCAAGATGGTTTGTTACAGGAACCATTCTCATCGTTAAAAGCTCACCATGTAATCCACGCATGCTTTTTAAATAATCCATATGAATTTTTTCAATTTGTTTTCCAATGGAATCAGTATAAAGATCATTGTTTCCGTATTTAGGGGCCTTAAGGCACATTTTTCTTATCTCGGCCTTCCCTTCAAAGTTGACATCGAGAGCTTTCAAAAGTTCGGACATGGTAATTTTTCTATCGTCATAGACAAGCTTCTTAAACGCTGCAAGCGAATCGATAGCCGTCCCAAAACCCACGGCATCATGATACTGTTCGAGGAAGCTGTTCTCTATATTTCCATTAATATCCTGACCTTGCTCCATACAGCGACTATGTAGCATGGAAGTAAACGGTGCAGCAAAGAATTCAGTTTTCAACGTATCAATCACGGCCTGCTGGGCTACAAGGTGTTTTAAGAGATACAGATGTTGGGCGCGATAAGCCTCCATCAATTCGTCAAAGGTGGTGAATTTTCTAGGGTCCCCAGTCTTTAAACCAAGCTGTAAGTCACCATATTGCTTGATTTTACCGTTATTCAGTGCCAACTCCAAAGCGACAGGCATATTAATAACACCGCATGGGTTGATATAGGTTTCAAAGTTTGGAACTCTATGTTCTACGCAACCTGTAATACTGTAATCAAGTGCATCTTCATAGGGAATCCCTTTGAACAAGTAAAGCGGTATAACTTCCTCATCGTTGAGAAGTTTGGGATAGCCCTCCCCATTTTTGATAACTTCACATATATGCCTGAGAAACTTCTCTGGTGTTTGTGCGTGTATTCTGACGGCCAGGTCAGGATAGGGTGTTGGCAATCTATCCCTAGACTCCAGGATCAGATAAGAGAGTTCGTTCGTAGCATCCTTACCTGCCCTCGTCTTTCCGCCTAGGGTCACCCCTTCAAAATGAGCATATCCTTCAGCGATGCCGCCTGTTGGAGTCACAAAAATCATCATGGCCTCAGACATGTTCAACCAAAGACTTTCAAATAGCTCCTTAGCTTTTTCCCTTGTGATCGTGCCCTTTTTAAGGTCTTTTATATAGTAAGGATAAAGATACTGGTCCATTCTTCCATTTCCTAGGGCAGCTCCAATCTTTTGTTCTATTCTGGAGAAAATCTGCACAAACCATTGTGTTTGCAAAGCTTCCTGGAAGGACCGTGCGGGATTTTCAGGCACCCATTCGCAGGTTTGGGCCATCTCCAACAGTTCCGTCTTCCTTGCAGGATTACCTTCTTTTTCAGCCATCTGCCTGGCCAGTTTGGCATACCGATTGGCCCAGAGGACGATTGCGTCACAAGTGGTTATAACAGCCTCTAGAAAAGCTCCCTTTGCGACCATTTCCACAGGAGACTCAAGCGCCTCCAGTTTTTCCTGGGCTTCTCTTTTTATATCCTTGATACCCCTCTGGATGACCTTTTGATAGTCTTGGGTGAAGTTCATAGCCGAGCGCGCGGTACCCGACGGCATCACGAGCCCCAGTTGTTGATGTATATTGTCTTGATTTTCCCCGTAAATCAGTCGCCTAGTTTCTTCAGGCAGAGTCTTGGCATATTTCTCTGCCAAGGTGTTACCTTTCCAGTACGGAGCTATCTCCTCTCTTAATACCTTGGCAACCTCTTCGTTAGAAACCTGCAACTGATCCACTTGAGCCCCGTCTACTTCAGGATATAAGATGCCACACCTTCCAGGTTGACTATCTCCTTTACCGACAATTAAGTCGTCACAGCTTATATATAAAGGAATTTGCTCGGCTATATGCTTCAAAGCCATCGCCCATCTCAGCACCAGTGGCTTACCCTCAGTCATCTTGAACGACTCAGTAAAGAGACGTGCTCTATCGATACCTATCTTAAAGGTCGACTGCCTGATCGCCGCTAACCTCCTGCAAGTTCTCTCTCTACCCTTTTGTTGCTCGTTCGGTGCGCCCTCAATTAAACTTTCTTGGGGTGTAAGAACCAATTTGTGGTTTTCTGGATTATTTACAGACATAATTTTTCCTCCTAAATTAAAAAGGGGACTAAATTTTAGTCCCCTTTTTAGTGGTCTCGTTGTCATAATAACCCTATCGCAAATAGTTACTTAGACTATTTAACCTTTTCAAAACGTTCTTTTGCCACGAGTTTGAGGTTATTAAAGGCTTCATCGCTCAGCTTCACATCACCCAAAGGATATTCACGGCCCAACGAGATATATTTTGGCTGGCCTAAACGATGGTACGGCAGAAGTTCATAGGTAACATTCGGAAATTGCTTAATGAAATCAATGATCGCCAATACATCGTCTTCTGAATCATTAAAGCCCGGAATGATGGGCGTTCTTGCTAGAATGGGTAGCTTCGGAAATTGTCGGCACATTTTTTCAAAGTTTCCAAGAATTTGTTCATTGGAAACACCGGTGTGCCGTTTGTGTTTGGCCGCATCGATACACTTTATGTCACAAATGACAGTATTTAAAAAATGACAGGCTCTTTCCAAGACAGGCCATTCGACACATAGACATGTTTCTATGGCGGTTTTAATACCGTGACTCTTGGCTTCATGCAAGAGATTAATAGCAAACTCCGCCTGCAGAAGAGGTTCTCCGCCGCTTAACGTCATGCCACCATCAGAACGCCTATAAAAGGCACTATCCGATTCAACCTCACGTAGAACTTCCTCAATACTCATGTTCTTTCCAAATACCCTAAGCGAAGTGGTTGGGCAAGCTTCAGTACACTTAAAGCATTTGTCACACAAGTCCCGATCGATCGTTATCTCGCCCTGATTCCCTAGGTTAATCGCCTGTTGTGGGCAGGTCTCTATACATTGGTGACAGCCCATGCACTTACTTGAACTCCAGGCCAGCTCCTGAGCTGAACTCTGTGATTCTGGATTACTGCACCAAGGGCAGTGCAAGGGACAACCTTTCAGGAACACGATGGTCCTTATACCGGGACCATCATGGACTGAAAATTGTTGAATGTTAAAAACGTAACCGGATTTACTCTTGTCAATGCTCATTTCATGACCCTCCGTTTGGAACTACAATTCATTAGATAGTAGTATGTTCGGTTCTGCCAATGATATCATCTTGCAGTTCTGGTGTTAGATCTACAAAGTAGGCACTATAACCAGCTACACGAACTAATAGGTCCTTATAGTTTTCAGGATTCTTTTTCGCTGCCAAAAGCGTTGCTTGATTAATGATGTTAAATTGCAAATGCCACAATTTCAAATCGCACCAGCCGCGGATAAAGGACATCAGTTTATGAGTCCCGTCTTCACCTGCAACACAGGCTGGACTTAACTTGATGTTCAGGAGCCTAGCAGCCCGTTCATGGTAACCACGGTTTTTAGAATTAAAATTGGACATGAGTACCGCAGTCGGTCCTTTAACATCGGCGCCATGCGATGCCGAGGAGCCGTCTGATAGATTTTCTGCTGCTTTTCGTCCATTTGGAGTCGCTTGAACCACTTTTCCGAAGGCGACATGCGAGGTAACCGGTACATAGCGCAAGTCCATATGGAAACCTATTTTCTTGGAGTATTCATGGCTGAATTTTACGCCTTCTAAGTCGATGGCTTTAGCCATAGCATCCGCTATTGGGTCATTATTTCCGTATTTTGGGGCCTTCATCAACCGTTGACGAACTTCTTCGTGACCTTCAAAGTCCTTGTCTAATATGTCGCACAGAGCCATTAATGTCATTTTTTTATTGTCAAAGACGGTCTCTTTAATAGCACACAGTGAATCGACCACTGTTCCAAAGCCAATAAAATCGAAATACCCTAAATCAATCCCTCCGTCAATATGAGCGGAGTGCAAGTCTTTATGATTTTTTAGACATAAAGCATGCATTGAGGAAGCCAGTGGAGCAGCAAAGTGTTTTTCACGCACTTTAACGACAATATATTGCTGTTTAAAGGCTTTGGTAATCAGAAACTTTTGTTGTGTCAGATAGGCGTTCCAAAGATCATCCCAGGTGCGGAAATCTTCTATTTTACCCGTTTCTAGCGTTAATAGTTCATCACCATAGATTTTCATTCGTCCGTTATTTAAGGTTAGCTCCAGAGCTGCACCCAGATTGACATACGGACAAGCACTTGTAAAGGTATCAAGATTAGGCATTCTGCACTCAGTACAACCTGATACAGCATAGGTATTGGCTTGAGCAATGTCTGCGCCTTTGGCAATCAGGAGCGGAATAACTTCTTCGTCATTACAGAGTTTAGGGAAGCCCGATCCTTCTTTAATGGTCTCCGCCACTTCATATAAATATCTCTCTGGTGACCGTTCATGGACACGCGCCGCTAAATCAGGATAATTAAACGGGAATTCTCGTTTTGATTCTAGGAATAAATACGTTAATTCATTCGTGGCATCATCGCCGTTTGCGTCAACGCCACCCACTGTGACGGCTTCCCAGTGTGCACATCCGGAATTAAAGTTTGCTCCTGCAGGGCTGATGTAAAGGTCCAAATATTGAGCCATTCCCATCCACATACATTCCAGTAGTTCCTTGGCTTGTTCTTTGTCTATCAGACCAGCATCCAAGTCTTTTTTATAAAGCGGGTATAAATATTGATCCATTCTACCATTAGAAATCGTGGCTCCCGTTTTTTGCTCCAGGCGAGAGAACATTTGTGTAAACCATTGGGTCTGCATCGCTTCCCGGAAATTGCGGGCTGGATATTCTGGTACTCTATTGCAAATCTCAGAGATTGTCAGTAATTCGCTCTTTCTAACAGCATCAATTTCTTTAGCTGCCATTTCCCCAGCTAGTACCGCATGCCGTTTAGCCCACAGTATAATGGCCTCGGAGACGATAATGATTGCTTGCAGGAAGGGGGCTTTGTCAACCATATACGTTGGTTCCATCTGATCTAGAGCGGCTAACTCTTTTTCCGCCTCTTCCTTAATCGATTTATAGCCTTTCACGATAGGTTTTTCAAAGTCATGAACCCATTGAAGCGCTGATCGCATAGACGATGTTTCATTCACAATAAACCGTGATGTATAGATATCCTGGGGATCATAGGTCACTTTAAGCACATCTTCTGGCAAAGAACTCGCGAGATCGTCGTAGAAGCTTTTCCCTTTCCAATAAGGAGCAATTTCTTCATTAATAATCTTGGCATCTTCATCGGCCAGGTAAAACGGTGCGCTCTCGCGATTTTTAACATTTTCCGCTAATTGGCCGAGAAAGCAGCCATCAAGTTCAGGGTAAATTAAGCCATATTTACCTTGACCACCCACTCGGCCTGCTAAGAGCTGATAGTCATCAATATAGACCGGAATATTTTTTGCCACGTGGTTCAGTGCCTTGGCCCATCTTAGAATTAAGGGCTCACCTTCGGTTGTTTTGAACGATTCTGTAAAGTATTTTCCTCGTTCGATATCAATGCGGGGCTGTAAATTACTAAACGTATTATAAATTTTACCCGTTCGTTCCCTGGCAAACTTAAGTGAGTTTTGGTTTGCTAGGTCTACAGATAACCTCAGTTCTTGGGGGGGATAATACTTCATCACAACAATTAATCATATTGTTCTCCTTTTGCATTTTATTTTTGTCAATTAGCGATTTATATAGAGGAATATTTTACACTTCTACTTAGAAGATTGTGACATGGCGGCGTTTTTGACTGCTTCGTCGTAATGCATGCCCTCGGTATCGACATCCTTCCCAATCGGTTCCCACTTAATTAGTAAAGCCGTAAGGAGACCAATGGCTGGGACTGCTGAAAGAGTCAGCAACGTATACTGTAAGCCAACAGCCGCTAAAACGATCGGGAAGAAATAGAAACCAATGATGCTACCTGCCCGAACCATTGTTTGGCCCCAACCCGAACCCAATCCTCTGATTGATGCAGGGTAAGAAAGCGTGCCATAGACATGCCTTGAGCACCAGGCCCAAAAGAATGTCCAAAGATAAACATGCCTATTAACAATGCTTGCATGTAAATAGATAGGTGGGTTTTGAAGAGCCCAACCGTCAGTAGACAAACAAAGGCGATAATATAGCCCGTTATGGCCAACTTGCGTGAGCCAAATTTTCCTACGACATAGGCTTGCCATGTACCACCGACAATACCAAAACAGTTAAATACCAGCGAGCCCACGATTACCCAGAGGAAAATGACTGGAAGGTAAAATCCTACAGCAAAATATTCCATACTTTGAGTCGCTGCAATGACTGATGTTATAAGAGTTCTTAATCTATATTGGCTCGTGAATAATATTGAATATGATATTTTTGGTTTGGTTTCTTCCTTAGGGGCCACTAGGTCTTCGGGTTTACAGTCTAGGATAACCTTAACTCCATAAGTAGATTCGAGGATACGTCCCGCTTCTTTCAACCCCTGATGACTAGCTGCCCACAAAGGACTCTCTTCCATAAAGAGTTTCCTTAAACCCAATACCACAATCGCTGGTACTGCTCCAAAACCAACAGCCCATCTCCATAGGTTGGGGCCAGCACCTAAAAAGTAGATCGGCAAAATGATTAGAAATGACGCGGAAGCTGCTACAAACCACATTCCTTGCCACAAGTTAACCCATTTTCCTTTTCCTTTGAGTGAACTAAACTCAGCAATGTAACTAAGCGCTACGGGGAAATCCAGTCCTACTCCGACACCCATGATAAATCGGCAAACGGCCAATATCTCAATGTTTGGGGCAAAGGCCCCAACAATGGCAGATATTACGAAAAACCATAAATCCGCGTAAAACATACGTTTCCGACCGAGCTTATCCACTAGGTAACCGCCAAAAATAGCGCCAAACAGAGCACCAAAGCCCATTGCCGCTGTTAGACTACCCAATTGGAAAGCAGATAGACCAAATTGCGCTTTAAGCTGTACAGCGCCGATTCCTAAACTCGTAAAATCATAAGCATCAATAAACACGCCACCTAGGGCTGTGAAAATTACGATAAGGGCATTTTTCGCCGGACCCGCATTATTCAGGAATTCAATAATGTCTGATTTTGATCGGATTGTAACCTGTTGTTGGCTCATGCTCACACCTTCTTTCTCAGTAATATGATTGGGTCACAGTATTGTTCACACACAAAGTGATGATCCTCGATGAAACGCCTATGTTCATTGCTCCTTCCCACATGAATTTAGCCTTTTTCCTAAAGCACGACAATTGTTACCATTACAAACATCCATTTTGTTTAGACCTTAAGGAGTAGCGATGTCTATATCTATATAAAAAGTTCTGATAATACAGTAGGATAAGCATTCGGCGCCT
>DHWG01000154.1:25381-26450 GCA_002413075.1 Desulfosporosinus sp. UBA5188 | reverse complement strand
CACGCGACCCTTCTTGAGAATCACACTCATAACTTTGCCTTTTTTGCCGGCATCCTTACCGCTGATTACCATTACGAAGTCGCCTTTTTTAACGTGTATCTTTGCCGTTTGTACCTTATGCTTAGTAGCAGCCACTTTCTTCACCTCCAACTGTCATGGGGTCTTAGATAACTTCCGGTGCCAGGGAAATAATTTTCATAAAGTTATCACGTAACTCACGAGCAACCGGTCCGAAGATACGGGTGCCACGCGGGCTTTTGTCATCTTTAATGAGTACAGCCGCGTTTTCGCTAAACCGAATATAAGAACCGTCCGGACGTCTAATTTCTTTTCTTGTCCGCACAATAACGGCCTTAACAACTTCCCCTTTTTTGACAACGCCCCCAGGCGTTGCTTGCTTAACAGAAGCAACAATTATATCGCCAATCGAGGCGTACCGACGCATTGAACCGCCCAGTACACGAATACACATAAGCTCTTTCGCGCCTGAATTGTCTCCAACTCTAACCCTGGTTTGTACCTGGATCATTCCCATTGACCCCCTTCCGAACTAAATATAAAAAGTCTTACTGTGCCAGTGTTTTCTCAGTGATCTCAACCACGCGCCAACACTTATCTTTGCTCAAAAGGCGAGTTTCCATGATTGAGACAGTATCTCCGACATGGGCCTCATTGTTTTCGTCATGAGCCTTAAACTTTTGAGTGCGGGTGATTGTTTTTTTGTAAATTGGGTGACGTTGCGTAATATTAACAGCTACTACGATGGTTTTATCCATCTTATCACTGACTACCTTACCAACTCGGACCTTACGCTGGGCTCTTTCCAATGTAAAAAGCCTCCTTTCTCAACTTAGGCACGTTCAATATTTAACTCGCGCTCACGAAGGATCGTTTTGCCACGAGCGATTCCTTTGCGGACTTCCCGAATTCGCATCGGGTTATCGAGTTGTCCCGTTGCCAATTGGAAACGCAAATTAAACAGTTCTGTTTTGAATCCGTCGATTTCCTTGAGAACTTCATCACTGGTCATGTCTCGGAATTCATTAGTTTTCATTTGCGTCACCTCCTT
>DHWG01000154.1:420-25223 GCA_002413075.1 Desulfosporosinus sp. UBA5188 | reverse complement strand
GTTTTCATTTGCGTCACCTCCTTCTAGATCTGCACGGGTAACGAACTTGCACTTGATCGGGAGTTTATGCATTGCTAGGCGTAGAGCCTCACGTGCTTGTTCTTCCGATACGCCGTTCAATTCAAACATTACACGGCCAGGTTTTACAACAGCAACCCAGTATTCTGGTGCACCTTTACCACTACCCATACGGGTTTCTGCCGGTTTCGCCGTTACAGGCTTATCTGGGAATATTTTAATCCAAACTTGACCTCCACGTTTGATGAAACGTGTCATTGCAATACGAGCAGCCTCAATTTGACGATTCGTAACCCAGCCGCACTCCATGGCCATCAGACCATATTCACCAAAAGTAATGGTATTACCGCGTGTTGACTTACCGCGCATCCGACCGCGATGTTGTTTTCTATGTTTCACTCTCGATGGGACTAACATTTAGTTTCCTCCTTCCACCTGAGCGACGACCTTCTTGGCAGGAAGAACCTCACCTTTATAAATCCAAACCTTAATACCAATTTTGCCATACGTGGTATTGGCTTCCGAGAAGCCGTAGTCAATATCTGCACGTAGAGTATGAAGGGGTACTTTTCCTTCATGATACCATTCGGTTCGGGCAATTTCGGCTCCAGCCAGACGACCGCTGCATTGAATTTTAATACCTTGTGCGCCTGTCCGCATGGTTCGGCCAACGGTTTGTTTCATGGCACGACGGAAGGACACCCGTTTCTCGAGTTGCAATGCAATGTTTTCAGAGACCAAAGTGGCATCCATTTCAGGTTTCTTGATTTCGACAATATTCACGGCAACTTGTTTGCCAGTGATCGCTTCAAGTTGTTTGCGTAAGTTTTCAACTTCAATACCACCTCGACCGATAACAATACCGGGCTTCGCTGCATGAACTGATACCTTAACGCGACTGGCTGCACGTTCAATCTCAACTTTTGGGCATCCAGCTTGCTTGAGCTTATTTTTAACAAATGCTCTAATCTTCAAGTCTTCATGTAAAAGTTCCATATAGTTTCGGTCTGCATACCATCGGCTTTCCCAGTCCCGGATAATTCCGACGCGGAGGCCTTTGGGATTAACCTTTTGACCCACGGTTTAGCCCTCCTTCTTCTCGCCCACGACCACGGTAATGTGACTAGTCCGTTTCCGGATTTGGTCTGCACGTCCCATGGCTCGAGGCCTAATGCGTTTTAAAGTTGGTCCTTGATCCACACAAATCTCAGTAACATACAGATCATCAACATTCATATCAAAGTTGTGTCCTGCATTTGCGACTGCAGACTTCAGTACTTTCGCCACATCATCAGTGGAGCCGTTGGGTGTAAACTGAAGTATTGCAAACGCATCACTAATCTTCTTGCCACGTATCAGATTGACAACCTGGCGCACTTTACGAGAAGAGATACGTACATATTTTGCCACTGCTTTTGCTTGCATGTGCCTTTATCCTCCTCTCGAATTAACGTAAGCCGCTGGATTTTTCGGTGCCAGCATGGCCTCTAAAAGTACGTGTCGGTGAAAATTCTCCCAGTTTATGCCCTACCATATCTTCGGTAACATAGACAGGTACATGTTTCCGACCATCATGTACTGCAATGGTGAGTCCGACCATTATTGGAAATATTGTTGAGCGTCTGGACCACGTCTTAATAACGCGTTTTTCACCTGATTTGTTCATCGCTTCTACGCGCTCGAGCAAACGAGGTTCGGCGAAAGGTCCTTTTTTCAGAGATCTGCTCATGTATGGGCCTCCTTTCGACTACTTAGTCCGTCGTTTCACAATGAAGCGATTCGACGTATTCTTTTTCTTCCGAGTTTTTGCTCCTAGGGCAGGTTTACCCCAAGGTGTACATGGGTTACGACCGATTGAGTTACGTCCTTCACCACCACCATGAGGATGATCGCAAGGATTCATAACCGAACCACGAACTGTTGGACGAATACCCAACCAGCGTGATCTTCCAGCTTTACCGATGTTAATGTTCTCGTGATCTAAATTTCCAACTTGACCAATGGTTGCACGACACTCAATGCGAATCATGCGCATTTCACCAGAAGGAAGTCGGAGAGTTGCATAGGCACCTTCTTTAGCCATGAGTTGAGCTGATCCTCCAGCTGAGCGAACCATCTGAGCGCCTTTGCCGGGTTTCATCTCAATGTTATGAACCAAAGTACCCACTGGAATATTTTGAAGAGGCAATGTGTTACCGACTTTAATATCTGCATCCGTACCGGAAACAACCATTTGGTCAACTTGTAAACCGTTCGGCGCTACGATATAAGTTTTAAGTCCATCCTGATAAAATAATAAGGCGATATTGGCAGAGCGGTTCGGATCATACTCAATACTCGCAACACGAGCAGGGATTCCATCCTTAGTCCGCTTGAAATCGATGACTCGGAACCTTCGTTTATGCCCGCCGCCTTTATGGCGCACGCATAATCGTCCAGCATTATTACGGCCAGCCCTTTTAAACAAAGGCTTCAGTAAAGACCGTTCTGGTTCTGTTCGAGTGATTTCTTCGAAAGTCGACATCGTCATATTACGACGACTTGGTGAGGTGGGTTTAAAAGTTTTTAATGCCATCGGTTTTCATTATCCTCCTTTGCTTCAAGCTGCTTACAGGCCTGCGAAGTTTTCGATCTTATCTCCAGCTTTAAGCGTAGCAATCGCTTTCTTGCGATTGGATGTTTTACCAACATACTTGCCGACCCGCTTTTCTTTGCCTTTGACACTCATGGTACGGAGTTCGACTACCGATACTTTAAACATCTTTTCTACCGCTGCTTTAATTTCGATTTTGTTTGCAGCAGGATTTACCCAGAAGGAGTATTTATTCTCCTCGACAAGTCCAACAGACTTTTCTGAGATTACCGGGCTTTTGAGGACATCACGTGCGTCGCGCATTACGCTAACACCTCCTCTGTTTTAGTGACCGCTGCTTTGGTCATTACAAGAACATCATACTTAAGTATGTCCATCACATTCATTCCTGCAACATCCGTGGCTTTTACGCCCTCAATATTACGAGCCGATCGAAGCACAGCCTCATCCACGTCGTCCATCACGAACATAGCCTTCTTCTCTATATGAAGCGCTTTCATGACTTTCACCATTTCACGAGTTTTTGCTTCACCCATGTTCAATGTGTCTAGTACAATCAGCTGTTGCTCCGTAACCTTCGAAGAAAGTGCCGAGTACAAAGCCAACCGACGAACTTTTTTAGGTAATTTGAAGCCATACTTGCGAGGTTTAGGTGCGAATATAACGCCGCCGCCTCTCCACAATGGGGAACGTGTGCTACCTGAACGTGCACGACCTGTTCCTTTTTGACGCCATGGTTTGCGCCCGCCTCCGCGCACTTCTCCACGTAACAAGGCAGATTGTGTGCCCCGACGTTCTCCAGCGAGTTGTGACACAACCGCTGAGTGAAGTACATGGATATTGGGGGTAATCCCAAACACGCTTTCGCTGAGTTCGATTTCACCGACCGCCGCACCTTGCATATTTAATACTTGAACTTTCGGCATTGCTTATACCTCCTTTCTCAGTGTTACTTTGCCTTAACTGAAGGCTTCAGAATCAGTAACGATTTATTCGCTCCTGGAACGGATCCTTTAATCAAGATCAGGTTTTTGTCCGCAATAATTCGCACAACTTCCAGGTTTTGTATTGTAACGCGTTCGCCACCCATACGTCCGGGCAACTCACGACCTTTAAATACTCGAGCCGGGCCCTTCGCGCCTAGGGAACCTGTACGGCGATGATATTTCGATCCATGCGCCATTGGTCCACGACTAGCATTATGACGTTTGATCATTCCGGCGAAACCTTTTCCCTTAGAAGTACCAACAACATCAATTTTGTCGCCGGCGGTGAATAAATCCACTTTTACTTCCTGGCCGATTTCATAACTCTCAACATCACTGATTTTGAATTCTCTAACATACCGCATAGGTTTCAGTGAAGCCTTTTGGAAATGCCCTTTGCGTGGCTTATTGCTTAAGCTTTCGCGAAGAAATGAGAATCCAATTTGAATCGCGTTGTAGCCATCGGTCGCTACAGTTTTCTTCTGTACCACTGGACAAGGACCTGCTTCGACAACTGTGACTGCTAATGCACGACCTTCGTCTGTGAAGATCTGAGTCATACCGATTTTTCTACCTAAAATTCCTTTTGACACGAATGCCACCTCCTAAACGCTTTGAAGTGCGTCGGATCGTTCCGAAGCACGAGAGCGTCGTTTTATTTTATTGCGTGATGACCCTCGGTAACTACTCCACGCTACCGGGCGTTTCTCACAGCAAACATAACGACAGTATATCACAGAACACTTATTAAAGCTACTCATAAAAATAGCTAGCTAAGTTTAATAAAACAGAGCTAATTATAACTTGATTTCTATGTCCACACCTGCAGGTAAATCTAAACGCATCAGCGCATCGACAGTTTTTGGTGTAGGCTCTAGAATATCAATTAAACGCTTATGAGTACGCATCTCAAACTGTTCGCGAGAATCCTTATTGACATGAGGAGAGCGCAAGATTGTATAGATACTTTTCTCTGTTGGAAGGGGAATCGGGCCACTAACCTGAGCTCCGGTACGCTTTGCAGTTTCAACAATGCGTTCGGCCGATTGGTCAAGAGTTTTGTGGTCAAAGGCTTTAAGTCTAATTCTGATCTTTTGGCTCATAGTAATAACTACCTCCTCATATTTCCCGTTACACGGGTTTCGAGCGTAAAAATAACCTAGTTCAGGCGGAGTCACCTGTCCAGCAACCTTTTACGCCACACCAGAAATCAGAAGTCAGATGCCGGAGGCTGGAAGAGTGTTGTACTCAATAATCCAGCGCACCATTATCCGACTTTTGGTCGTAGAGAGAAATAAATTATTCTCTCTACCAAATCTGCTAAGTTCACAATTAGAGATTAATCTTAGCAACGATACCTGAACCCACTGTACGGCCACCCTCACGGATAGCAAAGCGAAGTCCTTCTTCCATAGCGATTGGTGTGATAAGTTCAACGTCAATCGTTACGCGGTCTCCTGGCATAACCATTTCAGTACCTTCTGGAAGAGTGATAACACCTGTTACGTCCGTTGTACGGAAATAGAATTGAGGACGATAGTTGTGGAAGAACGGAGTATGTCGTCCGCCTTCTTCTTTATTCAAGATATAAACCTCACCTGAGAACTTTGTATGAGGTTTAATGGAGCCAGTCTTAGCTAAAACTTGTCCACGCTCGATGTCTTTACGCTCTACGCCACGTAGAAGCGCGCCGATGTTATCGCCAGCTTGTGCTGAATCAAGGAGCTTACGGAACATTTCAACGCCGGTTACAATAGTCTTACGAGGGGTCGTGGTCAAACCAACGATTTCCACTTCGTCTCCAACTTTAACCTTTCCACGATCAACACGTCCAGTCGCAACAGTACCACGACCAGTAATTGTGAAGACATCCTCAATAGGCATTAAGAAAGGTTTATCCATATCGCGCTCAGGCGTTGGAATGAAAGAATCGACAGCATCCATCAGCTTCCAAATATCGCCACACCACTCGCACTCGCGTTTTCCGCAACCGCATTGCAGTGCTTTGAGACCAGAACCTGGAATGATCGGCGTATTGTCTCCATCAAATTCATACATTGTTAAGAGTTCACGAATTTCCATTTCAACGAGTTCGATAAGTTCTTCATCGTCGACCATGTCTCTTTTATTCAACCAAACAACAATCGTTGGAACACCAACTTGGCGAGCCAAGAGGATGTGTTCACGAGTTTGTGGCATTGGGCCGTCAGCAGCAGACACGACGAGGATTGCACCGTCCATTTGAGCTGCGCCAGTGATCATGTTTTTTACATAGTCAGCATGTCCTGGGCAGTCCACGTGAGCATAGTGACGTTTCTCGGTCTCATACTCAACATGAGCTGTAGAAATTGTGATTCCACGTTCGCGCTCTTCAGGCGCTTTGTCGATTTGATCAAAGGCCGTAGCGACGGCGCCACCGACTTTGGATAGAACAACGGTGATTGCCGCAGTTGTTGTAGTTTTACCATGGTCGACGTGACCAATGGTTCCAACGTTAACATGTGGCTTAGTACGTTCGTATTTCGCTTTTCCCATTTTTTTCACTCCCTAAATTATATTTGTTTACGCACCTAGGCGTTTGGCAATGATGCCTTCTGCAATGCCTTTAGGCACTTCTTCATAGTGGTCGGTTTGCATCGTATAGGTTCCACGTCCTTGCGTGGCCGATCGCAGATCGGTTGAATAACCAAACATCTCGGAAAGCGGAACAAATCCACGAATAATTTGTGCATTACCGCGTGCTTCCATTCCTTCAATCCGTCCTCGACGTGAACTGATGTCCCCAATAACGTCACCCATGTAATCTTCGGGAACCGTGACTTCAACTTTCATCACTGGTTCGATGATTGCAGGGTCAGCCTTGAGTGCACCGGCTTTAAACGCCATAGATCCGGCAATTTTGAAGGCCATCTCTGAAGAGTCGACATCATGGTAAGAACCATCATAAACGGTCGCCCGTATGTCAAGAACAGGGTAACCAGCCAGAATACCATTTTGTAAGGCTTCTTGGATACCAGCACCAATTGGGTTGATATATTCTCTCGGAATAACTCCGCCGACCACTTTATTGACAAACTCAAAACCGCTTCCGGCTTCAAGTGGCATAAGTTCGATCCAGCAGTGTCCGTATTGACCACGACCACCGGATTGGCGAACAAACTTCCCTTCGGATTTAACCGTCTTCCGAATGGTTTCTTTGTAAGCAACTTGTGGACGTCCTACGTCGCATTGTACTTTAAATTCTCGTTGTAAGCGATCAACAATTATCTCTAGATGGAGTTCGCCCATTCCTGCAATAATTGTCTGCCCAGTTTCTGTATCCGTGTGAATTTTAAACGTCGGATCTTCTTCTGCAAGACGAGAAAGTGCACCACCCATTTTTTCTTGGTCGACTTTTGTCTTAGGCTCAATGGCTACCGAGATGACGGGCTCAGGAAACACCATTTTTTCTAGAATAATAGGTGTCTTTTCATCACATAAGGTATCCCCTGTTGTGGTGTCCTTCAAGCCAACTGCGGCTGCAATGTCCCCTGAGCGTACTTCTTGAATATCTTCTCGGTGATTAGCGTGCATCTGCAGAATTCGTCCAATACGTTCTCGCTTACCTTTAGTTGAGTTATAAACGTAAGAACCAGCACCTAGTACACCAGAATATACCCTGAAAAAGGCTAGCTTTCCAACGAACGGATCAGCCATGATTTTAAAGGCTAATGAGGAGAAAGGTTCGCTGTCTGAAGCGGTTCGATGATCTTCCACGCCGGTATCTGGATGTGTCCCTTTAATAGGGGGCACGTCTAGAGGTGACGGCATGTATTCAACGACGCTGTCAAGCAGAGGCTGAACGCCTTTGTTCTTGAAGGCTGAACCACAAAGAACTGGAACAAATTTGTTATCGATCACTCCGCGACGAATTCCAATCCGGATTTCTTGCTCAGTGATCTCTGTCCCTTCGAGATACTTCATCATGAGTTCTTCACTCGTTTCAGCGACAGCTTCAACGAGTTTCTCATGGTACTCTTTAGCCAATTCGACTAAATCGTCAGGGATCGCAGTGTGCTCTTCCGTTGTGCCTAAGTCATCCGTATAGACCGTAGACGTCATGGTCACTAAATCAACGATACCTTTGAAGTTCTCCTCAGCACCGATTGGTAACTGAATTGGAACAGGGTTGGCGCCCAACCTGTCAGCAATCATTGAGACACCTCTGAAAAAGTCAGCCCCCATTCGGTCCATTTTATTGATAAAAGCGATACGGGGAACTTTGTATTTATCAGCTTGACGCCAAACGGTTTCCGATTGAGGTTCAACTCCGCCGACAGAACAGAACACTGCGACAGCACCATCGAGTACCCGTAGAGAACGTTCAACTTCTACTGTGAAGTCCACGTGCCCTGGTGTGTCGATAATGTTAATACGATTGTGCTTCCATTCGCAGGTTGTAGCAGCGGAAGTAATCGTAATTCCGCGTTCTTGCTCCTGGATCATCCAGTCCATTGTTGCCGCACCATCATGAACTTCACCAATTTTATGCACTCGTCCGGTATAAAAAAGGATACGCTCCGTAACGGTTGTTTTCCCAGCATCAATGTGCGCCATGATTCCGATGTTACGTGTATTTTCTAGTGAAAATGCTCTTGCCACTGTGATTCCCCCTTTCTGTCAAAATCAGTATGCATCAAATTACCATTTGTAATGCGCGAAAGCCTTATTAGCTTCAGCCATTTTATGCATATCTTCTTTCTTCTTAACAGAACCGCCCGTATTGTTAGACGCATCGAGTAACTCGCCAGCAATCTTTTCCTGCATGGTTTTTTCGCCGCGCTTACGCGCCATAACGACCAACCAGCGCAGACCAAGTGTTGTTCGTCTCTCCGCACGTACTTCAATAGGAACTTGATAATTTGCACCACCAACACGGCGGGCCTTAACTTCCAATACCGGCATGACATTTTTCAATGCATTGCCAAAAACTTCGATGGGATCTTTACCAGATTTCTCTTGGATCATGTTAAAGGCACTATAGCAAATAGCCTCCGCCGTTCCCTTTTTACCGTCTAACATAATCTGATTAATAAACTTAGTAAGAGTTTGGTCTTTGTAAATTGGATCTGGCAACACATCGCGTTTTCCAATATATCCTTTACGTGGCATTAGTTTACCTCCTTTGTAACATATTTGTACCCTTTTTTAAGCTTAGCTTAAGCCTTTTTCGGACGTTTTGCTCCATATTTTGAGCGTCCTTGAGCGCGTTTTTGAACAGCAGTGGTATCTAGTGCACCACGAACTACGTGATAACGTACGCCTGGAAGGTCTTTAATACGACCACCACGAACGAGAACCACGGAATGTTCTTGTAAGTTATGTCCAACGCCTGGAATGTAAGAGGTGATCTCAAATCCATTGGTCAAACGAACACGGGCAACTTTTCGAAGCGCTGAGTTAGGTTTCTTAGGAGTTGTTGTATAAACTCTGATACAAACTCCACGTTTTTGAGGTGACCCTCCTGATGGATATTGCTTTCGTTTAAGAGAGTTATAGCCCCACTGTAAAGCTGGAGCTGTAGATTTTTTCGTGATTGAGGCACGACCATTACGGATAAGTTGATTAATTGTCGGCATGTCTCTACCTCCTTTCTGATCAGATCCATATGCAAGGAATTGCTTGCAGCAGCATTTAGCAAGCAATTCCAAATCCTACACTAAGTGTCTTTTGACCACTAACTTGTAGTTAGTCAACTAAGATGGCGGCTACCGCTGTGCCTACTTCGATTCCACATGATTTTCCTAGTTCTTTCATCGTTGGAACCTCCGTTTGAGCGACATCATGGTTCGCACACCATTCTAAGAGTGAACGAAGAACATGGGGTTCAGCATCTTTAGCTATGAATAAACGTCTCACAAGCCCCTTTTCCAGAGCCCGTTGGGTTTGTTTTACCCCAACTGTTTTACGTTTGGCGTTCCTGAAGGCTTCATCAAGCACCAAAATGCTTTCCCCCTTAATCACACTTTAATATTTTAGCATTAGATATCTAGCGTGTCAATCATCCGTTTACTTTGCTTCCAAAGTTTTTATCGTTCGATACCTTGACATGCCTGTTCCAGCTGGGATTAATTTACCGATGATCACATTCTCTTTTAAGCCGAGTAAGGGATCAACTTTTCCTTTGATGGCCGCTTCCGTGAGAACTCGAGTTGTTTCTTGGAAAGAAGCCGCTGAGAGGAAGGAATCTGTGGCCAGAGAAGCCTTTGTAATCCCTAGTAATACAGGGTGAGCGACTGCAGGTTCTCCACCTTCAGCAATCGTCCGAACATTTTCGTCTTGAAATTCAAAGACTCCAATTAAACCACCAGGGAGTAGACTTGTATCTCCAGCATCATCAATTTTCACCTTGCGTAACATCTGGCGAACCATGACTTCAATGTGCTTGTCATTAATATCAACCCCTTGAAGGCGATATACACGCTGAACCTCAGCTAACAAATAGACCTGAACCCCGCGTTGACCTTTTACTTTGAGCATATCATGGGGATTAATGCTTCCCTCGGTCAACTCGTCGCCAGCTTCAACCATTTGTCCCTCTTTAACACAGAGCCGTGATCCGTAAGGGATGGTATAGGTTAGATGCTCGTCGGTTTCAGTCAGAAGATCTATTTCTCGTCTTCCTTTGACTTCACTGATGGATACCTTGCCGATTGCTTCTGAAATAATAGCTTGCCCTTTAGGTTTACGACCTTCAAACAACTCTTCGATCCGAGGAAGACCTTGGGTTATATCATCCCCTGCTACACCACCGGTATGAAACGTCCGCATCGTGAGCTGAGTTCCAGGTTCTCCAATGGATTGTGCGGCAATAATTCCAACGGCCTCGCCCATCTCAACAGGATGCCCTGTTGCAAGATTACGGCCGTAGCACTTCTTACAGACACCATAGCGTGATTTACACGTGAGCACTGAGCGAATGATCGCTGACTCGAAGTTATTCACGATTTCTTCAGCTTGTTCCTCCGTGATCTCATAGTCAGGTGAAGCGAGTAATTCTCCGGTTTTCGGATGGTGTATCTCTTCCAAGACAAAGCGTCCGACCAAACGGTCTATGAGAGGCTCAATAATTTCAGGGCCGTCTTTAATATCTTCTACCATGATACCCGTCGTAGTTTCGCAGTCGTCTTCACGCACAATAACATCTTGAGATACGTCGACTAATCGACGCGTCAGATAACCTGAGTCAGCGGTTCGCAGCGCAGTATCTGCCAAACCTTTCCGCGCACCATGTGAAGAGATGAAGTATTCTAAGACAGTAAGGCCTTCACGGAAGTTTGCCTTAATTGGCAACTCAATGGTTTTTCCTGTAGGATCCGCCATAAGTCCCCGCATTCCGGCTAATTGTCTCAGTTGTTGAATATTACCACGTGCCCCTGATGTCGCCATCATGTAGACCGGATTAAACTGATCTAGGGTATCCATCAACGCCTGGGTAACGGTTTTTGTGGCCTTAGCCCAAGTATCAATGACAAGGTTATACCGCTCTTCATCCGTAATTAAACCCCGACGGAATTGAAGCTCTGTTTTAGCAACGGCTGCATCCGCTTTCGCGAGGATCTCCGTTTTCGCCTCAGGAACGGTTATGTCCATCAACCCGACGGTCATTCCTGCTCGTGTGGAGAACTTAAAGCCTTGGTTTTTTAGCCCGTCCAGAAGCGAAGCTGTTGCTTCATAGCCACACTTACGATACGTTTTAGCAACGATATCACCGAGGCCCTTTTTACCGATCACTTCGTTGAAATAACCGACTTCGGGAGGAATCACGGAATTGAAGATTAAGCGACCAACGGTCGTCTCCAAGAGGGCTCCATTGCGACGAACTTTAATACTGGCTTGTAGGTGAACTGCTTTGGAATCATAAGCCAAGACAGCTTCATCATAATCTTTAAATATTTTACCTTCCCCAAAAGCGCCAGGACGATCCATCGTTAAGTAGTAGGATCCCAAAACCATATCTTGGGTAGGAGTTTGTACTGGTCGACCGTCTTTTGGATTCAAGATATTGTGTGATGCCAACATCAGCAATCTAGCTTCAGATTGTGCCTCTGCAGACAAAGGAACGTGAACCGCCATTTGGTCACCATCAAAGTCAGCGTTATAGGCTGTACAGACTAATGGGTGGATCTGTAAAGCGCGTCCCTCAACTAAAATCGGTTCAAAGGCCTGAATTCCTAGACGGTGAAGGGTTGGTGCCCGATTCAGCATGACTGGGTGATCAGAGATGACTTCTTCAAGGACATCCCATACTTCTGGGCGCACTCTCTCGACCATACGTTTTGCACTTTTAATATTGTGAGCATGGCCTTCACTGACCAGTTTCTTCATGACAAACGGTTTAAAGAGTTCTAAAGCCATTTCCTTAGGAAGACCGCACTGATGAAGTTTCAGGTTCGGTCCAACAACAATAACAGACCGGCCAGAGTAATCCACGCGTTTTCCCAAGAGGTTCTGCCTAAAGCGTCCTTGTTTGCCCTTTAACATATCGCTGAGAGATTTAAGAGGTCTGTTGCCTGGACCCGTGACTGGACGTCCGCGACGACCATTGTCAATCAAGGCATCCACGGCTTCTTGGAGCATCCGTTTCTCATTGCGTACAATAATGTCTGGTGCGCCAAGATCCAATAGACGTTTCAACCGATTGTTCCGATTAATGACTCGACGATAGAGATCATTAAGGTCAGAAGTAGCGAATCGTCCACCATCCAATTGGACCATGGGCCGCAATTCCGGTGGTATGACTGGAACAGCATCCATGATCATCCATTCTGGTCGATTTCCAGATGTTTTGAAAGCCTCGACAACTTCCAGGCGACGGATCGCCCGGATTTTCCGCTGTCCAGAGACCTCTTTTAACTCTATGCGAAGTTCTTCATTAAGCTTATCTAGATCCATTTCAGCAAGCAACATTTTAACAGCTTCTGCACCCATGCTGGCTTGAAAACGATCGCCGTACTTATCACGATATTCCCTATATTCTGTTTCCGTCAAGAGTTGTTTCTTCATCAAGGACGTATCTCCTGAATCGGTCACAATATAGGAGACAAAATACAGAACTTTTTCCAGAGCACGAGGCGACATGTCCAAAAGTAGGCCCATTCGGCTTGGGATTCCTTTAAAGTACCAAATATGGGAGACCGGAGCAGCGAGGACAATGTGCCCCATCCGCTCACGACGCACTTTAGAACGGGTCACTTCTACGCCACAACGGTCACAAACGATTCCTTTATAGCGAACGCGTTTATATTTTCCGCAGTGGCATTCCCAGTCCCGAGTTGGTCCAAAGATTTTCTCACAAAACAAACCTTCTCGTTCCGGCTTTAAGGTCCGATAGTTAATGGTTTCAGGTTTCTTTACCTCTCCAAATGACCACTCACGAATCATGTCCGGAGAAGCTAAGCCGATTCGCATGCGGTCGAAGTTATTGACGTCTAGCAATCCTTATCGCTCCTTTCGTCCGGGGGACTATTTGAGATCGTCGGAATCTATATCTTCCTCTATGAGGGGTTCTACATCTTCTTCATCAGAAGGTTCTTCATCATCAACGGGCTCTTCCTCGTCCTTCTTAGCAACGACGCGCGTCGTCGGGGCAGGAAGTGCCTCATGTTGATCAAGGCCGAGTTCCTTGGCCGTTTCCGTAATATCCTCATCGGTGTCATGGATCTGAATTTCTTGATCATCCGCCGCTAAGACTCGAACATCAAGTCCTAAGCTTTGCATCTCCTTAATCAAGACCTTAAAGGATTCAGGAATACCAGGTTCAGGAATGTTTTCACCTTTGACGATCGCTTCGTAGGTCTTAACACGTCCCACGACATCATCTGATTTCACGGTTAGGATTTCTTGCAAAGTATAAGCTGCGCCGTAAGCTTCTAAAGCCCAAACTTCCATTTCCCCAAAACGTTGTCCTCCGAATTGTGCTTTACCACCCAACGGTTGCTGTGTCACAAGGGAGTAAGGACCTGTCGAACGTGCATGAATTTTATCGTCAACCAAATGATGGAGTTTGAGAACATACATATATCCGACGGTGATCTTACTGTCAAACGGATCTCCTGTGCGCCCGTCATATAGTAAGGTCTTCCCGTCTTTCGGAAGTCCAGCCTTCTTCAGAGTTGCAAAAATATCGTCTTCTGTAGCACCATCAAAGACTGGCGTTGCAATACGAATTCCTAAGGTCTTAGCTGCCCAACCGAGGTGTGTTTCTAGAACTTGCCCGATATTCATTCGAGAAGGAACACCTAGTGGATTAAGAACAATTTCAATGGGCGTACCATCCGGCATAAACGGCATATCTTCTTGCCGCATAATACGGGAAATAACACCTTTGTTTCCGTGTCGACCCGCTACTTTGTCACCCACAGAAATTTTTCGTTTCTGTGCAATGTAAACCCGTACGAGTTGATTCACCCCAGGAGATAATTCATCCCCATTTTCGCGAGTAAAGACCTTTACATCAACAATTTTACCAGCTTCTCCGTGAGGAACTCGTAAGGAGGTATCACGCACCTCGCGGGCTTTCTCTCCAAAGATCGCACGAAGCAAGCGTTCTTCTGCGGTGAGTTCGGTCTCCCCTTTTGGCGTTACTTTACCCACCAAGATATCACCTGGGCGAACTTCTGCACCGACTCGAATAATCCCGCGTTCATCAAGATCCTTCAGGACATCTTCTCCGACGTTCGGAATATCACGAGTAATTTCTTCCGGTCCAAGCTTTGTATCACGTGAATCGGATTCATACTCTTCTATATGAATGGAAGTATAGTAATCTTCACGAATAAGCTTTTCACTAATGAGGATCGCATCCTCATAGTTATACCCTTCCCAAGTCATAAAGGCGACTAAAACGTTGTGACCCAACGCTAGTTCTCCATGGTCTGTCGACGGACCGTCGGCAATAATCTGATTTGCTTCAACCTGTTCCCCTTTGGTAACAATGGGGCGCTGGTTAATACAGGTTCCTTGGTTAGAGCGTGCATATTTGAGCAATTTATGTTTTTCTGTCGTTCCATCAGGATGAAGAACAATGATCTCATCTGCGGTCGATCGTTCCACAACTCCAGCTTCACGGGTAATCGCACAAACTCCAGAGTCCTTGGCGGTCTTGTATTCCATTCCAGTTCCCACGTAAGGTGAATCCGTACGTAAGAGCGGTACTGCTTGACGCTGCATGTTAGAGCCCATCAAGGCCCTGTTCGCATCATCATGTTCCAGGAACGGGATCAGCGCCGTCGCAATCGATACCATTTGTTTCGGCGAAACATCCATGTAGTCCACGTGGTTTGGAGATACATGAACAAAGTCTGCACCGTGACGACCGTCAATTTTCTCTCCTAGAAATTTGCCCTCTTTATCGAGCGGAGCATTAGCTTGTGCAACGACATATTGTTCCTCTTCGTCTGCCGTTAAGTAATGGATATCGTCTGTAACTCGACCATTTTCTTTATCGGCCTTACGGTATGGAGCTTCAATGAAACCATAAGGATTTATGCGACCGAAAGTCGCTAAAGAGCCAATCAAACCAATGTTCGGGCCTTCTGGGGTTTCTACTGGACACATCCGACCATAGTGGGAGAAATGAACGTCACGCACTTCAAAACCTGCACGTTCTCTGCTCAATCCCCCTGGTCCTAGCGCACTTAAGCGACGTTTATGAGTTAACTCAGCCAAGGGGTTTGTTTGGTCCATAAATTGAGACAACTGGCTGCTCCCAAAAAACTCCTTGATCGCAGCGACAACAGGTCGAATATTAATTAAGACTTGAGGGGTAATCACTTCGACGTCCTGAATAGTCATCCGTTCTCGAACAACTCGTTCCATGCGTGACAATCCTATGCGGAATTGATTCTGCAGGAGTTCTCCCACCGAACGAAGTCGTCGATTTCCTAAATGGTCAATGTCATCTTTATGGCCCTGTCCGTCCATCAAGGCAAGCATCCGCTTAACGGTCGCCACAATATCCCCACGGGTTAAGTGCCTTATATCCATCGGAGGTAAGTCCTCAGGTGCTTGGAAATCAATCAGTTTCTTATTGAGTTTATACCGACCAACTTTCGCCAGATCATAGCGTTTTGCATCAAAGAACAAGGCCTCTAGCAAGGATCGTGCGCTGTCAACGGTCGGTGGTTCGCCTGGTCTTAATCGTTTATAAATTTCGACCAAAGCTTCCTCAGTGGATTCCGAGTTGTCTCTTTCCAAGGTATTTCTGACGTACTCATTATCATTAAACAGCTCTAAAATCTGGCCATTGCTGGCATAACCCAATGCACGGATCAGAACAGTCCCCGGTAATTTCCGAGTTCGGTCAACTCTTACAAAGATATTATCGTTAATATCCGTTTCGAATTCCAACCATGCTCCACGATTAGGAATAACCGTCGCTCCGAATAGTTTCTTACCACTCGCGTCGATATTTTCTGCGTAATAGACTCCGGGGGAGCGTACAAGTTGGCTGACGATAACACGTTCGGCTCCGTTAATAATAAAGGTCCCTTTGTCGGTCATTAACGGGAAATCCCCCATAAAGACTTCCTGCTCTTTTACTTCTCCAGTTTCCTTATTAATCAAACGAACCTTTACGCGTAGAGGCGCAGCAAACGTTACATCGCGTTCCTTACACTCCTCCACCTGATATTTAGCCTCACCTAAGTTATAATCGATAAATTCCAAGACGAGATTGCCTGTGAAATCTTGAATAGGGGAAATATCGCGAAACATATCGCGTAACCCTTCATCTAGAAACCACCGATAGGAGTTCTGCTGAATTTCAATCAGATTTGGCATGTCAAGGACTTCTCGGATTCTGGAATAACTCCAGCGTTCCCGTGTCCCGACCTTAACAGGATAGAACATATTGTTTCACCCCTCAGTGCGGTTTCCTCTCATTGAGGTCCAAATATATTGACATATACAGCCAAAAGCAAGGCCTTTTAATAGAACCTCGCTTCACTGTTTATGGTATTCGCCATCATTTTCGACAAAATCAAGCTAATAACTCCTTTATGTCCAATGTTCTCGGATTGTTTCTAGACCATTATTTCCATACCATGGACAGATTAAGTAATAATTCCAATTATATGCATAGTAACTTATAAAGTATAACAAAATAAAATAGCGGTGTCAAGTAATACTTTATCTGTGAAAGGGAACTTCTTACTGGATTAGAAAGAAGGTACCCTCCTCATGAGAGAGCACCTTCTTAGATCTCAAAAGCTTACTTAACCTCGGCGGTTGCACCAGCTTCAATTAATTTAGCTTTCAATGCTTCTGCATCGTCTTTGGAAATTTTTTCTTTAATTGCTTTTGGTGCGTTGTCTACCATATCCTTAGCCTCTTTGAGACCTAGGCCAGTTGCTTCACGAACAATTTTGATAACACTAATCTTAGAAGCTCCGCAACTGTTGAGGATAACATCGAACTCTGTTTTTTCTTCTACTTCGTCAGCTGCTGGAGCTGCTGCTCCTGCACCTGCAACTGCTGCTGGAGCAGATGCGCTGACACCGAATTCTTCTTCAAAGGCCTTTACCAGTTCGGCGAGTTCCAGGACCGTTAAAACTTTTACAGATTCGAGAATTTCAGTTACTTTAGACATGATTAATTTCCCCCTTAAAATATTGTTGTTTTATAGAACCTGAGATTAGACTATTGAGCAGCCTTAAGTTTACGTACTTCTTCCAAAGCATAGGCCATTTTGCGGATTGGTCCTTGGAGAACATTAGCCATACCAGTAAGAGGCGCCTGCATACCACGCAGGACCATAGCTAGTAGCACTTCGCGAGAAGGAAGGGCTGCAAGAGCTTTGACGCCCTCAGGTCCGATCACTTTCCCATCGAGAACTCCAGCTTTGATTTGGAATTTTTTGAGCTTATTCACTTTCGCAAACTCTGTCAAGACTTTAGCTGGAGCGACAGGGTCTGCACAAAAAGCCAGTGCGGTCGGTCCCTTAAGATAGGAATCTAGGCCTTCTATTCCTAGTTCAATAGCAGCTCGACGCACAAGTGTGTTTTTCATCACCCTGTACTCAACGCCTGCAAGACGTAGTTGAGCACGCAATTGCGTTACTTGAGCCACAGTTAAACCACGGTAGTCAGCTAAGACAATCCCAGAGGCCTGTTGAAACTTTTCCTTGATTTCCGAAACAACTTGGCTTTTTTCTTCAATATTAGGCATTCTGTGTACCTCCTTCCTTCAGATAAACTTAGCAAAAAACCTCCGCGTGTGCAGAGGTTAAGAATGCCAAATGAATATCTATCGGCGCATCTTCCAACCTCGGCAGGACATTAAGCCTTTCGGCACCTGCTTTCTACAGCGGACTTATTCAGTTCCTTGTAAGGATATCCTCTCTACTGACTCTTGTCAAGAACATACCCAGGTTAGAGTGCTTTTGCAGGGTTAATGCGTACGCCAGGTCCCATGGTTGATGTGACCGTAACACTTCTCACATATTGGCCCTTTGTAGCAGCAGGCTTAGCTTTAACTAAGGTCTCTGCTAATACACGATAGTTTTCAAGTAGTTTTTCAGCAGTGAACGATGCTTTACCGATTGGTGCATGGATAATACCATCCTTCTCAGCACGGTACTCGATTTTACCAGCTTTGATCTCTTTGATCGCACGGGCTACATCAAGTGTCACTGTTCCTGTCTTAGGGTTAGGCATAAGTCCCTTTGGTCCGAGAACACGGCCCAGTTTACCAACCATCCCCATCATATCAGGTGTAGCAACGACGACTTCAAAGCCAAACCATCCTTGCTCAATCTTAGCAATCATATCTTCAGCGCCAACAAAGTCTGCGCCAGCTGCTTCTGCTTCCTTAGCCTTATCCCCTTTAGCAAACACCAACACGGAACGAGTTTTACCCGTACCATTCGGGAGCACAATTGCGCCACGAATTTGTTGATCTGCACGACGGGTGTCAATGCCTAACTTGAAGGCAGCTTCAACTGTCTCATCGAACTTTGCTTTTGCATTAGCGATCACGAGTGATAAAGCCTCTAAAGGTTCGTAAAGTGTCGTACGATCATACGATTTTACGGCCTCTTGATACCTTTTACCTACTTTTGCCATTTCTTTAACCTCCATGTGGTAATACGGGCTTAGCCCTCCCACAAATTTTTTATCCCTCGACGATATCGATACCCATGCTCCGCGCAGTGCCTTCGATCATGCGCATTGCCGCTTCGATACTTGCTGCATTCAGATCCTTCATCTTAATGTCCGCAATCTCGCGAACCTTTGATTTCGGAACCTTCCCAACTTTTTTACGATTTGGTTCGCCAGAACCTGAAGTGATATTTGCTGCTTTTTTTAGCAATATAGCAGCTGGTGGAGTTTTCGTAATAAAAGTAAATGAGCGATCTTCATACACTGTGATTTCAACAGGAATAATAAGTCCTGCTTGATCCTTCGTGCGTTCATTGTATTCTTTGCAGAAAGCCATAATATTGACACCATGTTGACCAAGAGCTGGTCCTATTGGAGGTGCCGGTGTTGCCTTTCCTGCATTAATCGCTAACTTTACCAATCCGATTACTTTCTTTGCCATTGTCATTACACCCCCTTGTCAGAATAACATCCATTTTAGTCAAGTTTCTGAACCTGAGTAAACTCCAATTCAACAGGAGTCTCCCTGCCAAACATAGACACTTCTACGCGTAACTTGCCTTTGTCTGCAAGAATTTCGCGAACCACTCCTACAAAGTCCTTAAACGGACCTGCAATGACCTGGACACTCTGATTGATCTCAAAATCAATTTTTGTGTGAACCTCATCCATACCCATCTGTTGAAGAATCTTGACAACTTCTTCGTCCAGGAGCGGAATTGGCTTGGTTCCAGTACCCACAAACCCAGTAACTCCAGGTGTATTACGCACGACATACCATGAGTCGTCCGTCATTTCCATTTCTACGAGGACATAGCCTGGATATACCTTGCGCTTAATGACTTTCTGTTTCCCATTCTTGAATTCGATTTCATCTTCCATGGGAACGAGTACGCGAAAAATCTTCTCTTCCATGTTCATGGACTCGACTCGTTTTTCGAGATTCATCTTCACTTTGTTCTCATAGCCGGAGTAAGTATGAATAACATACCAGTCTTTTTCCATTTCTCAGGGCCTCCTCAGACACTGCCGTAGGATCTCATAGGTTAGGGCAGCAGCTTGGTCAAGGCCAGACTTAAACCGCTATCCACAATCCACATCATGACGGATACCACCGCCACCGCAAAAAACACAACCCCTGTGTATGTGAATAACTGCCTACGATTTGGCCAATGAACTTTCTTTAATTCGCTCAAAACCCCGCTGAAATACTCCGCGGCCTTTTCTGTCCGTCGCTGAGTATTGGCCGGTTTCTTCAACGCGCCCATCACTTCACATCCTTACACGACATCGATGGTCGTTTACACTGTAACAACGCATCCTAGCGTACAGTCTAAAGCACAAAAAAAAATTACTTTGTTTCTTTATGGAGAGTATGAGCTTTGCAAAACTTGCAAAACTTTTGAGCTTCCAAGCGATCAGGGTTATTTCTCTTATTTTTCATAGTAGCGTAGTTACGATGCTTGCAATCCGTACACGCTAATATAATGCCAACGCGCATTCACGAACACCTCCCGGACAACGGTAAGACGCTGTATTTCAATCCATTACTCAGAATACTTTATCATAAGATAATTTACCTGTCAAGATAATAACTTATGATAGCTGACACGTTCCGTGTCATTGTCTTAATTGCACTTTATACTTTCTGGCCAGTATAAAAAAGACAGCTTAGCTGTCTGATTGCACTTGGTTGCGGGGGCCGGATTTGAACCGACGACCTTCGGGTTATGAGCCCGACGAGCTACCACTGCTCCACCCCGCGATGTGGTTTAATTCAGTTGTCCTCAGCGCCCCTAAGCGACCAATGGAGCCGAAGACAGGAGTCGAACCTGCGACCTGATGATTACAAATCATCTGCTCTACCAACTGAGCTACTTCGGCATTTCATTTCGCCTTAATCTACCTATCGTCGCCAGGCACTTATGTAGTCTACCATTTTTTATTATTTATTGCAAGTGTTTTATCTGAGATGACCTATGTAAGTTATCCATCACGGCGTTCTAGATAGCGTTCGAGCTTTCTTTTAACCCGTTGCAACGCGTTATCAATTGATTTCACATGTCTCCTCAAGTCAACGGCAATCTCCTGATAGGATTTCCCTTCTAGGTAAGACATCAGTACTTTCCATTCCAGAGAGCTCAGGATTTCGCCCATTTTTTCTTCAATATCATCGAATTCTTCTCGACTGATAATGAGCTCTTCAGGATCTGTGATTCGGGTTCCCGAGATGACATCAAGAAGCGTTCGATCAGAATCCTCGTCGTAGATGGGTTTATTTAACGAAACATAAGAGTTCAGTGGAATGTGTTTCTGTCGAGTCGCTGTTTTTATTGCCGTGATAATCTGTCGAGTAATACATAATTCGGCAAACGCTCGAAAGGAAGATAGTTTGTCGCCACGAAAATCCCTGATTGCCTTGTAAAGTCCGATCATACCCTCTTGGATAATATCTTCACGATCGGCTCCTATCAAAAAATATGAACGTGCTTTGGCCCTTACAAAATTTTTGTATTTGTTGATTAGGTGCTCTAGTGCAAAGGAGTCACCTTGCTTGGCAAGCTCAACTACTTCTTCATCCACTAGCACATCGATGCTTTCGCATTCCGTTAGTTCAAGTTGGGCTTGAAAATTCAAATTCATACCCCCTACTATGTCGTCATGAAAAAGACGCAAATCTCGCTCGCCCTTGTCCACGAGAACATTCTTATTATACTCGACTCTAAAGAAAAGCGTCAAGGTGAAGTTTTGGTTGTTCTGTCGCTATTCGTGGACAATCAACCATCATTTTAATGCATCGCCATCATTGGCCTGCTCCAACTGCCTATTTTCACTTAGAAAGAGTTCTCTGGCGAAGCACTTCATAGAGCATAACAGACCCTGCAACACTTGCATTGAGGGAACTGACCTTACCCTTCATCGGCAGGCTCACCAGTTCATCGCAATTTTCTCTTAGTAAACGGCTTATTCCTTTTCCTTCGCTGCCAATGACAATAACCCGCGAACCGGTGAGGTCTGCTTCAAAAGCTTCTTTTCCTCCTGCCTCAGCCCCTGACACCCAACACCCCTTCTTCTTCAGATCCTGTAAAGTCTGAACTAGATTGCTTACTCTCGCGACCAACACATACTCAACCGCCCCAGCAGAAGTTTTGGCAACCGTCCCCGTTAAGGCAACACTTCGTCTTTTGGGAATGATGACGCCATGAGCTCCGACCGCGTCAACGGTCCTCAGCAACGCTCCCAAATTATGTGGGTCTTCGATTTCATCGAGCATTAAGATAAAAGGGGCTTCTTGTCGTTCCTCCGCTAAAGCCAGCATATCCTCTACGCTGGCATACTCCCGCGCTGCAATATAGGCCAGCATTCCTTGGTGGCGCTCTCGGTTCGTTAGACGATCAAGCGTCTGACGGTCCACAAATTGATACGGTATGCTCCTTTCTTGCAATAACGGGATAACTTCTTGATTCCGCCCACCGGGTCCGTCGGCTACAAAAAGCACTTTGTTAACGGGTTTCCCGCTTTTTAAGAGCTCCAAAACGGGGTTTTTCCCGTAGACCATTTCATCGTTTAAGTCGTTCAAGTCTTTCACTTCTTTCCTTCTAGGGTTTTCAATTTCCCGCAACTATACTTGCCCTGACGACAGATCCCCTGAGTTATACAAGTTGGTCCAGCCTCACTAAAAAGGTTGGGAGCGACAACACGCACCAACTCTAACATTTTTTCCGCTAAAAAACGGATCTCCCACTGTGCCCTCAGACAGGTTCGATGTTCAAAAAAGTTTAACAATGATCTGGCATTAAAGGTAGCCATCAAAGACGTTGTACAGGCATTGGGTAAGACATAACGGGCATCCTCTGCCGGAACACTCTTCAAAAGTTCCTGATAGTCTTCCTGCAGCCGTGCCATCACCGACTCAAAACGTGCGAACGCCTCAGGGTTCCTCTTGATACTTGGGGGAATGACATACTCAAACCCTTTTTCCTCGACATAGCGCTGGGAACGCTGAGAATAACTGGCGATTCGATGGCGAACGAGCTGGTGGGATAACGCTCTTGAAACACCGTCGATCGAAAACTGAAAACTCACATGCTCAAAAGGGGATAGATGACCCATCTCCCGCAATTTCCGAACAAAGCTTGCCACCCGCTCATCGTCCAAGCGTTCTAATAAATCGGGGACTGGGTCCGAAGAATAACACAAGCGGGCCGCGGCGGCGACGACTGTTTCTGGATCAGGGGTGTGTTGAATAAGTTTCAGTCGCATAGTTTTGGTTTCTCCCCTCAATCTCTCAATGAGCCTCTGTTTCTTGTAAGGGCTCCCCCTGAAGTATGGTGTCTACTTGATTGAACGCCCATTGCATTCGCTCGTTTTGTTGATTTAAATGCCAATAGCCCACTAAGCTTTCAAACGCCGTTGCATGACGGTAGGTTACAACATCTACGTTCTTAGGATGCCCGCCCTTAGCATTTCGTCCGCGCAATACGACCTGATGCTCAATCTCGTTCAGATCAGGTAAAAGGGCATGTAAAATCTGGGCTTGGGTACCAGCACGAACATAGCTCACAGCTTGTTTGTGGAGTTCCTTAACCTTCTCATGCCCTAGCTCCAGCATATGTGTACGGACCCAAAGTTCATAGACCGCATCTCCCAAGTAAGCTAGAGTTAAGGCATTCATTTCCGACCAATTTCGCATACAATCTCCTTTCACTATTTCTTAATTTGCCACCTCGCACCTTGTGGCGTATCTTCAATAATAATGCCTTTATCTTTGAGCGCATCGCGGATAAAATCCGCCATTTCCCAATCCTTTTTCTGTCGTGACCGTAAACGGATCTGCAACACGATCTCCATGACCTGGTTGAGTATTTCATCTTTTTCCACACGAGCAGGAGCCGGATGAAGTAGGTCAAAGCCCAGTACTTCTCCCAGTTCTATGAGCGTCTTTTGGGCCTCTTGTAAGCCTTTTGATGGTGCTGGATTTTCTTGGACATAGCCATTCATCGTTTTGGCTAATTCAAAGAGCGTTGCATAAGCCAAGGCTGAATTAAAATCATCATCCATGGCCTTCCCGAAGGCCTCGCGCGCTTCGATGGCCGCCTTAAACAATTCTGCCTCAATCCGATCGTTGTTAGAAGAACCCACTCGCTCCAAAGCTTGCTGCGCCAAACGGATACTGGTTTGCAACCGCTCTAATCCCTTTTGGGCCATGACCAAGTTCTGATCATCGAAATCCAAGGGGCTGCGATAATGAGTTCCTAGTAGATAAAAGCGGATCACTTCTCCTGGGAATTTCTCGAGTAATTCCCGCGTTGTGAAAAAATTGCCTAAGGACTTGGACATCTTCTCTTGATTGATCGTCAAAAATGCGTTGTGCATCCAAAAATGGGCGAAGGTCTCTCCTTTTAAGTACCCTTCCGTTTGGGCGATCTCATTTTCATGATGCGGGAAAACAAGGTCTCCACCCCCACCATGTATATCAAATCCTGCCCCCAAATATTTTAATGACATGGCCGTGCATTCAATGTGCCAACCTGGACGTCCCATGCCCCAAGGGCTTTTCCAGGCGGGTTCTCCGGGCTTTGTATTTTTCCAGAGGGCAAAATCCATCGGGTGGTGTTTACGTTCGTCAACCTCAACCCTTGCCCCAGCCTTCATATCTTCGAGTGTTCTGCCAGACAACTTTCCATAGTTGGGAAAATGGTCCACCGCGAAATAAACATCTCCCTCCACTTCGTACGCTAGCCCCGAGCTGATCAGTCCCTGAATAATCTCAATCATTTCAGGGATATGTTCTGTGGCCTTGGGATGCACTGTCGCGGGAAGAATGTTGAGCGCGGTTGCGTCTTTAAAATATTCCTCAATATATTTTTGACCTAAAACCAACGGCTCCATTCCTTCTTCTTTGCCTCTTTTAATGATTTTGTCATCCACATCAGTAAAATTCTGCACATACCGTACATCATACCCTTTATGCATCAAATAGCGTCTAATCATGTCAAATACAACAAACATTCGCGCATTCCCCACGTGGATAAAGTTATAGGTCGTCGGGCCGCATACGTACAT
>DHWG01000154.1:0-159 GCA_002413075.1 Desulfosporosinus sp. UBA5188 | reverse complement strand
GTCGTCGGGCCGCATACGTACATTGCTACCTTCCCGCTCTCCCGGGGCTGGAACTCCTCTTTTTGTCGGTTCATGGTGTTGTATAATTTCAAAGACATTGCATCGACTCTCCTCTTCAGTTAGGCGTTGTTCTAAGTATTCCACACGATGCATTAAGCA
>DHWG01000071.1:3597-5331 GCA_002413075.1 Desulfosporosinus sp. UBA5188 | reverse complement strand
TCATATATACAGGTATATTCGGAGATTGCATGGTTAAATATTGTTAATTATTTTGGACTGCAATTTCTGCGCTAAGGGCTGTAACCCATGCCCTATAAGGGATTGGAAATATATGTCGCCAAACTCGGGTTATAACCAAGTCATAAAAAGTCATTCTAAAAGAAGCTCCTAGCGTTATAGAAAATGTTCTAACGAAATCTATTTATATACCTCTTTTTGCCCTTAGAACTCTTCTATGCTAAAATTAATTATAACTTAAAATGAAGCAAACTAAAAATATTAAATCAGGAGGAATGTCTCATGAGTCTTGACCAACGCGCCATCGTTTTAACACAAATTTCAGCAGCAGTGGCTTGTAATGCCCTTGCTGCTCTCCGTCTTGCAGTGACTGAAGCCCTAACCTTGGGCCTAAAACCCGAGGAAATCCGTGAAGTTGTTGACTTAGCCAAAGCAATTCAACAACAGCCTATTTCCCATGTAACTCATTTAGTCGATCAACTTATGCGCGAACCTAAGAAAGCATCTCACGAACACAGTGCCCACTGTGCGTGTGATAACCACTAGAAAAGTCTACTTATTGAAAGAAAGAACCAGGGCTACTAGAATCACTGGTTGAACACGATAAGCATAAATCTTTATTATCCATAATTCGTTTACCACACCGAATACAATATTTAGGACTGCCCTCATGAATTAATATTTTACCCGTCAGTAAATGATGAGACATGGATTTAAGACTCAAGGACAACGCAAGTGATCGACAAATTTCCATACATCTCCCACATTGAACACATTTTTGGGGTTCCAAAATCAGACGCAAGGATACTATTTTTTCCTCTTTGTCAGGATCTTCTGCGCTCTGGTCCGGGTTCCTTATTTCCTGCTTTTGTAACGCTCCCTGAGGACAAATCGCCGCACAAACCCCGCAACTTGTACATGAATCTTCTACGCACAAAGCACGAAAAGGTATTTTAACCTCTGTTTTTTCTTGCAACGCTTCTAAGAGCCACTGCCGATATTTTGGCAAGGTATATGACATTTCAGCGGTTAAGTTGGGTAGCCATTCTTCAAGCTTATCCCGGCTTTTTTGCCTCCAACCTGTCCCTTTGATTCGGGGCACTACAGACTTTATTGCCTCTTTTGTCTCTGGCTTAACAGCGTCTTCATCCGGTCGAACTTGTATCTGGATCGTTGGGTGGTCCGGCCAATCTACATGAACTTGCTTAAACGCTTGAACACTGGTTGCACAGGCTTGATGGTCTTGGCACTGAGCACAAACTCCTGTCATAATCGTTATTGGTGTTTCCGCAGCCAAGAGCAGCAGGACCATCCAACCATCTCGATCCAGGATCCCCAAACAGGAAATCTCAAAACCTCGGGGGATTGCCTTTGGACAATTTAAAACGATCTCCGTTCTATCGTTATCCTCAAATAGATAATTATGGAGTTGATCCATCGTCCGATCGACAAAGCCGTCACTCGGACACACAGCCATACAAGCCCCACATTCAGTGCATTGTTGGCTCTTCAACTCCCGATCTTCCGAGATAGCGTTGTGCGGACAAATTTCTACACACAATTTACAAGCGCGGATAAATGGTTTTTTCGTATTGATACAATTCCCTTTGTGATAGACCATTTGGCATGTCATATCTTATCCTCACGATCATTTACTTCTTACTATTCCTATTATATCCCAAAACTCCCTACTGATAAATAGAAGAGGCTGGAAAC
>DHWG01000071.1:733-3399 GCA_002413075.1 Desulfosporosinus sp. UBA5188 | reverse complement strand
GTTTCCAGCCTCTTCTATTTATCGTTCAGAAGTGAGTACTTCGCCAGTTGATTTTCAACACCCACTAAGTGACCTAACATGAGTTGCTCAGCTTTTTTCATATTATGTTCTTTGATTGCCTCATAAATGGAGAAATGTTCTTGATATAATCTCTCTGGTGTACTCTTATCTTCGTATAGTTTGCTCCGACTTGACTTCAGAGTTTTGCGCATTGTATCTGAGATAGTGTTCATCAGACGGATGAGGATTTTATTATGAGTGGCCCTAGCGATGGCAAAGTGAAAGTGATGATCAGCTTCTTCACCTAAGCGATCTATATCAAGATCCATTCTCATGACCTCCAAGGCTTCATACAAATCTCGAATCTCATCTTCGTCTCCTCTCTCCGCTGCCATTCCCGCAGCCTCTACCTCGAGAATCTTACGAACTTCATAAAGTTCTAGATCAGTATCTTTTTCAATAAATAGCATCCAAGCAAGGGGAGCAATGACCGCATCAATGTTAACCTGTCTGATATACGTTCCTTCTCCCGCACGAACTTCGATAAGGCCCATCAATTCAAGAGCACTGATGGCTTCACGAATGGAAGCCCGACTCACTTGAAACCGTTCAACCAATTCACGCTCTGAAGGCAAACGATCGCCAGGCTTTAGCTTCCCATCTGCAACCAATATCCCTATTTGTTCAACAATCTGTTCATAAATCTTCTTAGTTCTAATCGGTTTTAAATTCATGATATGCCACTCCTTTATTGCATTGCTACTCTTCAAATTCACTAACATATACCAATATGTGAATTATTTAACTTTTTAGTCCCACCGACGATCAATGGGTTAATAATAGAATAGTGGAATATTACGAAAATTAGCTTCTTTAGTGTACCATGACATTTGCAATAAAGAAACATGGAACACTTATAAAAAGTGTTTCCATGTTGAGTGACCTTCTTAGGCAGTGTAGAAGATTGAATTATAAACTCTTTTGCTCTTTTTTACCGGCTCTATAAGACTCAGCCAAGATTTGAATCGTGTGTAATACCTCTTCGTCAATCTGGGCATTTTCAACGCCGCTTTGCAATTGCATTCGGCAAGCAGGGCAACCAGTTGCCACCGTATCCGTGTGAGTCTGGGCAATATCATCTGTTTTACGGTCAGAAATTTGTACAGAAATATCTGGGTGTACAAGACTGAATGAGCCGGCCATACCACAACAGCGACCAGGGTCTTTCATTTCAATGAGTTCCACTCCTGGAATACTCTTAAGAATTTCTCGCGGTTCTGAACTAATTCCCTGTCCACGATTTAAGTGGCACGGCTCATGATAGGTCACTTTACGGGATACTCGTCCCAAACCTTCCTTCTTAAAGGGAACTTGATGAATCAGGAACTCTGAAATATCGTAGGATTTTGCCGCCCACTTATCTGCCAAGGGTTTAAGTTCCGGATCATTTTCAAGTAGCTCGCCAAAAACGTGTTTCCAAGCAGTCCCTCCAGAAGAACAGGCAACCACCAAGGCATCCGCCCCCATCCTCTCAAAGGCCCGTAAATTGCGTTTGGCTAAAGTACGTGCGGAGTTAGCATCCCCATTGACAGAAGCTGGAATACCACAGCAGGCCTGGAACTTTGGAATGACCACTTCAATGTCGTTTTCCGTAAGCACCTCGATCACGGCTCTACCGATGTCCGTGTAGAAATAGTTAATCATGCAGCCCGTAAAGAAAGCCACTCTCATTATAGGATTTTTGACTTTAATCACTTCAGGAAACTCTGAACGCAAGGTTTTTTTAGGCAGCATTGGGAACACTTTGTCCTTGCCTATCCCGATATCAACGCGCATACGTGCTAATTTACTGTGTCTATTGGGTATGTGTTTTAAGGCTACACTTTGAAAGATACTTCCTGCCTTCAGCCCAAAATCAAACATTCGCTGCATCTTCAACGCAGTAAAGGCAATTTTTTTTACGGGATGCATGCCTTGTTTACGAACAGCTTCTGCCCTTCCCGCAAGAATAATCTTATCAAACCGAACCCCACAAGGGCAATTATTACTACATGCATTACAGGTCGTGCAAAGTGACAGGCGCTCAGACAGTCCCTTAGTCATGTCAATTTCTCCCGAGAGGATAAATTCTATGAGACTAATTTTCCCTCTCGCAGCGCCGACTTCTTGGCGTGATTCCTTATAAATTGGGCATACTGCCTGACAGTTTCCGCACTTCATACATTTACGGAGTTCTTCGGTAATCGAATCCAACGAATCATATACGGACACGATTAGTCCCTCCTTACAATTTTGCCCGGGTTCAACAAATAGTTGGGATCTAGGGCTTCTTTAATGCGACGTAATGCCGCGACGCCAGCTTCACCAAACTCCCAGTCAAGAAATTTCATTTTGGCAATTCCAATCCCATGTTCACCGGAAAGGGTTCCTCCGAGCGCTATTGCTGTCTCGAAAATCTCTTCCACGGCTAGCTCAACCCGTTTCATTTCTTCCAGATCTCGTTCATCTGTCAAAATTGTGGGGTGTAAGTTTCCGTCTCCCGCATGTCCAAACGTAGCAATTTGCAAATCGTGCTTTGTGGCAATCCTACGGATTGCTTTAAGCATATCTGGAATTTTACTCCGGGGAACGGTTGCGTCTTCAAGAACGGTTGTCGGTCGTTTTTG
>DHWG01000071.1:0-501 GCA_002413075.1 Desulfosporosinus sp. UBA5188 | reverse complement strand
ATCGTCTTTAGCAATTTTTACTTGAACGGCTCCTTCTTCTTGCAAAATCCGTTCAACCAAAACAGCTTCTCGTTCAACTGCTTCTTTGTACCCATCCACTTCACATAAGAGGACCGCTTCAGCGTCCATCGGAAGGCCTGCATGCACAAAGTTTTCCACGGTTTGAATGGTCACTTTATCCATAATCTCAAGGGTTGCCGGAATAACTTTATTACGGATAATGGCGGCGATGGCATTACCCGCCTTATCAACGCTATCAAAGACAGCTAAAATACTCTTGCGAGCCTCGGGAGCTGGAATTAATTTAACAATGATTTCAGTGATAATTCCAAGCGTTCCTTCAGATCCCGTAAAGAGGGCGACTAAATCGTACCCTGTAACATTTTTAACGGTTTTTCCGCCCCAACGGATGACCTCACCATTCGCTAAGACCAATTGCATACCCATGATATAATGTTTCGTTACGCCGTATTTTAGACCACGCAGACCGCCTGAACACTC
>DHWG01000158.1 GCA_002413075.1 Desulfosporosinus sp. UBA5188 | reverse complement strand
AAAGAAAACTCCGTACGCGCCAATAAACTGATGGCTGGCGAAGCGGATATCATTGATGGCATCGATCCGAATGACGTCGAACGTTTAAAAGGGGATGCCAAACTAACCTTTAGCACGTCTCCTGGGATGAATATCAACTACATGGGTTTGCGCACAGACCGTAAACCTTTTAATGATCCTAAAGTACGCCAAGCCATTTCCATGGCCATTAACCGCGACGAAATGGTCAAAAGCCTTTATAAGGGAAATGCCGTCGTGGCGAACGGTCCTTTGCCGTCCATTCTTTTTGGTTATGATAAAGATTTAAAACCGTATGCCTTTGATCAGGCAAAAGCAAAAGAATTGTTGAAAGAAGCTGGCTACGATAATAACTTAAGCTTCGAACTCATCAGTTATCCAAACCCACGTCCCTATAATGCTGTGGGTGGAGATAGCTTGGCCACGGCCATTCAAGGATACCTTAAACAGGTTGGGGTTACAGTCAAAATCACCTCTGCAGCTTGGAAAGAGCACAAAGAAAATGTGAAGAACGGAAAAGGTGAATCCTTTCTATACGGCTGGACAGGTGATAATGGGGACCCAGATAACTTCTTGTATGCCTTACTCCATTCCAGTCAAATCGGAAATGGCCGCTTGAATGATGCGAAATATAGCAATCCTCAATATGATGGATTGCTGATGAAGGCACAACAAAGCGCCGATAAAACCGAGCGAGTTAAGGATTACACGGCAGCCCAAGAAATTCTCGTCAAAGATGCTCCATGGGTATTCATAAGTAATTCCATGGATATGGCGGTTGCCAGCAAAAATATCTCTGGCTTCAAGATCCATCCCACGGGCGTGTACTTCCTAAGAACGTTGGACAAAACAGCTAAATAAGTTGCTGTCAATTATATGCAATCTGCACTTACCAAGGGCTTGCCCTTGGTAAGTGTATTTGGAGGAAAAACCATGCTGAGGTACATTATTCGCCGCATATTATTACTATTTCCCGTCCTTTTTGGTGTTTCACTCTTGGTGTTCCTCGTTTTGCATGTCTTTACCGTCGATCCCACTTCCGTTATTTTGGGACAACATGCCACCCTGGAAAAACAAGAAGCACTGCGACTAGAACTGGGATTAAATGACCCGCTTTACGTCCAGTTTGGGCACTTTATCGGCGGTGCAGTCACTGGAGATCTAGGGAGATCATTATTTACGAAGGAATCCGTCACCAAGGAGATTGTTTCGCGTTTTCCGGCAACCATTGAGCTGACCGTCGTGGCGTTGATGCTGGCCTCTGTCATGGGGATCGCGGTCGGAATAATATCGGCGGTTAAACAATACTCGACGGTGGATTATTTGAGTATGTTGGGCGCCCTTCTCGGGGTATCAATGCCAATCTTTTGGCTGGGACTCATTTTTATTGACGTCTTTGCCGTGCGCTTAGGCTGGCTTCCCACGAGTAACCGGCTCGGCCCAACAACAGACATGGTGATCTATACAAAATTCTTTCTCATTGACAGTGTTATTAACGGCTTTCGAACTGGAAATTGGGGTGCATTAGGTGATACTGTGCGCCACATTATTATGCCGGCTATTGTCTTGGGAGCCTCCTCAACCGCGGTCATTGCACGGATGACTCGCTCCAGTATGCTGGAAGTGATTCGTCAGGACTATGTTCGTACGGCTAGGGCGAAAGGGCTAAGTCAGCGGTCGGTAATCCTTAAGCACACGCTCAAGAATGCTATGATTCCGATCATCACGGTGATTGGGTTGCAATTTGGTAGTCTGCTGGGTGGAGCGGTGCTCACAGAGACGATTTTTTCTTGGCCCGGTGTGGGCTCGTTAACGTTTATGGCGATTGACCATTCCGATTTCCCCCTAGTTCAAGGAACGGTACTCCTCAGCGCAGCCGTTTATGTTCTGGTAAATTTGGTCGTGGATCTCCTTTATGCGTTCATTGATCCGCGTATTCACTACGCTTAAAGGAAGGGATGACCTATGTCTTTATCAGAAATGTCAACTATTCAACCGGAACCGCTGAACGACAAGGTCGATTCCTCACAATTTCTTTTGCGTCGATTCTTCCGTAACAAGATGGCAGTGGTGGGGCTCTTTGTTTTTATATTCATGATTCTCATTGCTATTTTCGCTCCGTTACTCGCCCCGTATGATCATCTTCAGACCAATTTAAGTGTCAGCTTGCAAACGCCATCGGCAGCTCATTGGTTTGGAACGGATGAATTTGGGCGAGATATTCTGTCTAGGATCCTTTTTGGAGCAAGGGTTTCGCTGATGGTCGGTGTCATCGCAGTTGGGATATCCTTCACAGTGGGAACGACTTTGGGCCTGATCGCTGGTTACGTTGGGGGAGCCTGGGATGATGTCATCATGCGTTTTACGGATATTCTCCTAGCCTTTCCCTCAATTCTTTTAGCCATTGCAATCATGACTGGCTTAGGACGCGGCGTTGGAAATGCTATGATAGCTATTGGGATCGTCGGAATTCCGGTCTATGCTCGGATCGTGCGTGGACAGGTGCTTGCCGTACGCTCCCAAGAATATGTGGAAGCCGCAAAATCAATTGGGGCTGGCTCTGTACGGCAAGTGCTACATCATATCCTTCCCAANNTTTATCAATAATGCGTCCTACATGATCTACTTTCCTGGTATTGCCATATCCTTGACTGTCTTGGGCTTGAATCTCTTTGGAGACGGGTTACGGGATATTCTTGATCCGCGCTTAAAGAAATAGGTGAAGCTTTTTGTGCACGCTCGACTGGGGATTGGCAAGACCGACGGGGGGAGGCGTGTTTCCTGCTAAGCGTCAGCACGACACATCCGCTTAGCAAAAAAGCACCCTCTTGGGTTGGTCTATGAAGAACGAATGGAACGCATGGTAAAACGGCGCTCCTTGGGCTTGGATATGAAATAGAAAAAGGTATTGAATAAATATGTATAAATGTGTATAATCTAAAACAATAAGTTGAAGAGAGGGGAAAAATCTTATGTTTAAACCAAAGTTTCGTCTTGTTTTAGCTAGTTTATTAAGCCTAAGCCTCTTGGCGCTTGCAGGATGTGGAAGTGCCAGCACACCAGCCCCAACAACTCCAGCTCCCGTAGAAAAGATCCTCAAGGTTGGTTCTGATATCGCCTATGCGCCGTTTGAATTTATGGATGATAAACAAAAGCCGACGGGGTTTGATATTGAGCTCATTAATGCTATTGGGGCAGATATAGGTTACACTAAAGTGAATATAGAAACGGCTGCTTTTGACGGTTTGATTCCGGCTCTGCAAGCTGGAAAATATGATGCTGTGATTTCAGCAATGACGATTACGGATGATCGTGCCAAGAGTGTCCAATTCAGTGACAAGTATTTTAAAACTGTTCAGTATATTGCTATGAAAAAAGGATCCAGCTTTGCAAAATTGGCAGATTTAAAAGGGAAAAAAGTGGGAGTCCAACTCAACACCACTGGGCAATTTGCCGTTGAAAAACTAGGCATAACCACCAAGAAGTATGACACAACACCGGATGCTTTAAACGATCTTATAAACGGTGGGGTCGATGCAGTCGTGGCCGATTCTCCAGTTGTTCTTTGGTTCCAAGCGCAAAATGCAACAGCCCAAATCACTTCAGTAGAGGCAGACTCTGACCAAGAATATTATGGAATAGCTATGAAGCTGGGAAATACTGAATTGTCGGGAAAAATGAACGCTTCCCTGAAAAAACTAATTGATAATGGTAAATATAAAGAGATTTTCAAAAAATGGTTTAAAAAGGATGCCCCAACATTCTAAAGACATTTTTTGGATTCTGTTGTTCATTGTATAAGAACTGATAAAGGTAAGGCGCTCTTATTAAGTGCCTTACCTTTATTATTTCTTATCAAACCCATAAACCTAAACACTCCAAGGTTAACTTGGAGGTGAGTAGAATTCTTGCGAACTGGAAATGCAACAAGTTATGGGCTAGGAGAAAATTGGGGCTTGAATTAAGCGGGATTTTGTTTATAATTAAACATTGCTGCGTATATTCATGCACAAACGACACGGAGTCAAAAGAGAGGGGAACATGACAAGTCATGAAAAAGACAAAAAGCGTTCGTTTTACCGGGGTCGCTTTACTGCTGGTGAGCCTCTTCGTAATGACTGGATGTGGAGCAAGTACCGTTTCTCCATCTCCAGCCCAATCCGAAAAAATACTTAAGGTGGGTACGGACCCAACCTTTGCACCCTTTGAGTTTAAGGATGAAAAAGACCAACTGACAGGGTTTGATTCCGATCTCATCAAAGCAATCGGCGAAGACTTGGGATACACCGTGAAAGTAGAATCCGCATCGTTTGATGGACTCATCCCTTCGTTACAAGCCGGAAAATATGATGCTGTGATTGCAGCGATGACGATCACTGATGAGCGTGCTCAAAATGTCCTCTTCAGCGATAAATACTTGATGGCGACTCAATACATTGCGACCAAAAAAGACTCCAAGATCAAGACAGTTGAAGATCTTAAGGGAAAGAAAGTTGGCGTTCAAAATTCGACAACCGGACAAATGGTTGTCGAAAAATTGGGGATGACTCCAAATAAATATGATACAGTGCCGGACGCGATAACAGATTTGATAAATGGTGGTTTGGATGCGGTGGTTGCCGATTCACCGGTCGTCCTCTACTTTATCAAGCAAAATCCTAACGCTGATGTTCAATACATCAAAGGAGATTTCCCCAAAGAATATTACGGGATTGCTTTGAAATTAGGAAATCAAGAGTTAGATGATAAAGTGAACGCTTCCCTGAAGAAACTTAGGGAAAATGGTAAATACAACGAGATTTATAAGAAATGGTTTAATGAAGAAACCCCAAAAATCTAAAAACTAAGAGCTGGCTTTATGAGGGCTTAGAAGCTGGATTTTATTTATTTGCGTTTCAGAAGTTCTTCTGGGACGCCTTTTTACTTGAATAAATTTGCGGTAAATTGTATACTTTTAGGCAATAGTCAATGAAACTTGGGAATCAAGATGGTGAGACCAGTATTTTCTCGTTTTAGGATGAAAAATGAAATAGCAAGGAGGATTTTCTGTGGACTTAAACTGGAAATCAGCAATAGATAGCATCCCAATTCTGAATAAGGCAGCAGTCCTAACTTTGGAACTGACTGCGGTTGCAGTAGCCATCGGGGTTGTCATAGGTTTGCTTATGGCATTAGCGAGACTATCGAAGAGCAAGGTCGTGCGTGCGGCAGCCATTGGTTACATCGATTTTTTCAGAGGAACTCCGTTGCTGGTTCAAATCTTCTTAGTTTATTTTTTGGCTCCGAAAATTTTTCACTGGGACACTTTACCCAATAATTATCAATACTTTGCAGGGGTATTGGCAATGGGTCTTAATTCCGGAGCTTATATTGCCGAAATATTTAGAGCCGGAATTCAATCGATTGACCGTGGGCAATCGGAAGCTGCCCGGTCGTTGGGGATGGCTCATAGCCAATCTATGCGCTATGTCATCTTACCACAAGCCTTTAAACGGGTGATTCCACCACTAGGCAACGAGTTTATTGCCTTACTTAAAGATTCATCGCTGCTATCGATTATTGCGATTCAAGAACTTTTCTATAGTGGGAAGATCATTGTAGGTCGCACGTTTCAACCTATTCCCATGTATATAACTGTTGCCTTGTATTATCTGGTAATGACTCAGTTAATTTCCCAATGGGTTTCCTATATGGAAAGGAGGCTGGGTAAGAATGATATCCGTTAAAAATTTGCATAAATCGTTTGGCAAACTTGAAGTGCTTAAAGGAATCGATTGCCAGGTTCAGGAAAGTGAAGTTGTGGTGGTCATCGGTCCCAGTGGTTCAGGAAAGAGCACTTTCTTGCGTTGCCTCAATAAATTAGAAGAACCGACCAGCGGAGAAATCATTGTCGATGGGATTCCGCTGGACTCTGAGATTAATGTGAATGCAATTCGTCGAGAAGTGGGCATGGTATTTCAACGCTTTAACCTTTTCCCGCATATGACTGCGATCCAGAACGTTGTACTTGCTCCACAGATTGTTCGTAAAACTAACAAAGCAGAAGCTCGCAAGATTGGCTTAGAGCTTTTAGAAAAGGTCGGCCTATCTGACAAAGCAGACGAATATCCCGATCGACTTTCAGGGGGGCAACAACAACGGGTGGCCATCGCAAGGGCGTTAGCCATGAAACCGAAGATCATGCTTTTTGACGAGACCACTTCGGCTTTGGACCCGGAAATGGTTGGAGAGGTGCTTGCGGTAATGAAAGACTTAGCGCGTGAAGGGATGACGATGGTCGTCGTGACTCACGAGATGGGTTTTGCCCGGGAAGTTGGCGATCGAGTGATTTTCATGGATGAAGGAATTATTATGGAAGAGGGAGAGCCCAACGAAATGTTCGCTCATCCCCAAAATCCTAGGACGCAGGCGTTTCTAAGCAAAATTCTGTAGCTTATTGTAACACGGTCCTCGGGCCTTGGTGGCGACGAGGAGGAGCGCTTTTCTGCACGCGTCTGCGAGTTACGCCGCTGACAAGCTGGACGGTTCGCGATCGAGCCAAACCTCTGGGCTAACTGCAAGTGAACCACTGGCCCTCTACGGGAACTCGAACCGTCGGCGCTCGTCTGGACCGCGGCTCCACGACGCATCCGCTTAGCAGAAAAGCGCTCCTCTTGGGTAGGGCTATGGAGAAACGAATGAAGTCGCTTGTTGAATGGCGCTCCCTGGGCTTGGAGACCGACGGGGGAGGAGAACTGTTCTGCTAGCGTCTGTATGCAAGTAAGAATCGTCCCTTCTCCCGCTAAGCAGGACAGTGCACATGAAATGTGCCATCTACCCAAGATAGGTCCCTCCTTGCCGTTGCCCGTTCCAGGCTCGGGACGCAGTGTGACACCAGCGCGAGGTCTTTATATAAGCTGGATAGCAAACTTGCATGTAATCGACCCCAGATACGGGGCAGCGCACAAGATCCCTTCTCGCCATCACGGATCCGGCGACCCCGGTTCCGAGCTTGGGACTTGCGTGACACAAGCGCGACGTCTTTACGTAATCAGCCCAGCAAACTCCGTGTAAGTGACCCCAAATACGGGGCAGTGAACAGG
>DHWG01000004.1 GCA_002413075.1 Desulfosporosinus sp. UBA5188 | reverse complement strand
AGATGTGTATAAGAGACAGATACATAGGTGAGAGCTACTTTACCCTTTTTTTGAGAGGGGAGGTTTATGAATCAAGCATTTATACGCTATTTTATTAATTAAATAAAAGGGGTGGCCAGCTAGTGCTTAAAACAAATGAAGTGAAACTTAAGTTTTATGAATCAAATTGGTTTATCTGGTTAACCCTTATATTATTTTCCCCAGTTGGCATTGTTTGCATGTGGAAATACAATAGGTTCCCACATAGAACTAGGAAGATACTGACTGCCGTTTTTTCACTATATTTTGTTGGCATGATGATATATGTGAATAGTCCTAATTACGCCAAGGAGCAACAAGCGCAGGAGCAGGCTCGTACGCAAGCAATTGAGAAACAGAAGGCTATTGACGATCAAGCTGCAGCCCAAAAGAAGGGTATTGCAGATGCCCAACAGAAACAACTAAACGATCAGCGAAAGACGGTCTCTGACAAGATGAACTCAGATGTGTTATATTTCTCTCAGGTTAAGGGGAAAGAAATATTTGGAGCAAGATTTATAAAGGCTGAATTATTGGAAGATGGCGGTATAGTTATTCACTTTAAACTGTCCGAAAATCTTCCGCTGAAATTAGTTGGTGATGGTGGATTTATAGATTCAGTTAAGATGTTCGCAGCTTTTAAGGGCAGAACAGATTATACAGACGTATCATGTCAAGGCACATATAACCTGGGGGATAAGTTTAGCAATGAAACTGATGAAACCGTATTTACACTTAGCCTGAATAAGGATACTATTCTGAAAACAGCTTTTGAAAATATCGATCCTATTACTGGTCTACTCACACTCACCAACGTGCATATCATCAACCCAGTATTAATAAATTGAGTAAAGAAAGGTTTCTGAAGTTATGAATAAAGCCCGTTGCGTCATTGAATAAAGCAAAAAGAGGGCAGCCGGAACCATAAAGAATGGTTTCGACAGCCCTCTAAGAGTCTTGAAAGGTGCTTATGATAAGTTGTAAATCAAGTCCTCCAGTGCTCGTTTGGGTACATGAAGAACGCCTTGATCATCTCTCCAATATTTTACGTCTCCGGAGTCACCCAGTTTCTCTAGGACGACCACCTCTTTGGGTTTCCCCAAAGCAAGGACGGTTAAAATGGCAAAATGCTCCGGTAATTTCAGTTCTTGAGCTAGGGTCACACGATCAACATTATTAAATTGGCAACCTCCGAAGCCTTTTTCAGTGGCACCCAACAAAATACTCTGAACGGCAAGCCCGAGATCCCAGAAGAAACCTTTACTGATCGTTTGATCATGGAGCACGACCACGTAGGCACTCGGTCTCTCGCCGTCTTCTGGCCCGTCCCAGTCTTTTAAGTAACCGGCCCATTTTAAGGTTTTGAAAATCCGCTGATTTGTTTCAGGCGTGTAAGATAATACATACTTTAACGACTGGAGGTTCCCACCGGTCGAAGAAAGTCTTGCAAGATCGATGAGGTCTCTTAAGGCGTCTTGGCTTACCTCTACGTCTTGATAGAATCGGCGGTAGGTCCTATTCTTTTCAATGAGTTCACGAATCATGTGTTATTCCCCCTTCTATTGATTCAAAGATATAACATTTAAGTTTCCTTGTCTACTTACTTCAACGTGCAATAATCGAGACCTCTTTGGTAATAGGCTGCCATAATCTCTTGCGGGACCATACTGCCCCCTGTGGCCCAGACAATATGGGTTGCCTCCTGTAATTTATCCTTCAATTGGTGATCTTCTATATATTTCTTCCCGGCCGGATCGATTAATAATCGTCCGATACCGGGGAATCCTGCCAAGGCAGACGGTTCTAAGTGAATCATTTCTGAGTCAATCAAGGTTTTTAAGAGCACAAACAATGGGTGATCGTCTACAGTTACTACGCCACTGATGAGATTTTTCAACGTCTTGGCCACAAAGCCAGAGGGCCGCCCTACCGCAAGACCGTCGGCTGCTGTCTGATTATCCAGGCCGAAATCCTGAACCGATACTTGATGATGAAGCCCTGTCATAAGACCGATCAACATCGCTGGAGAGTGGGTCGGCTCTACGAAGAAGCAGTGGACATAATCCTTGAAAATCAACTTTAAGCCGTAGGTTATGCCTCCTGGACTTCCGCCTACACCACAAGGCAAATACACGAACAACGGATGATTTTCATCCACCGTTATCTTGAGATCCTTGAGCTGTTTCTGAAGTCGATAAGCTGCAACCGCATAGCCTAGAAAAAGGTCCTGCGATGTCTCATCATCAATAAAATAGCTGTTGGGGTCACAGTCGGACTGCTTTCTTCCTTCTTCAACCGCCTTACTGAAGTCTGAGTCATATTCAACGACTGTGACATTTTTAGACCTCAGCAGATCTTTTTTCCACGGCTTGGCGTCAGCTGACATATGTACCGTGACTTTAAAGCCCAATTGAGCGCCCATGATTCCGATACTTAGTCCCAAATTTCCCGTAGAGCCCACGGCCATCGAATAGTTTGTAAAGAAATCCCTAAATCGTTGACTATCAAACACCGAATAATCATCCTGTAAGGTGAGCAACTTGTTTTGAAGTGCCAGGTCTTCAGCGTGCTTTAAGACTTCATAGATACCCCCTCGGGCTTTGATAGACCCGGCAATAGGCAGCTGGTTATCACATTTCAGAAGTAACTGTCCAGGAATTTGGCCGTCAAATAGTCTCTCAAGTTCTTTCTTCATTCCTGGTATTCTCTTTAGTGGAGACTCAATAGGCCCTAAGCGGTCCTTAGTCTCGGGAAACACTTGAACGATATAGGGGGCAAATCGGCGTAGCCTTTCTTCGGCCTTCTTCACTTCTACTTCACCAATTGATAGGTTACTTATGGCTTCTTCGAAAGGTCTGTACTCGGGGTTTGCCCAGAATACTTCTCTGGCCGAAACGATGTCCTCCAACAAAGGATAGAGTTTCTTCCAATCTTCGAACGTGTTGCCTGCGATCAGATCATAATCCATCCGTACGTTCCTTTCTGCGATCATGACTAAGTATTAAGAAGAGCGAACCCTAAACTCACCTTAGGGTTCGCTCCTTAACCTTATATTATCCTATAATGCTTAGCTTTTGCTAGACGGTGTTGGATCCTCCAGTAGACACTCGTTGTAGACGCCACGTTTCGTGTAATCCGTGTGCAGTAATTCATGGGACTTATGCCCCAACGGATGTCCAAGGAACTCTGCATAAATCTTAGTGATGAAGGGATTTTCATGCGATTTCCTCAGTTGTTTTCCTTCATCCTCTTTGTAAATGGCCTTAAATCGACTTTCGCGAATCGCTTGAGTGGTGGGTCTAGGCTGTCCCCCTCCACTGATGCATCCATTGGGGCATCCCATCACTTCGATAAAATGGTAAGGGGACTCGCCTCGAGCAATTTCCTCCATGAGGATTTTTGCACCCTTCAAGCCACTGGTCACTGCAACTTTTACGGTGACCCCTTCTAGGAATTTATACGCTTCAACGGCGTCCTTAATCGTCAACTCAGCGGTTTTAATTTGGTCTAAGCCTACGATGGGTGTTACATGCAGTTTTTCAAAGGGTAATTCCCGACCTGTCACGACTTCATAGACTGTTCGGAGTGCGGCTTCCATGACCCCTCCTGTGACCGCGAAGATATCCGCTGCACCTGAAGATAGACCTAAGGGACTATCGAAGGAGCCCTCTTCCAATGATCTAAAATCAATGCCCGCTTCCTTGATAATCCTGGCCAGCTCTCTCGTTGTTAAGACGGCATCGACATTGAATTGACCATGATTTTTCATTTCTGGTCGAGAGATTTCGAATTTCTTGGCGGTACAAGGCATTACTGAAACTACGAAGATGTCTTCTGGGGCAACCCCGATCTTCTCAGCATAATAAGATTTTGCTAACGCCCCCAGCATGGTATGGGGAGATTTACAGGTTGACAGATGATTGAGTTGCGCTGGAAAAGCATGTTCCACATACTTAATCCAACCAGGGCTACAACTGGTGATCATAGGGAGTGCCGCATTTCCACCGCTCAAAGCCGTTTGAACGCGTTGTAAGAATTCGGTCCCTTCTTCCAGAATGGTTAAGTCTGCCGTGAAATTAGTATCAAAGACGTCATCAAATCCCAAGTCTCGAAGGGCTGTCGCCATTTTACCGGTGACTAAAGTACCCGCTTCGTAGCCAAATTCCCCCCCAAGAGCGGCTCGTATGGCCGGTGCTGTTTGAACGATGACACGTTTCTTAGGATCATTCAGAGCCTCCCAGACTCTGGAGATTGAATCCTTTTCTTGGAGCGCTCCAACGGGGCATACTGCGACACATTGCCCGCAGTAGGTACAATTAACACTATTCAAGACAAGATCTGCCGCTGGCCCGATGACGGTTTTGTAACCTCTTCCCTGTGCGTTTAAAATACCGACACCTTGAATCTCGTTGCAGACCGTCACACATCGTCGACATAGAATACACTTTGAAGTATCTCTAATAATTGAAGGGGACGTGTTATCTAGATAGGATTTCGACTTTTCCCCTTTAAACCGTTCCTCAGTAGCCCCTATGGTCTCTCCTAACTTTTGCAATTCGCAATTCTGGCTTCTCTTGCAGTTTAAACAATCCTTCGGGTGATCTGACAGGATGAGCTCATAGAGAATCTTTCTGGCCCGTTTAACTTTGGGTGAATTCGTATGGACTACCATACCCTCTCTGACCGCACTGATGCAAGAGGCTTGTAAGGCCTTAACGCCTTCCACCTCGACCACGCAAATCCTACAAGAACCTGATTTATGCACGCCTTCTAAGTAACAGAGGCTGGGAATTAGGATGTTATTTTGCTTGGCAGCTTGGATAATTGTCAGGCCGTCTTCAACCGTGATTGATTTATTATTGATGGTTAAATTCACCATGGTTAGCCCCTCCTGTCGCATCTTAAGCATCTCATTGATTCGGCGATCGCATTGAGCTTGTGGAAACCAACGGCGACCTCATCGAATGAGCTTTTCCTAAGCTCAGGATCTAGGAATTTCATGGTGAATCGCTCGTGCTCTATAATTTCCTGTTCATCGGTCGTAGGCAACGGGATTTCGATCGTTTCCCCGGTCTTAAGCACGCCTGTTCCGCCCAGGTATTTGTCGATGGACTTCGCCGCATTTTTACCATCGGCTATGGCCGTAATCGCCACATCTGATCCCCGAACCACGTCGCCGCCCGCAAATACACCCTCGATATTTGTCATCATTGAATCTTTATGGGTTATAAACGTTCCCCACTGAGTCACTTCTAGTTCATCCTTACCAATAAAAGGTAGGTCTGCATACTGACTCACAGCGGGTATCACAAGATCCGCATGTAAGTTGAATTCAGATCCTAGGATGGCTTTAGGTTTTCTACGTCCACTTTCATCAAACTCACCCAGTTCCATCCGGATACCTTCAACCTGGGTCACATGACCTTCCCCGCTAAACCTGATTGGCGTGACTAAAGGAATAATCTTAATCCCTTCTTCAAGGGCATCACGGACTTCTCTGGGGTCTGCTGGCATATCTTCAATCGTTCTCCGGTACAGGATACTGACTTCTTTCGCGCCACGTCTGATGGCCACCCTCGCCGCATCAAGCGCTGTGTTGCCGCCACCAATCACGATCACGTGATCCCCAATTTGTACGTCCTTCCCTAAATGGACGTCTCTGAGAAAATTCAGGCCGTGTATGACACCTTTGAGGTCTTCTCCTGGAACATTTACTTTATTGGAAAATTGTGTCCCTGTGGCTAAATAGACGGCGTTATGCTTTTGTCGAAGGTCTTCAAAGAGGACGTCTTCGCCGACGGCCATATTTAAGTGGATGTTTACGCCTGCCTGCTTGATCAACTTAATTTCGTGCTGCAGTACTTCTTCGGGTAATCGATATTCGGGTATACCAAAGGCCATAATCCCCCCCGCGACCGGCATTGATTCATAAATATCGACCATGTAGCCCAAACGCGCCAGATAATACCCACAAGTTAAGCCGGAAGGACCAGCTCCAACGATTCCTACGCACTTTCCGTTTCTAGGAAAGATAAGATCCGTGTAGGGTTCCTCGTGGTTCAGGACGTAATCGGCAACATATCTTTTCAAATCGGCGATGGCAATGGCCTCATCGAGTTGAGCCCTTCGGCATTTGCTTTCGCACGGATGCGTACAAACGCGACCGCATACGGCTGGAAACGGGTTTTCTTGGCGAATGAGGTTATACGCATCCCTTAACCTTCCGACCCCAATCAGAGCGATATAGCCGGGTATATTAACCCCAGCCGGACAGGCATTGGCACAGGGAGAGATAAACAAATCGCCACAGACTCCGGCACGACAGTATTTATGATTAATATGCTCCTCATACTCCACACGGAAGTTCTTGATCGTGCTCAAAATGGGATTTGGGGCTGTTTGACCCAAGCCACAAAGTGCCGACAGCTGTATGGTCTCCCCTAATTCCTCCAGAAGTTCAATATCTCCAACTTGTCCTTCTCCTTTGGTAATGCGCTCTAAGATTTCTAACATTCTTTTCGTGCCTGTTCGGCAGGGAACACATTTTCCACACGATTCATCTTGAACGAATTCCATGAAAAATCTGGCCATGTCCACCATACAGGTGTCCTCATCCATACTGATTAAGCCACCTGAACCCATGATGGCTCCGAGTGCTGTCAGGGATTCATAGTCAACGGGTGTATTTAGATTTTTTTTGGTAATGCAGCCCCCAGACGGTCCACCGGTTTGGGCCGCTTTAAAGGCCTTCTTCTTAGGAATTCCACCGCCAATTTTAAAGAGTATATCTCCCAGTGTTGTTCCCATGGGGACTTCAATAATTCCGGTATTGGTAATATCTCCAGCCAACGCAAAGACCTTTGTTCCCTTGCTTTTTTCCGTTCCAAACTTCGCATACCACGCGTTTCCGTTTTGAATAATAGGGGGAACATTGGCGAAGGTTTCTACATTATTGATAATCGTTGGTTTTCCATATAAACCTTTCTGAAAGGGAAAGGGTGGTTTCTGTCTTGGTTCTCCCCGCTCTCCCTCAATCGAAGCCATAAGGGCTGTTTCCTCACCACAAACAAAGGCTCCTGCTCCAATTCTAATTTCCAGATTAAAGTTAAAGGAGGTCTGAAGGATATTTTCCCCAAGCAAACCGACTTGACGAGACAATTCAATGGCATGGCTTAAACGTTCCACCGCCAGGGGATACTCCGCTCTTACATAGACATACCCCTTATCAGCGCCAATGGCATACGCTCCAAGCATCATTCCTTCAATGACACTGTGCGGATCACCTTCTAAAATACTCCTGTCCATAAAGGCGCCTGGGTCGCCCTCATCAGCGTTGCAAACAATATATTTCTGATCGGCTTCTATATTCTTGCCGGCTTCCCATTTAAGGCCTGTGGGAAAACCTGCCCCACCGCGCCCTCTTAAACCAGACTTTTTGACTTCTTCCACAACTTGACTTGGCGTCATGTCTGTTAAGGCCTTGGCAATCGCCAGATAACCATCTTTGGCAATATAGGCTTCAATAGAAGAATGTTCAATGCTACCACAGTTTCGTAAGGCGATCTTTACCTGCTCTTTAAAGAAGCTAATGTCCTTCATGCAAAGTATCGGTTCACCGGTCTGAGGATCAACATACGTTTTATCCACTTTAATTTTATGGTCCATTAAATGTGATTTCACAATAGAAGGCACATCCGCTGGGCTTAGTTTTGTGTATAACGTTTCTTCGGGTAAAAAGACCATGACGGGTCCGAGTGAACAGGTCCCTATACAACCCGTTTCAATCACAAAAACATCATCCTGGAGATTATTATCCTTCAGGCTGTTGAGTAAGGCCTCCTTAACAAGATGACAATTTGAGGAGACACACCCTGCGCCTGAACAAACTAGAACGGTATATTTATGGCTTTCGATCGTCGCCTTATATTGTGCGCTGATTTTCACAAGGTCGCTAATTGCTTTGATACTTGGCGTTTGATCACTCATTTCTTCACCTCGTTCTGTGCTATAGCTTTCTTAAGGATGGCCTGTAACTTGTCTGGGTTTACCTGCTTATAAACTGTATCATTGATGGTCATCGCGGGAGCCAGTCCGCACGCGCCGATGCACCGTGCCACTTCAAGCGTGAATTTACCGTCTGTAGTGGTACTGCCTACCTCCACACTTAGTAACTCTTTTAAGCGATCTATGATCTTTTTCCCTCCACGAACGTAGCAGGCCGTACCTAAGCAAACCCGAATTGTATTCTCACCTTTGGGCTCAATTGAGAAGAAGGAGTAAAACGAAGTGACGCCATAAACTTTGGATAACGGGATATCGAGCTTCTGAGCAATAAATTGCTGCAATTCAAGGGGAAGATACCCATATATACCCTGTGCAAAATGTAAAATTTGAATGAGGTTCCCTTCTTTGTCTTTATACTCCTGAATGATTTCTTCGATCCGCGCGTATTTCTCTTGATCACTCTCTTCTTTACATGAACATTCTGTCGAACAATTCATCTACACATACCCCCTTTTTCTTCCTTTTTTCTCCCTCTTAATTAAGAATATTGGTGAAACGAAGAACTGAAAATTTGGTGTGAAGAGGCAATATTGAGTTTTATTTCCATTATTGTATTATTCTAAATTGTATATGTTAATTAAAATATTCTGGCATGAGCTTGGAAAAATTGAGTTGGATCACAACGTCAATGCAGTTCGTTTAATTGGCATGATTCAAGA
>DHWG01000061.1:477-10174 GCA_002413075.1 Desulfosporosinus sp. UBA5188 | reverse complement strand
TCTATCTTACAAGGAGGGTTATTGTGGAACAGAAGGAAATTAAAGCGTTTGTTCAATCCGTGCTGGAGGAAACCCGGGGTTTTGACGGGTATGTCATTGTACGGGCACAGTCTCGCAGGGAATGGAGTATGCGCTTAAGTAATGGAAAGTTTGAACGGGTATCAACCGGTGAGGATAGTGGCTTTGGAGTTCAGGCGTTCACGAAAGACGGAGCATCAGGCTTTGCAACTTCTGACGTTTTAGAGGCAGGGGCCGGTCATAAACTGGTGGAGAAAGCGATTCAGTTGGCTCGTCGCAATGAAACGATCGGGACGAAGTTGAATCGTAGGATTTGGGACGTACCTCAGGTTCAGGCGGAGGAGAAGAATCCTGCCCAAAAGATCTTTGGAGAAATCCCTTTGGCTGAATTAGAGGCCATGGTATTAACCTTGCATTCCCAGCTGCGGGAAGTGAGCCCAGAGGTGGTGTGGCAGACGAGTTATAATCAGGTTGAAGAGGTATGGTGTATCGGGCGTACGGATGGGACCAACGTGTCGTTTGTCATTCCCAGAGCGGTTCTGATGCATCAAGGGACCGTGCGGGAGCAGGGAAAGGCTCAGGGTACTCTGATTCATCGCAGTGGCATGGACGCCAGCGTGCTCTTTGAGGAATTAAAGGATCATGTCCTGAAAAACAAGGCTCTGGACCGGGCTGAGTTTGCCAGAGCGGTCTGTGGTGCGCCGCAGCTTCCAAGCGGTCATTATTCCCTAATTATCGATTATGGGCTGGCTAAGGGGCTGGCACACGAGGCCTTTGGGCATGCGGTAGAGTCAGATCATATGAATGAGTCAGTACTCGGTGAAGGTGGAAAACTCCGTAAGGGCTTACGGGTTGCGAGACCGGGCGTCAATATTATCGATGGGCCGCTTGTCGGGGATTGGGCCTATCAACCTTATTCCGCCAACGGGCTGCTCAGACAAACTGTGACGATTGTCCAGGACGGGGTGTTGGAAGCTGGGTTAGGCGATGTTTTCTCAGCTGAAGAAGCAGGAATGCCAGTCACTGGAGCGGGTAGGGCAGAGAGCTATGCAAATATCCCGCTACCCCGCATGAGTAATATTCGGTTGTCCGTGGACCGTATGCTTCCTTTAACGCCCCTAGAGCATTTGATGGATGAAGTCAAAGCTGTGCGAGAAACACTGCTTCAACATGGCGAGATGATTGAGGGCCAGAAAAATTTACTGCTGCTGGGGTATCGTGGGGGACAAGTCAATCCTAAAACGGGAGATTTTGTCTTTCAATGTGACGGAATTATTGATGTTGCTGATCCGGCACTCCCAATTTATCAACCCTCGATTTTCAGTGGTAAAATCCTTTCAGCCTTGGAAGCCATTCGTGGAGGGGTTGGTGAAGGCTGCTATGATGCGATCGGGACCTGCGGCAAGGGTGGACAATCTGTTGCTTCAAGCGGGGGAAGCCATCGCTACTTGCTCATGGATGCGGATCAACAAGTCAGTTTGGGAGGGGAACAAACATGAAACTCGTAGCACATTTAGAGGAGCTTCTCTATCAGGCTCAGCATGCTCCAGTGAAAGAGGAACTACGCCTAGCTGATTGGCGCATTTTGGTGAATGAATCGGAAGTGGTTTCTTTAGGGATTAAAGATAATTCTCCTGGATGCGTGTATACGCCACCAAGTTATAGTCAGGGCGAAAGTGGTGAAGTTTTCTTGGTCTGGGCCGATGGAAAATGCAGTCAGGCTATGGTTCAATGGGGATCGCATAACGATCAGGCTTATTGGCAGCAGGAATTAGCCCAGTGGAAACAAGCTTCCTATGAAGACCCGGATGCCACCCATATCCCTGCTCCAGCACCTCTTCCCCTTGTGACCGTTGAGGACCCCGCGATAAAATCCATCATATCTGGAGATGGTCAGATATTATTTGATCAAGTCAAGCGTTGGCTCACGGATAAACCTTCTGAAGCAAAGATGCAGGGAAGTATTCAGACGGCCTGGGGGTTCCGACATATTCGAACGTCCACGGGTCTTGCCCTTACCTACCAACAATCTCAATTCGTATCGTGGTTCTCTTTTGACAGTTTAATTGGTGGTAGTTTTGCCAAGCGCCGGCTATCTCGACCGGAAGAACAGCAGGAATTATGGGGACGGACGTTGAAGCTGTATGAGGCCTTGCAAAACGTTGCCCCGCCGGTTGGGCCCCAGACCCAAGTGATCTTGGCGCCTTCGATGACGGAGGACATGTTAGGGCAGTTTATACTCCCTAATTTTTCAGGAGACAGAGTCATCGAGAAGCAGGGAGCCTTTTCCAAGGAGAACTTTCTGGAAAATAAACTTGTGTTCCACCCGAACTTTTCCTTACTCCTAGATCCTCTCCTTCCGCTGGAATTGGGGTCTTATCTGGTTACGCCAGAGGGAGTGCCCGCAGAACGGACGGTGTTAGTCTGTGACGGGAAACTTCAGACACCGTATCTCCGAGTTAAAGACTCAGTCCGTTGGGGTGCGAAACCGACGGCCCTTCCTCATGGAATGTCAGGGCTTTATCTCAAGCATCAGGCCGAGGTTCCTTGGGCCGAGGCACTACAAGGCGTAGAAGATGGTGTGCTGATCTTATCGGTGCTCGGCTTACATACTCAGGAGGCCGTTTCCGGATCGTACTCCCTTAGTGCGCCTCATAGTTTGCGTATTCTAAAGGGTAAAATTGTGGGAAAAACGGATGTAAAATTAACGGGTAATTTCTTTACAGATATGGCGGCGCCAACCACTAAGACGGCATTGTCGGCTCTAGATACATTTCCTTATCTCATAATAAAAACTGGAGTTCAAACGCTTTAGAAAGTTGGGAGGAACATTTTGAGATGTTAGATATGCATGTTCATCTTCTCGGGCACAATGACCGGGAGGCAAACCGGGAAAACATTCGGGCGTTCTTGGATGAAGCATCCCGTCGGGGCTTAAAAGAAATTGGGTTTGCTGATCATGACTACTACTGGGATCAAATGAACTTCCCTTTGATAAGAGAAGTGGCGAAAGATTATCCGAATCTAGCCGTCCGTATCGGGCTGGAGGCGGAGTACCGTCCTCATGAAGAAGGAAGAATTAAACATCTTCTGGAACAGTTTTCCTTTGATTTTGTGATAGGGTCAGTCCACGAGTTTGACGATTGGATTTTTGATATGCCGGAAGCCGAGCCGTTGCATCATGAGAAAGAGGCCGATGAGTTTTACGGTCGTTATTTCGAAGTGGTGACACTTGCCGCTAAAAGTGGGTTATTTACGACGATCGGCCATTTTGACCTGATTAAGCTTTTTGGAGTTCGGCCCAAGAAGGATATTTTAACGCTGGCGGAGAAAGCCTTAACGGCTGTTGCTGAGCAAGGTTTAGTCCTAGAAATCAATACAAACGGTCGGTATAAACCCGTTCAAGAATTTTACCCAGAGAGACGTTTGGTGGAGGAAATATCGCGACGAGGGATCGACTTCACGTTCGGGTCAGATGCTCACTGCGCAAACGTTGTTGGTCGGGATATTGAGGAAGCGAGTCAGATATTGCGTGAGATCGGGGTTCCTTCGGTTGTTGGCTTCGAAAGTATGAAAAAAGTAAGGTACCCACTGGACTAGGAGGGATCATTTGACAGAGTCACTCGATGAAAAATGGCTCATTGAAGAAAGCGCTGCTCTTGCTTTGGTGGAACTATTAAATCTTCAACAGGGAATGAAGTATGAAATCGTTCAGCATTCAGATCGACCGGACATGATCATTGAGAATCAACTTGATGGGTCACGTTTGGGTGTGGAGGTGACGCACCTTTTCTATGATTCAGACGAGGCGCGTTTCATTTTGGGACGATCTCAGGAAAGGTTTCATTCCCCAGAACATATTGAAGAATATATTTCACGACTCAATGCGTTGTTGCAACAAAAGAGCGAAAAGGCTAAGGGATACAATCACGAGTATCCTTTAGCCCTTTTAATACGGGTTGTTTCCCCGTTATTTCACATGTTAAATTATGATACCTATGAATCGCGAATCGTCGTGCCGACCTCTGATTTCAAGATAATATGGCTATTATTCTATGATTTCCTGGAGCGGCGGTGGACTCGCTTAAAACGATTGCGTTAGGAACCCCACACCGGGCGTTTACGGGGAATAGACTTTGCATTACGGTGAAACACTAGAGATGTGTCTGACAGCTGGATGTGAAGGAGACGAGCAAATGCCTTGGATTGAAATTGAGCTTTCCCCTCGAGTTGAGTGGAATGAAGAATGTCTTGAAGATTGGTCCCTAGCCCTTGGGGCGTTTTTAACGGAGAGGGGCACTGGGGTAGAGCCTTTAATTAAAATGTTGCCAGGGTATAATGTCGTCCAATTAGGTGAAGCGGGCATTGGAGAACTCACCTTAAGTGGTTCTGAGCGACTCGTCATTTTGGATGGATTATCACTTAAGGGAAATGTGGAATGTGATTTTGCCCGCTTTGTGGTGCGTTTTGCCCGTCAAATGGGTGCTGTGGGAGTTTGTGTCTCTAATCCTAGTTCCCAGGAAAGGCGTTTTTGGCGGAAACTCGGTGGCGTGATTCAACCAGATCCAGTTCCTTTGAAGGAACCCATTCGTCGAGAGAACGTGGCGATAAAACAGCTTTCAAAATATAGTCTACTGGTCACTTATGAGACTGAGCCAGTTCTGTGCTTAGAGCCTATTAGGTGTAATACTCATGCGTCTGGGCTCATAAGCCTGGCTCAACGTCGGTTGGAAAAGAGGTATAGCGGAACTCCGTTGGGATTTGCAAGTCGAATGGCGGTTCATTGCCCTTGGAATATTTGTCGTGAACAGTGGGATGATTTATTGTCTTTTAGTAGACTACAGGCGTTTGACTTACTGGAAGACCTTGTTAAGACGAGTGAATTCGAGTCCTAGACTGCGCCTATGGACTAGGAATGATTTGTTTCATGCCCTAAAGTTTTATATAATGAGACAATCATTAGAGTAGATGGGGTCTGGGAGGGGTAGACAATATGGCTGCGAATGATTTGGCTTATGAATTGGCGCGAACCTTAAAGGAATCAGATGAATTCAAGCAGTTTCTTGTATCTAAGGAGAAGGTTATGAGCGATGCGAATAATCATAAGATGATTCGGGCGTTTCAATTAAAACAATGGGAGATTCGCGAGGCTCAAATGTTGGAGACTGAGATCAGCGAGGAAAAACAACAAGAGTTAGAACGTTTATATAGTTTAGTGAGCATTAACCCAGCGGCAAGGGAGTATTTAGAGGCCGAATTTGAAGTATCACGCATGGTCAATGATATACAGAAAATAATTGGCGAAGCCATTCAAGATGCAATGCCGATAGGGTTTGAGGAGCTTAATCTCTAATGCAGAGTTGTCGCTATGATGTCATGGTCTTTGGTGCCCATCCGGATGATGCCGAGATCGGCGCGGGTGGAATGATCGCGCAGGAAGTTCGTTTGGGCCGTAAGGTTGTGATTTGCGATTTAACGGCGGGGGAAATGGGTAGTAATGGAGACGCAGTTCAGCGACGGGCGGAAGCTTTAGCTTCAGCAGAAGTGTTGGGCGTTTCTGAACGGCTATGTTTAGGGTTCCCGGACAGAGGACTGCAGCTCTGTGACAATCAAATTTCAGAGATTGTCCGGGTACTTCGAGACTATCGTCCTCGGATGGTCTTATCACCTTGGCATGGGGATGATCATTTGGATCATGTTCAGGCAGCTGGTCTGGTGAGGGCTGCTGCGCTCAATGCCCGCTTGAGAAAGTACGGTTCCTCAGAGCCTTGGACGGTGGAACGGGTCTGGGAGTATTTTATTCATGAAACGTCGGCCAATCCCCTGTTATTACGGTTGGATGATGAGGACGGGGCCATTAAACAAAAGGCCTTGCGCTGTTATCTTTCTCAGTTTCAGGAGGGAGAGGGCACTGTGTCCACTCGTTTGCATGGACTACTACAACGTCTTGAGTGGCATGATCGGTACGCAGGAAGTCAGATTGGAGCGCCTTGGGCCGAGGGATTTTGGCAAAGAGAGCCGTTGGGCTTATACGACCTGAGGAATATGCTCCTATAAAAGAGGGTGTGAAAATGAAGATTGGGATGGTTTGTTACCCCAGCTATGGGGGCAGCGGCGTCGTAGCGACCGAACTGGGGTATGCTCTGGGCGAGCGAGGGCATGAAGTTCATTTCATTTCTTCGGCTCGGCCGTTTCGTTTACATCGCTTTCATGAAAAGCTCTTCTTTCATGAGGTGACGGATGTTAATTACCCGGTGTTTAAATTTCCACCGTATACGTTATTACTGGCCAATAAGATCGTCGAAGTCGCCAATTTTGTGGGACTGGACGTGATCCATGCCCACTATGCGATTCCTCATAGTATTAGTGCGTATTTGGCCAAACAAATGATGACGAGACCCCTACCGCTCGTGACCACGCTGCATGGTACGGATATTACATTGGTGGGTGCTTTTGAAGAGTTTAATCTGTTAACACGTTTGGCACTGCGGGAGAGCGACCGAGTGACGGCTGTTTCAGACGCGCTGGCTAGGGAAACAGAGGATGCTTTCGGGACGGTGGACCGAGGGATTAAAGTGATTCCGAATTTTATAGATCCCAAAAATTACTCCCCTAAACATGGCTTGCTGGCAAGATGCCGAAGCCATTATGCGCCTTGTGGAGAAAAGCTATTGCTTCACATCTCTAATTTCCGCGAAGTAAAAAGAGTTGTGGATGTTGTTAAAATATTTGCTTTGGTGGAAAAAGTCATTTCTAGTCGACTCTTACTCGTCGGGGATGGACCGGAGATGGTAAGGGTTGTACGAGAGGTCCTAAGGCTAGGACTGGAACGGAAAGTTCAGTTTCTTGGAAAACAGGAGAGTGTTCAGGAGATCTTACAGATGGCGGATGTTTTTATTCTCCCCTCGGAAAAGGAAAGTTTTGGTCTCGTGGCTTTGGAGGCAATGGCCTGTGGGGTTCCGGTGGTGGCGAGCCGAGTGGGAGGATTACCGGAAGTGGTTCAACACGGAAGAACAGGGTATCTAGCTGAGGTGGGGGACATCCAAGGGATGAGTGAGGACGTCCTTAAATTGTTGACCAATGACGGACTGCACAGGGCCTTCTCCGAACAGGCGGTATCCTGGGCACGGGCCTCATTCCCAGTTGAACGTGCTGTAGAAAGCTATGAGGCAGTCTACGAAGAAGTGGTTCGAGGTTCGTAGTTTCTGGTTCGAATAACGTGGATAGTGGTTAGTGGGTCGTAGTTCGAAGATAGTAGCTAATAGTTCTAGTGAGTTTTCGAACAACGAACTACGACTATTGAATATCGAATATAGAATATCGAGTAGAGTAGGGGGAGTTAGATGACTGACCGGATGACGCTAGATCAGTTTGAAAAAGCTTTAGAGACCGCCGGCTATATCAGTGAAAGAGATGATCGGATCGCGCTTACGGCGTTTTTAGCGACCGAGTTAGGCAAACCACTCTTGGTCTCTGGACCTGCTGGAGTGGGTAAGACGGAAATAGCCAAAGTCTTGAGTAAAGTGTTTGGTGCGCCTCTGATCCGTCTGCAATGTTATGAAGGATTGGATGAGACTAAAGCGCTCTATGAATGGAACTATCAGCGTCAACTCTTGAAAATTCAAATGGGACGGGAGCATCTGCAAGAAGCAGATCTTTTTTCTACAGAGTATTTATTGCCGCGCCCCTTGCTACAGGCACTTTTGAGTGAGGAAAGAACCGTTCTTTTAATTGACGAAATCGATAAGACAGATTCCGAATTTGAGGCCTTTCTCTTTGAACTGTTAGGCGAGTTCCAAGTCACAATTCCAGAAATGGGGACTATTAAGGCTAAGCAACGCCCCATTGTTGTCTTAACATCTAATGGAGAGCGAGAGCTTTCTGATGGGTTAAAGAGGCGTTGTATTTTCCTTCATGTGGAGCCCCCTTCGGTCAATAAAGAAGTCCGCATTCTACGGGCTAAAATTCCTGATTTGCCAGAACGATTAGCGTTAGAAGTGGCACGAGCTGTGAACGTGTTGCGGGAGCGTCTCTCGTTGAATAAGATCCCCTCTGTCTCTGAAACTATGGACTGGGCCAAGGCGTTGCTTGTCATGGGAAAGACTGGCCTCGATGCCGCCTGGGTTGATGCGACGTTGACCTTGCTGCTGAAGAGTCAGGAGGATGTGGAACTATTCTATCGTGAGATGGGCGCTGGACGGCTCTTGTTTGAGTCGAGCAAAGCGACACAAGGAGAAAAGCATGCCGATGGAGCAAAACACCATAAATCATAGAGTCAGTGAATTGGATCGACACTTAGTGGAATTTGCCCAGTTGTTAAGGACGGTTGGACTTAAAGTCAGCCCTTCAGAAATTTCGGATGCGACAGAAGGACTAACCCTAATAGGGTTAGTGGATCGAGCGAATGTTGAGGCTGTGTTGCGTGCAACCCTCGTTAAAGACGTTCAGCATAGCCAAGCGTTCGAAGAAGCTTTTCGGGCCTATTTTGCGACCCCTGAACAAATTCAGGCGTGGCAAAAGGCGGTAGAGCAGAAAACCACAAAATGGGACGAGCAGATTGAGAGCACTCGGAAGGACTTGCGATTTCAGGACAACGAATTGGAGATTACGGATGAACAGAGGGCTGTTTATGCCAGTCTCCGAGAGAAGGATAAACAACGTCTTCGTGACTTCTTGGAAAGATCATCGCAGGGTACGAGAAGTGGAATCCCAGTGGATCATTCTTATCAGCCCATGGTGGAACGCGCGCTGCGTGGATCCCTTGAGTATTGGCGCAAGAAGTTAAACGAAGAAGATGAACCCATTCTCTCTCCAGGTTCTACAGACGGCGTGCTCTCAGAAGTGGAACGCGCGCTGCGCGAGCGGGAAGCTGAGGTCTTAAGCCGGGATCTTAAGAAAATTTCCGCTGAAGAATGGCCGGAGGTTATTCGCTTAATTCGACGTCTTAGTCAGCGACTTGCCAGCCAGGTGACGCGTCGCTACCGTGCGGCACGCCGGCGGGGTGGCTTAGATATGCGCTCCACTCTGCGAAGAAATCTCCGCTATGGTGGCGTGCTTGTGGAGCGAAGTTATCGAAGTCGACGCAAGGGACGGTTGAAGATTATCTTGCTTTGTGATATTTCGGGGTCCATGCTCAAATATACGGAATTTATTTGGCAATTCGTCTACGGACTAGCTTCTGCTGTGAACGGGATGAAAAATTTCGCCTTTGGGGAAACCCTCATACCGTTAACAGGGAAGTTTAAGAAAGGCCAAACCTTTGAAGAAATGGTTAAGGAAGCCCTTAATGTCTCGGGAAAAGAATGGGGCGGAGGGACTAATTTAGGAAAAGCTTTGGAAGCTTTGCAGAAGAATTTTCCGGCCTTTCTTTCCAAACAAACGTTGCTACTGATCGTGAGTGACGCACAAACTTTGGAACCCGACAAGGCAGCAACCTTATTAGGTGAGATTCGTCGTCATGTTCGACAAGTACTGTGGTTGAATACACTTCCTGAGCGACGTTGGTTGGAGACCCCTCATGTTAAAGCGTTCTTGCCGTTTTGCGAAATGTACGAATGTTATACACTGGGTCACCTAACCCAGATTTTAAGCAAGCAGATCTAAGGACACTTGGTGATTATTTTCTGTACAAAATGAGCATACTCTGTCTCTTATACACATCTCCGACCCCACGAGACCA
>DHWG01000061.1:0-336 GCA_002413075.1 Desulfosporosinus sp. UBA5188 | reverse complement strand
TTTCTGTACAAAATGAGCATACTAGGAAGGTAAGTTACTTGTACAGAAATACACAAAGTGTGGGGGGTTAAAGCTAATGTTAGAAAAATGTCGTGCTTGCGGTTATGAACATGAAGATTTGGGTCATATTCTTTTTAAAAGGAATCATGTGAGTAATCGAGTTTTGCCATATTGCTCAGTTTGTCTGCGACGTCTTTACCAAGTGCCGTATAGACCTGAACGCGATCTCTAAGGCCTAAGGAAAATTACCTACGTTCAATCTTAAATTCCATTGAAATATCTCTTAAAATTATATAGGGGCTAGGCGCCACAGGTCACCTAGCCCCTATATAATTT
>DHWG01000050.1 GCA_002413075.1 Desulfosporosinus sp. UBA5188 | reverse complement strand
TTTAGGTTTTCATACATTCCTTGGACCATGTGTGCCGGGAATAATTCACGAATTGATCGTCCTTCGGGTGGAGTGTCCGGATGGATTTCTATATTGAGCCATTCAATAGGTAAGTTAAGCTCATGGCCTAGTCGGTCGGCAAGGACCTTGCCGATATAGCAAAAGGGTCAGATATAGTCTGAGTAGGTACGTATTGTAAGCATATTTATCGCCTCCAAAAGATTTATTTAATTTTAGCGCCTTAATAGCATCAATGCAAACGGTACTGAAGCCTTCAATACTCGGCCATCACGTCTGCATTGGCTCACGGCAAATATGTGCCATATTAAAACGAAATTTTAAGCTTTCTAAGATATTTTCCCAGTGCTGTTTTAAAATTATCCGAGTTTACTTGGCCTAAGTCCAAAAAGTTGGATTTATACGATGGATAGTTAAAGTTCTTACCGTACTCTTCTCGAATCAGTGGTTCGTACTTTAAGAGTAAACGATTATTTACGTTGTATTGATGGACATCGGCGGACGATCCAATCATTTCGGGTGGGATGGGTTGACCGAGTTGAATACCTCGGATATAGGCTAAATTACGTTCGATTAAGTCTTCACTTACAATGCCGGAGTGAGCCGAAAGCTTGATTTCTGCAGGGAAGTGCTTAATCAACTCTAAAGTTTTGATAAAGGCATCGAGATCATAATAATCAAGATAGGGGATAGGGAACTCTACTAGATCCCCCACAAATAACACGGAATCTCTCCGATCAAAGCAAAGCGAAGAATCGATCGTATGCCCAGGGGCATAGATGAATTCAATCTCCTCATCTTCCAAGGCAAGTTTTTCACTAAACGTAAGGTTCGGATATTTCAGTTCAATTTCGCCGTTATGGAATTTGCTTAAACGGTTTAAATCAAATTCTCCGATCTCCTGCATGCGCGTCTTTGCCTTTTCATGGCTAATGATTTTTGCACCTGCGAAAGCAGAATTTCCCCAGATGTGATCCCAATCTGAATGAGAATTAAAAACAAGGAGTTCTTTCGGAGTTAATTGAGTCAAGAGATAATCCTTGATGACCTTCATCGATAAGGGGCCTAAGTGTGTATCACACAAGACAAAGTGAAACTCGCCTTTGATCAAATAGACTGAAATATCATCTCCGTAGGTAAAGATGACCCCTCTAGTTCCTATTTCTCGGATATCCATGATGTCTCTCCTCCAAAATATATGGTTAATAACATTATACCTTAAATCGTACGGATTTTTTATATCGGTGTATTGGATGCAATGGTCAATAGAAAGAGTCAGTGGCAGGGTTTTACGGAAGAATGCAGAATTATTCAGGGGTAGGCTTTGTTGCAAAAGGTTGATTGGCTTGCTCAAAGAATGAAGAACAACAGGAGGGAAGTTCAATGAGAGCCGTGTGTATAGATTTTGAAACAGCGAACGGATTTATTGGTAGTGCTTGTTCCGTTGGAATTGCAGTCATTGAAGAGGGGCAGATCATCGATACCAAGTATTGGCTTATAAAACCACATCCCGAGTATTGTTACTTTGATCCTTTCAATGTCAGGATCCACGGAATCAAGGAGAAAGATGTAAAGGACGCTCTAGAATTTGATCTCATTTATGCGCAAATTAGTCCGCTGTTTGAAAATGCCTATGTTATTGCTCACAATGCAGCCTTTGATATGTCAGTTTTGCGTCATGTTTTGGATTTATACAAAATACCATATCCTCAAGTAGACTATTTATGCACCTATAAAACGGCGCTTAAGACGTGGAGTGGTTTAGATAACTACAAACTTGATACTGTATGTAAATTTCTAAAGCATGATTTTGCGCATCATAACGCCTTAGAAGATGCGATTGCGTGTGGAAATATACTATTGTCAGCCTTATCGGCAAGGGGAGTGTCTACAATAAAAGAGCTTGCTTCTCTTGTGGGAATGCGGCTTGGTAAGTTGTACACAGGGGGATATAATCCATGTAGCATCTCGAAGCAAAATAGTAAAAAGTCCTATATCAACGGGTAAGTAAGAAGTTGCGCCAAGTGCGTGCAATTTTGGAACCATTGTTCTGGATAGAATACTTAGCAAAAGGACTGAAACCATGAAAGTAGTAACGGCAGCAATTATCCTGAAGGATAACAAGGTCCTGATAGCCCAACGAGCACCAGGCGAAAATCTAGCCGGCAAATGGGAGTTCCCCGGTGGCAAGATCGAAACGGGAGAGACTCCGCAGGAATGTGTAAAACGAGAAATAAGAGAGGAACTGGAGGTTCATATAGAGGTCTTGGATTTCTTTGGTGAAAGCATTTATGAATATCATAGTGGAACCATCAAACTAATGGCTTATTGGTGCAAGTGGATATTGGGCAAATTTACGTTAAACGTCCATAGTCAAATCGTCTGGGTTAATGGCCAAGAGCTAGACTTATATGACTTTGCGCCGGCAGATCTTCCACTCGTGGAAAAGCTAAAATTAGTTCTGAGCTAGAGGTGTAGCATGTCTGGAATTAAACGACAATAGCCCATTAGAAGGAATTATATCTCCATCTAATGGGCTACGAATAATGAATAGAAGGCATCTCAAGATAAAAAATTATTTAGTGCCAAACTGTTCAAAAATTCTTTTGACCATTTGACCACCAACAGAACCATTTTCACGAGCTGTGCGATCTGCGCCAAGTTTAACGCCGAGTTCACTGGCTATTTCTTCTTTAGTTACGGGTAAGTTGAACTTTGTCATTTGGATTACCTCCTTTCACTTTATAATAGAATCTGACTTTAATTTAACCGAATATAGTAGTTATACTCATGTAAAGTATGGTATTAATGGGAATCCTTCTATAAGAATTAGAACCATCAAATTGCCACATAAAGTTAGCCCACCGTGGTTAGCGTGAAATTATTGCAGGTCGTGGCAAAAAAAACAAAAGGATTCTTCTAATTATGTCAACATCGACTGAGGAGGAGAAGTGATGAGACCTATTGAAACCATATTGTTACTTGTCAATCTGATGACATTCATCGCATTGGTTGTTGGGCTTCCAAGTTCAGTGTCCTGGATGCGTCATTCAGCGCCGATCGCGCTGCTGATAGCCATCGCACAGGCGCTGGCGGAGGGTTCACGCTGGCAGATGGTCCCAGCCTACGTGCTTACCGGCCTGTTCTTCTTGGTCTGGCTGTATACGAACATAGTACCTTTGGGAGTGCCAGTTAAGAAGAAACGGACCCATCGACTTGCCTTTGCGCTAGTCCTTATAGTGAGTCTACTTGGGCTGACGGTCTCATCCGTGCTACCGGTAATAATGCCCGTGTTCAGCTTCCAACATCCAAGCGGGCCCTACGAGATTGGCACGTTGACCTATCACTGGGTGGATGATGCTCGTGCGGAGCTCTTCACCACTAACCCGAATGATCGCCGAGAGCTAATGGCGCAAATCTGGTATCCCGCCAAGGGCAACTCATCATCCCGGCGTGCTCCCTACGTGCAGGATGCTGACGCTCTTGCAACGGCGCAGGCACGACTACACAATCTGCCTGAGTTCACCCTCAGTCACTTTAGATACATAACCACAAACGCAATCCCTTCTGCACCCGTGGCGGATAACGTACCGAGCTATCCGGTGCTGATCTTCTTGGAAGGGTTAACTGGATATCGCCAGATGAACACGTTCCAAGTTGAGGAGCTAGTGTCACACGGTTACATCGTCGTGGCGATTGATCAACCGTATGCAGCCGCAGACGTGGTTTTCCCAGATGGGCGTCAGGTAGCTGGGTTGTCGAAAGACCAGATAGATGGTCTGATTCAACAGAGTGTCAGTCCGGTCGATAAAGCGCCGATACTGAACGGCCAGTCACTCGAAATGGGTATTATTCCTTATTTTGCGCAAGATGTCATCTCCTCGTTGAATCAGCTTACCGCCCTAAACCAAGCCGATCCAAACGGTATTCTGACTGGGCGACTGGACTTACAGCGTATTGGTACCTTCGGCGTTTCGTTGGGGGGGATCGTTGTTGGTGAAGCCTGTCGATTGGAGCCGCGCTTGAGGGCATGTCTCGTAATGGATGCCCCCATGTCTGCCGACGTGGTCCGGACGGGCTTGCAGCAACCAAGCATGTGGATTACTCGAGATGCTGAAACCATGCGACTGGAAAGACGTCGAGCAGGCGGTTGGTCGGAGGAAGAGATTGACCAACACCAAACCACCATGCGGGCGGCGTTTGAGAACCTATCGGGAGATGGTTACTTCGTGGGGATCACTGGGATGTTCCACGCTAACCTGATGGACATCCCGTACTGGTCCCCACTCGCTTCCCCGCTGGGTATCACCGGGCCAATCGATGGACAGAGGGCGCACAGCATCATCAACGCCTACTCGTTAGCGTTCTTCAACAGGCACCTGAAAGGTCAACCAGCTGCGTTACTTGATAGGCATTCAGAATACTATCCTGAAGTGACCTTTGAAAGGCGCCGACCTTAATTGTTCACGACTAAACACTAAAGTCTAAACACTATCGCAATAGTAGGACATTATTACAAAGGAGTTTTGTCAAGTTCCAATATCGTTAGTTAATTCATGAATAAGTTATAAGAAAAGAACTGAAATATCGTTCACTTAATTTGACCCCAAATATAGGGAAAATGTAGGAAAGAGCGGAAAGGGTGAAAGTATAAAAAGTATACAAGAATATGTTGACAGGACCGATTCAAAATG
>DHWG01000040.1:35438-61188 GCA_002413075.1 Desulfosporosinus sp. UBA5188 | reverse complement strand
AGAAATTTAGTTTGTTCCCAATCAAATAATTTATTATTCGAAACAGTATTTTCATAAGCATCGTAGATAGAAAAGAGGTAGATACTAGGGATATTTAAGAACCATTGTGGATTAAGAATGGCTTTAGCGTTTCGAACTGTCCCAATAAACTAAAATGTAATGCGGGAAGTAGCTTAGACTGCTCGCCAACCGCTATAAATCCGATAATAATAAACAAGGCAGCAGGGATTCTATGAATTAAAACCTGTCCTAGTCCTGGCATCATTGCTGACCATAGAGCTGCATTCCAAGGTGTTCTCTTATCTAAATAGTTAATCTCAATAGAGCCTACGTTAAACATTTTAACTTCCGCATCTTCTCTGGCGGCTAATATATATTGATGATTGAGGTCAATGGTCGTTCGATAGGCGTCCCAAACGGAAAATATATACGTTGGAATATAAAATAATATCCAATTTATATCAAGAACGTCTTTTGCCATTTGAAATCTGCCAGTAAAGGAATATAGAATTGCGAGGTTAACATGTGCATTGACATTCACATATATTTCCCAAAGAAATAAAAGATATCCCCTAAGGTATTTTGATAACAATAAGTGACCTAGGCCGGGAAAAGCTAAAGACCACGAAGCGATTACGAAGGGGTTTCTTAAATGAAGTTGCGTTGTACCAAGTGTACTAATATAGGCTAAGTAACGTCGTACCTTCGAATTTGGGGTGGGACGATCCATTAAATGCCCTCCTTTCAATTATTTTCTTTAGCATGCCCTTGTTTTATCGAATAATTCAAGGTTAAAGACACAACATTTTGATGATTATTGGTCTATTTTCTGACTTCCTTTATTGAAAATACTGTATTTGTGTTTTGTCAATTAATATTTAAACTGTAAACAAGGAGTTTCAAGATTTGTGGCGAAGACATATAGTAAGAAAAGAGTAGTTGAGGGGTTTATTGAATGAATAGGATACGTTTTCTACATAAGACAAGCTTGGTCACAATCATAGGCGTTACGCTTCTAGTCGCTTCAGTGATGCCGGTACGTGCCGATGATTTACAGCTACAGCTACAGCTGAATCAATCTAAGCAACAAGCGAATCAGTTAAAGGGCGCTTTAGATGCCCAAAAAGACAAAGTGGCGGGTGCAACGACACAAGTAATGTCCTTGAAGCAATCTGTTTTGGCGTTGAATAACAGTATTACGCGAGAACAAATAACCTTGACAAATGAACAACATAACCTCAAGGGGCTGGAAGATCAGCAGCAAAAACTAGAGGAGCAGCACCAGGAACATATCACAGCGTTAGGGAACGTCTTAAAGAGTAATTACGAAGATGGCGTGACGACCTATTTAGCGATGTTGCTCCAAGCCACCAGTGTCTCGGATTTCATAGAACGTGCCGACAAGATTCAGATGATCGTAGGTACCTATAGTAAGCTTCAGAAAGATATTGTAGCCTTGAACGAAACGATGAACACTCAAAAAGAACTTATCAAACAAAATCAGATGACCATTCAAGCCTCAATCGATGGCAAAGCACAAACGCAGCAAGCTGTGCAACAAACACTTGACCAGCAAAAAACCATTCTTGCTCAATTGAGCACTGATGAAAGATCAATGCTTAATTCATCTCTGACGGCTAAAGCAAAGGTTAGTCGGGTACAACAATTGATTGATCAGGAAGCCATTGAAATAGCTAGCGCAAGTTCAAATGGGCCAATTTCACGTGGAGCCTCTGATGGACCTGGGGTTTCGGGAATTGTCACAGTTTCTGGAGGAACCCAACAAATTCTCAGTTATGGGGCTCGTTTTCTAGGCACACCTTATTACTATGGTGGCACGACGCCGTCGGGATTTGATTGTTCAGGGTTTACTCAGTACGTATTCCGGAATGCTGGTATATCGTTAAGTCGAACCTCTCAGGATCAGATACACAATGGAGTTTCCGTCGTGCGGTCAGCATTACGCCCAGGGGATTTGGTCTTTTTTCATACCAGCGGTGGTTCAAGCATTTCCCATGTTGGAATCTATGTTGGAAACAATACCATGATTAATTCATCCAATGGTGGCGTATCGTATGATGACTTGACGGACTCTTATTGGTCACCGCGTTTTGCGGGGGCCAGTCGTGTTTTGGCTAATTAACTCAATAAAAACAATAATTTAGCATGCTTAAACAAGGCGTTCTCATGAATAGAGAAACGCCTTTTTTTTAAACCTACGCTCTGTTCTCACTGAAGTAGCGGATTAGTTAATGGGATATAATAGTAGATGTCTTATTAATTCTTAATTGCTGATTTAAGATTAGATCAGCTAAAGTCTCGTATAGTCGCCTCCATAAAATGATGTTATGATAAGGGGAATGAATTTGAAAATACTTGCCATTAATCCGGGGTCAACGTCAACGAAAGTTGCTGCCTATGAGAATGAAACTTGCCTTTGGAAACAAGGCATTGAACACCCGGCTGGTGAAATCAAAGGTTTTGCCTGTGTGGGCGACCAAAATACGTATCGAATTGCTATCATCTTAAAAATGCTTGAAGAGAAAGGAATGAAATTAGAAGAGTTTGATGGGATTGTTGGACGGGGCGGTTTACTCAACCCCTTAGTGGGTGGAACTTACTTGGTGAATGACGAGCTTGTCCGTTCCTTGCATAATGCCCCTGGTGGCGAACATGCTTCTAACTTAGGTGGAATTATTGCGTATCACTTGGGACAGCGTATCAAGGTTCCCGTTTATATCGTGGATCCAATCTCAGTGGACGAAATGGAACCTCTCGCACGACTTTCTGGGCTTCCAGAGTTACCGCGTTTAAGTCTGTCACATGCCTTAAATATGAAAGCAGTTGCCCGAAAAGTAGCTCATAAGCTGGGTAAAAATTATCAAGAGCTTAACTTAATTGTGGCTCATTTGGGTGGGGGGATTTCTGTAGCCCCGCATTGCAAAGGGAAAATGATCGATGTGAACAACGCTAATAGCGAAGGCCCCTTTTCCTCAGAACGGTGTGGGACATTGCCGGCTTATCAACTCGTTAAACTTTGCTATTCCGGAAAGTATTCTGAGAAGGAAGTACTTACTAAGATTCATAAAGAAGGGGGACTATTTGCCTATCTTGGGACAAATGATGCCCGTGTTGCTGAAGTGATGATGAACTCAGGAGATTTACGTGCTAAGCTTGTCTTAGAATGTCTCTGTTATCAGATCGCCAAGGAAATAGGCGCCATGGCAACGGTGCTAGAGGGCGACGTCGATCAGATTGTTTTAACTGGGGGGCTCGCACATTCAGAGTTTATTACCCGAGAAATCACTCGACGTGTCTCTTTTATTGCCCCCGTTCTGGTGGTCCCTGGAGAGGAAGAAATGGAAGCCTTAGCCCTGGGTGCATTAAGGGTTCTTAAGGGAGATGAAAAAGCGTTGACTTACAAAGCTTAGGGCGGTTAGCAGCAGATTATAATGGGGTGAGCAAGCATGCGATTTACCGGATTTGAATCGTTGCTCGACAAGGCGAAAAGCTTGGGCAGAGCAAGGGTTGCAGTGGCTGGAGCAGCAGATAAAGAAGTATTGGAAGCGATCAAGTTAGCAGAAAATGAGGGGCTGATTACTCCAATTCTCGTTGGCGATGTTTTAGAGATCAAGCGGTTAGCCTTAGAAATAGGGTTTGGCTTAAAGGGCGTCGACCTGATCCATGAACCAAGCCCTGAGGCAGTAGCGCATAAAGCCGTGGACGCGGTGGTTGATGGTCAAGCACATTTCTTGATGAAAGGCCAAATGAACAGCTCCGATTTTTTAAGAGCGGTATTGCGACCTGATCGGGGATTGCGGACGGTACGATTACTTAGTCATTTATCTGCTTTTGAAGTTCCTGGTTTTTCCCGGATCCTCTTCGTCACCGACGGGGGAGTAAATATTGCTCCGAACTTGGTGCAGAAGAAGGAAATTCTGGAGAACAGTTTACACTATTTAAAGGGCATTGGGATGAATTTGGTAAAGGTGGTTGTGTTAACGGCGAATGAAGTGGCGAATCCAAAAATGCCGGCGACCATGGATGCCCAGGCCTTGTCGGAGATGAGTCAAGCGGGAGAATTTCCGGGTGCGATCGTGGAAGGTCCGTTGGCACTGGATGGCGCAGTGAGCGCAGCTGCCTTAAAACACAAGGGGATTTCCAGTCAGATCAATGGAGAGGTTGATCTGCTTTTGGTACCCAGTATTGAAGTTGGCAATGTATTAGGAAAATCTATGATTTACTTTGCAGGGGCGACCATGGCCGGAATCTTGCTTGGTGCGAAGGTTCCTATTGTCTTGGCGTCAAGAAATGATACGCCCAGGAGCAAATTTATGGCCTTGACAATGGCTGCTTTGAATCGAGAACAGTCATGACTACGGCAGGAACAAATTTGCTGGATCGCCGTGTCGTGGTTCTAGTGGGAGGGTATGGTGCTGGTAAGACTCAACTAGCCATTAGTCTTGCTTTAAAGAGGGCTAGGGAAGGCAAACGTGTTGCCTTGGTGGACCTTGACCTTATCAATCCTTATTTCCGTTTGCGTGAAATTGCTCAGACTCTAGAGCATGAAGGTGTTGAAGTCATTCGCCCGGAAGGCGATCTAGCCTTCGCAGAGAACCCATCCCTTCCGCCACAAATTGAGGGTGCTCTACGGGATAAAACTAGGCACGTGGTACTGGATGTTGGAGGAAATGAAACTGGCGCAACGATTGTGGGAAGATACCATACGTTACTTGAAGCAGATGATGTAGCGGTTCTCCAAGTAGTGAACGTTTTTCGCCCGTTCAGTAGCAACATTGAAGAGATAGAGAGACTTAGACAGGATATGGAACGGAAATCTCATCTGAAAGTTCAAGGTTGGATCAATAATTCGAATTTAATTGATTGGACGACACTTGGGGATTGGCAGCAATCAGAAAAACTTATGCAATCCCTTGCGGGACAGAGTGGGATACCATGGGTAACCAGTGGCGTAATCCCTAAATGGGCTAAAAAAGTGGGACTCCAGTGGCAATTAGAGTGGATCCCAGTTGAGAGGTATCTAAAACTTGGCTGGAAAGTGCAGCCAAGCGTCAGTAGAACGTAGAGGAGGGGAAATCGATGAACAATCTTGTTAAGATTAACTCGGAACGCTGCAAAAGCTGCGGACTTTGTATACACGTTTGCCCAAAAGACGTATTAACTATTGGGGAAATTGCCAACAGCAAGGGGTATTATACCGTTGAAATGAAGGATCAAACGATGTGTATAGCGTGCGCATTTTGTGCCCTGATATGTCCAGATCTAGCCTTAGAAGTTTATCGCGAAGAGAAAGGAAAGTGAAATCATGGCCTTATTAATGAAGGGCAATGAAGCGATCGCTGAAGCCGCAATTCAAGCCGGTTGTCGTTTGTTTTATGGGTACCCGATCACTCCGTCGACAGAAATCCCAGAGTATATGGCTAAGAAAATGAAAGCAGTCGGTGGAACGTACCTTCAAGCGGAGAGTGAAGTCGCAGCGATTTATATGGTTTACGGAGCTGGTGCCGTGGGGGAAAGAGTCATGACGGGAACGTCTAGCCCAGGGTTTAGCTTGATGCAAGAAGGATTGTCGTTTCTTTTCGCAGCTGAGATTCCTTGTGTGATCGTGGATGTTATGCGCGGTGGTCCAGGACTGGGAGGGTTAGGACCCACTCAAGCGGATTATTTCCAATTGACCAAAGGTGGTGGACATGGAGATTACCACGCCATAGTTCTCGCACCCTCCTCGGTACAGGAAATGGTGGATTTGACCAAAGAGTCCTTCGATCTAGCGGATTGTTATCGTAATTTAGTGATTATTGCGGTGGATGGAATTTTAGGGCAAATGATGGAACCCGTGGAGTTCCCACCGTTTAAAGGACGCAAGCTAGAACCTAAAGATTGGGCGGCGAGCGGCGCAGAGGGGCGTCCTAAAAATAACGTGATCAGCTATTACCTCACTCCAGAGTTAGGGGAATCAGAAAATATTCGCTGGGGTGACAAGATGTCAATGATGAAAGAAGCCGAACAGCGTTTTGTTGAGTATGAAATGGAGGACGCAGACTACGCTTTTGTTGCTTTTGGTACCAGCGCTAGGATCACGGAAACCGCGATTGACATTCTGAGAGAAGAAGGCATTAAAGTTGGACTCTTTCGGCCCGTAACACTTTGGCCGTTTCCCGAGAAGGGATTGACAGCACGATTAGATCAAATCAAAGGATGGATGAGTATAGAACTGAGTGCTGGACAAATGATCGAAGATCTTAAACTGGTTGTGAATGGCAAAGCTCCAGTTGGCTTTCATGGTCGCATGGGCGGTATGACACCAGAGCCCGAAGATGTGGTTACTGCGTTTAAAGAGCAGTTGTTAGGGGGCGTGCAAGGATGAAACCTATTTTTACTAAAACAAAGGGGCTAACGGATCGTCCCTTTCATTATTGTCCCGGCTGCACACATGGGATCATACACCGCTTGATCGGTGAGCTTCTGGAAGAAATGAACTTAATAGAAAAAACTATCGGGGTAGCGCCGGTTGGATGTTCAGGGTTCTGTGAAAACTACTTCGCCTGTGACATGATCGGCGCAGCGCATGGTAGAGCTGTCGCGGTTGCAACGGGCGCCAAACGAGCTCGACCAGATCGTTTCGTGTTTACTTATCAAGGAGACGGCGATGGAGCCTCGATCGGGCTTGCCGAAACGATATCTGCGGCTGCCCGCGGCGAAAGAATTACGTCTATTTTTGTTAATAATGCAATTTATGGGATGACTGGGGGGCAAATGGCCCCAACCTCTCTTATTGGACAAAAAACCTCGACTTCTCCCTATGGTCGGGATGCAGAGACCATGGGTTTCCCTTTAGACCTGCCTAAAATCTTGACACAAGTCGAAGGAGCCGTCTATGTAGCCTCTGTTTCTGTCGATAGCCCCCAAGGCATCAAAGAAGCCAAGAAAGCTCTTAGAAGAGCGTTCCAAGTCCAACTAGATGGCCTGGGGTATTCTTTTGTTAGTATTCTCTCTACTTGCCCGACGAATTGGGGGGTTAACCCAGTTGAGGCCTTAGAATGGTTGCAAACTAAAATGAAGCCGCACTTTGCCCTGGGAGAACTGAAAGTTCCTACCATTGAAGGGGGAGATGCAGTATGAGTACAGCAAGAACGATTACTAAATATAAATTTGCAGGCTTTGGCGGTCAAGGCGTTTTGTTTATTGGTAAAGTATTGGCTCAAGCTGGGATGCTTGCTAAGCAACAGGTCACCTGGATCCCAGCCTATGGTCCAGAGATGCGGGGCGGCACGGCAAACTGCTCCGTCATAATATCAAGTAAAAAAATTGGTTCTCCTACCGTAGGAAAACCGAATGTTGCCATTGTTATGAATGAGGCTTCTTATCTCAAGTTTATTGATACTGTGGTGCCAGGAGGGACGCTCTATGTCAATTCTTCCTTAATACCGGAACTACCGGGCAGAGTTGATATAAGAATTGTGCGTGTGCCAGTGAATGAAATTGCCCATGAAATGGGCGATGAGAAGGTGGCTAATATTGTTATGCTGGGAGTTATGCAGGCAATGATCCCTGCTGTACCCGACGATATTCTAGAAAAGGTTCTTTTGCAGTTGGCCGGGAAGAAACCGGCACTCGCTGAACAAAATATGAGAGCACTTAAAGCGGGTAAAGAATACGCTATGAATTTATGATTGCCATCAAATAGCGATGGAGAGGAGAGTTTTATGAAAAAGTACGACCTCATTTGGCTTTTCAGTATTATCATGGTGTTCCTGCTCTTGATTTTCCCGTCGACACATTCCATATTCATAGCGGTGACAGCATCGCATCCTTTTTTAATGGGATTTGTAAAATTCGCCTTTCTAGCAACTATGGGAGAATTACTGGCCTTGCGATTGGTCCAAGGAGACTGGATAAAGCCGAAGGGGCTATTATATAAGGCCTGCATTTGGGGCTTCTTGGGCATGACCATTGTGCTTGTCTTTGATCTCTACGCCACGGGGGTGGCTGGAAGCATAAAGAAAGGGCTTTTGCCATCTCTAGGCGGAAGCCTAGGATTCGCCTTTATAACCAGTGCACTGATGAATTGTTTGTTTGCCCCAACTTTCATGGCCTTCCATAGGATTACGGATACGTATATAGAGCTTGGTGAAGGTAAACTCAGCCGGATTTTGAACGTTCATCTTGCAGAGGTTATAAAACACATTGACTGGGATGGGTATGTTCGTTTTGTTGTCCTTAAAACAATTCCATTTTTCTGGATTCCTGCACATACCGTGACCTTCTTACTACCAGCGGAATATAGGGTGCTGGCGGCAGCCTTTCTGTCTATTGCTTTAGGTGGGATTCTGGCTTTCGCAAAAAAACGCTCAGCATAAACGTTGTTGAAGCAAAGATAGAAGCCCGTAAACTTCATGTTTTGTGAAGTTTACGGGCTTCTATTGCTTGAACTGGGCTAATGAATCGTCTCATCTGAATCATCATGGCTGACTTGCTCGCTTAATCGTCCGACATGTCGGACGGCTTCCCGAAGCAAAAACTCGATGTGGGCATTAACACTGCGCAACTCATCGGCAGCCCAACGTTCTAGGGAATCGTAAAGTTTTGGATCAAGCCGTAAAGGGTACTGTTTCTTCACCATTTTTTCCACATCCATTGTAAAGCTTTAATAAACAGTTCCAGTATTAATAACAGGCTGGACCGCACGTTCAGAAACAATGGCCACTAGGAGATTATTAACCATGGCGGCTTTGCGTTCTGCATCAAGATGAAGGACACCGTCTTTCTCAAGCCTCTCAATCGCCATCTCGACCATGCCCACAGCACCTTCTACAATTATTTGCCGGGCAGAGAGGATCGCGGACGCCTGTTGACGCTGAAGCATTGCGCCGGCAATTTCGGTCGCATAGGCTAAATGGGTCAGACGGGCTTCAGTGACTTGGACACCCGCAAGGATGAGTCGTTGCTGTAGTTCGTTCATTAATTCAGCGGATACTTCTTCAGGATTACCTCGCAGAGAGAAACCCTTTCCTTCAAAGTTATCATACGCGTACCGAGTTGCTACATGTCGCAAAGCTGTTTCACTTTGGATTTCTACGAATTCTTCATATTTTTCTACATCAAAAATCGCTTTAGCCGTATCAACGACGTGAAAGACCACAACCGCAGCAATTTCAACGGGATTGCCTTCAATGTCATTGACTTTGAGGGTTTTGGTGTTGAAATTCCGAACTCGTAAGGAAACTCCTTTTCGGACCGCAAAGGGGATACTCAACCATAGTCCGGGTTGGCGGATTGTACCGAGATAACTCCCGAAAAAAACCAGGGCGTACGACTTGTTCGGCTGAACTACTAAAATACCAGTCGCTAGGATAATTGCAATAATGATAATTGGAATTCCTATAAAGGATTGTTGGATTATTAGAGCAGTTCCACCGATCAAGAGGGCGAGCACTAGGACCAGAGCAAGATAACCGTTTACGGCCCACGCTTTCTTTTCGATCATTTTGAAGCCTCCCTTAAATTATAGCTTAATCTTTATTTGATACTAATATGATATCACTTTAAACTTGAGGTGTTAAGAGGAATTTACTGAACATAATGAGTATAAAACAGCGGAAATGGTCATTTTAACAGTAAGATATTTGAAAGAATTAGAGTTTTACCATATTTCGAAAGGCGTGAAGCAAATGACTCAGGATAATGCTACTCAAAATACTTTTCCCGCCCAACACCAGGAACAACAACCGGGTCTTGAATATTTAATGAATCCGAAACCTGTTGCTGAAGATGAAGCGTATCTAGGAAGTGCAAAGTTAATAGGAAAAGTTGCAATCATCACTGGTGGAGATAGTGGAATCGGTCGAGCCGTGGCCATCGCTTATGCTAAAGAAGGTGCCGATGTTGTCATTGCTCATTTTAATGAACATGACGATGCGAATGAAACGAGAGCAAGGATAGAACAATTGGGGCATCGCTGCCTAGTGGTCAATGGAGACATTGGCGATGAAGTTTTCTGTCAGGAAATTATCACTAAAACTCTTGAAGTCTTTGGAAAACTGGATATTTTAGTCAATAATGCGGCAGAACAACATCCGCAAAATAGTTTGCTCGATGTGACGACTGCGCAGCTTGAAAGAACGTTTCGTACCAACATTTTCAGTGTCTTCTTCTTAACTAAAGCTGCGTTACCCTATCTTAAATCGGGGAGCGTTATTATCAATACCACATCCATTACAGCGTATGAGGGGCACGATCAGCTCATTGATTATTCGGCGACCAAGGGGGCTGTCGTTTCCTTTACCCGTTCAATGTCTGAATCACTTTGTAAATTAGGCATTCGTGTCAACGGCGTCGCTCCAGGTCCGATCTGGACGCCTTTAATCCCCGCTTCATTTACGGCAGAACATGTGGCAACTTTCGGCGGTTCGACACCTATGAAAAGAGCCGGTCAACCTAAAGAGTTAGGTCCGGCTTATGTGTTTTTAGCCTCCGAGGATTCCTCTTACATGTCAGGACAGATTCTTCATATCAACGGGGGCACTATAGTCGGTGGTTGAAAATAATTATTCGGACAAAATTGGTCGGTGGGGTGAACTTTATAAGTATCACCCTCCATCATAATTTTTCATATCAAATTAGTTGCTTTAATTTATGATTGTTTATATAATAACAACAGCTTGTGATTTAAGTCACATAAAATTAGTCAAGCTTAAAAGGTAAATTAAAGTTTTCAAAATAGGTTAATAAAGAGGAATGTTATGTTTTCGGAATTTAACAAACGTGGACTTATAAGACCTATTGTTCAAATCCTGTTTGCTGCTATTATACTATATATTGGCGTAACATTTATTGTATTTGTCGCTCAGTTTGAGAACGGAACACTGTCAGCTGTCAGTCGACCGGCTGGAGTTGAGGCTTTTTTGCCTATTAGTGCGTTAGTTGGACTAAAAGCATGGCTTGGGACGGGCAATTTTGATCCCATCCACCCTGCAGGATTAGTTATATTTTTGGCAGCTATCACGCTATCCGTTCTGTTTAAAAGAGTCTTTTGTTCCTGGATCTGCCCAATTGGGACGCTGTCTGAAATGCTTGCTAGACTTGGGAAACGGGTATTTGGGCGTAATTATAGGATGCCCAATTGGCTGGATTATCTACTTCGATCTGTAAAATACATCATTCTAGGTTTCTTCGTCTGGTTCATCTTCCTCGGTATGAGTGGAGCGAGCGCGGCGGAATTCGTGCAAACACCTTATAACATGGTGTCAGATATCAAAATGCTTCAATTCATGCAACATCTAACGGGTGTTGGGATGAGCGTGATAGGGATGATCGTACTCTGTTCGATACTCTTTGAGAATTTTTGGTGTCGATATTTTTGTCCGTATGGTGGGCTATTGGGGCTTTTAAGCATTTTAAGTCCTTATAAAATTAGACGTAATCATAAAACTTGCATTCAGTGCGGGAAATGTACTAAAAGTTGTCCCAACCATATTGTTGTGGAACAGGCAAGTCGAGTATGGTCTCCAGAGTGCACGGGTTGCTTAAATTGCGTTATTCAATGTCCCGTGAATAATACCTTAACGTTCAAAGCTCCGTTAGGACTTCCCGCTATTTCCCTTAAGACTCTCGCTTTTTATGTGGTAGGGTTATGGATGGTGTTTGTAATTATTGCGAGGATTACAGGTCATTGGGAGTCTAATATAACCCTGGAAATGTATCAACGAATCCTACCTTTAGTCGAGTGAATTGGGCAATTATAAGGTCGATACTCCAGAAAGAACTTGCAGGCTTACTCGTCTAAGTTGGAAAAAAGAAGGAAAAACGTGGGTATGGGACGAATAACATACTATTGAGATAATTCATTCGTTATACATAATGTTGTTGAGTTAAACTGATAATTTTTCTTAAATTATTATCCTGGATGGGTTATAATGAGAAAAGAATATAATAATGCCACAAATAATGGGTGAAAAGGGAGAGGAATTAGTGAATGGAAAACAAATTCAAAGAGTCATTGCTAAATAAAAACACTCTATCTGTAACCTGGGAGCTCGTACCTGGGAGAGGTGCAACCGAAAAAGCCCAAGAAACTGCGATCGCTTCTGCACAACAAGCAGCTAATGGTGGCAGGGTCCATGCGCTGACCATCACAGATAACCCTGGAGGGAATCCAGCAATTCTTGCTGATTATTTGGGAATGGAAATTCTCAAGATGGGTATTGAACCTTTAGTACATTTCACCTGTAAAGATAAGAACCGCAATCAGATGGAAAGTCAATTATATGCTTTAGATCGTGCAAAAGTTCGTAACCTCTTAGTGATGACGGGAGACTACACGGTTTCTGGGTTTCAAGGTCGTCCCAAACCAGTATTTGATCTCGATCCCTCAAATACATTACAGCTTATAGAAGCAATGAATAAAGGATTAGAAATTCCTGGTTTTAAAGCTTCAACCTTCAACGCACCAAGTGACTTTTTCGCAGGATGTGCTGTGTCACCCTTCAAGTCCACTGAGGCTGAATTGATGGTGCAGTATTATAAGTTAAAAAAGAAAATTCAAGGCGGCGCTAAATTTGTCGTCACCCAACTAGGGTATGACGTCCGGAAATGTCATGAGGTCTTACAGTTCCTGAAGATTAATAAACTCGATATCCCGGTCGTGGGTAATATTTATGTTCTCCCTTATGGAGCCGCTAATGTAATGAATCAAAACAAATTGCCAGGTTGTGTCGTCACGGACAAACTTTTAGCAGAACTTAATTTAGAAAAGAGTGCCCCCGATAAAGGGGTGGGTCAGCGTTTGTTGAGAGCCGCTAAATTGTACGCGATCTTGAAAGGCATAGGTGTTGCCGGAGTTCATATTGGTGGTCATAATCTTAAATATGAACAGTTAGAATACATTCTTGACAAAGGCGAAGAACTTTTCCCGAAATGGAAAGACCTGGTCAAGGAATTCGATTATCCTCAGACGAATGGATTTTACTACTTTGAAAAAGATGAGAGAACTGGCTTGAATACAGATCAACCCACAAACAGAGACAATCTCCCGTTGGACGCCCCTGCTGGTGCGATGAATTCGCTGATGAGGGGGATGCATGGCCTCTTATTCACGCCAAACAAGAAGCTATTCCCTATGATGCGTGGGATGTATCGGGCCACTGAAGGAAAGAAGAAAACTGGCAAGGCATTGCACGCAGTAGAGCATCTTGCTAAAGTCATCATGCTTGATTGCAAGGATTGCGGCGATTGTGCTATGTTAGATTTAGCATACCTTTGCCCGATGTCCCAATGTCCAAAAAATCAGCGTAATGGGGCTTGTGGCGGGAGCTTAGACGGTTGGTGTGAGGTCTATCCTAAAGAAAAAAAATGTGTTTGGGTCAGAGCTTATGCGAGACTCAAAAAATATGGGGAAGAAACAGCGTTGGATGTTCCCCCAGTCCCACCCGCTAATTGGGATTTCTATCAGACGTCTTCTTGGTCAAATTTCTTCTTAGGAAAAGACCATTCTGCTCCGATATTAGGGATCAAGCGTCCTGAGAGTAAGATTCCGAAGTCTTAATAATAGTTCAAGCCATGAAAGTACGACGATAAGCATGACAAACGACGAGTAGAGAAAGAGGCCTATAATTTTTAAATTATGGGTCTCTTTCTGATCCTTAAGTTATAAGGCAGAAGACACAACCCCCGGCCGCCAATCGACCGGGGGTTGTGTCTTAAGGGATTAGTTTGCAAAAAATTACTATAGCATAAATAACATTTGTGCATAGGTGGGTAGGGGCCAAAGGTCAGCGTCAATGATTGTCTCCAGCTTATCTCCATCCGTACGGAGCGCTTCCATAGCTTTGAATACGATATCGCGATAGTATACGCCATGCTCATAGGCATCGTTTGTCATAGCATTCGCTTCTTGAGCGTCTTTTTCAAGCGTATTTAATTTTGCTTTGAAAGAAACTAGAGTTGCGCAGAGAGCATTTAGAAGGTCTGCTTGAACCGATACATCTGCGGCGCTAGAAGCAGATTTAACGGCATTGATAGAATTCGCCAGCTGAGTGGAATATTTGACAGCTGCGGGGATAATGAGGTGTTGGGCCATGTCGATCATGGTTAGGGCCTCAATGTTGATCTGTTTGGCATACTGTTCTAAATTAATTTCATAACGAGATTCTAGCTCGGTTTTGTTTAATACTTTATGTTTTTCATATAAGTCTATTGTGGACTGACGCAAGAGAACAAGTGAAGCATCAACGGTTGAGGTGATGTTAGGGAGTCCTCGTTTAGTGGCTTCTTCTACCCACTCATCAGAATACCCATTGCCGTCAAAAAGAATGCGTTGATGTTTGCTGGCAGTTTCCTTAAGAAGTTCTTGAAGCTCTTGATCGAAGTCAGTTGCCTGCTCCAGACGATCTGCAAATTGAGAGAGAACTTCAGCAATAATTAGATTGAGGACTACGTTGGGTCCAGAAATGGATTGAGAGGAAGCAACCATCCTGAATTCGAATTTATTGCCGGTAAAAGCGAAGGGAGAAGTGCGGTTGCGATCCGTTGAATCTTTACGGAAAGCGGGCAGTGTTTGAACGCCACTGGACATTTTTTCCCCTTGGAGGGAGCGGTTGAGTCCCCCGTTTTGTAGTTGTGCAAAAATATCAGTGAGCTGATCACCCAGGAAAATGGAGATAATGGCTGGTGGTGCTTCGTTGGCACCTAGACGGTGGTCATTACCAGGGTTAGCAGCGGAGAGCCGTAATAATTCTGCGTAATCATCTACAGCTTTGACAACAGCACATATGATCGTTAAGAATTGGAAATTTTCATGAGGAGAATTACCGGGGTCTAGAAGGTTAAGCCCATCGTCGGTTGACATAGACCAGTTGTTATGTTTTCCCGAACCGTTCACACCAGCGAATGGTTTTTCATGAAGCAAGCAAACCATATCATGTCGGAGGGCAACTTTTTTCATCGTGTCCATGACAAGTTGGTTGTGGTCAGTGGCAATATTCGTTGTTCCAAATATGGGTGCTAGTTCAAACTGTCCAGGAGCGACTTCGTTATGTTGGGTCTTGGCCATAACACCGAGCTTCCACAATTCTATATTTAATTCATGCATAAAGCCGGCTACCCGTGCTTTAAGGCTCCCAAAGTAATGATCATCTAATTCTTGACCCTTAGGAGGCATGGCTCCAAACAAGGTCCGACCGGTTAGCATGAGGTCAATTCGTTTTTCAAAGAAATTTTTGTCCACTAGAAAATACTCTTGTTCAGCGCCAACGGTACTCGTAACATGGGTTGTTGCCGTATTGCCGAAGAGTCGTAAGATGCGTAGTGCTTGTTTAGAGAGTGTCTGCATAGAGCGAAGAAGGGGAGTCTTTTTGTCTAGTGCTTCTCCGGTGTAAGAGCAGAAAGCCGTGGGAATACATAAAGTTAAGACGCCGCCATCTTCTTTAAGAAAGGCAGGAGAGGTGCAGTCCCATGCGGTATAACCTCTTGCTTCAAACGTTGCGCGTATTCCACCACTGGGAAATGAGGAAGCATCCGGTTCGCCTTGAATGAGTTCCTTCCCAGAAAAATGCATAAATACAAGGCCATGTTTTGAAGGGGAAATAAAGGAATCATGCTTCTCAGCGGTGATACCCGTCAATGGCTGGAACCAATGGGTAAAATGCGTCGCTCCTTTTTCAATCGCCCAATCTTTCATGGCGTTGGCTACAATCTCAGCGACACTGGGGTCAAGCGCAAGGCCTTCTTCGATGGTCTTACGCAAGGATTTGTAGGTTGCTTTCGGTAAACGTTCTCTCATTACAGCGTCATTAAAAACATTTTCTCCAAAAAATTTCATTAAGTTATTACCCCTTTCATATGACAGCAAAGCTAATTTCACTCAAATAAACAAAAAGACCCCCCTGAAAGATTACGTTAAATCTTCAAGAAGCTCCATTGCTCCATTTTTAATATACTCTTAATCTATCACTTTAGAACCTAACTGGCAAGGAAAATGACAGAAGTATACAGTATTTAACGACTTCAACCTATAAGACTTAAAGGCAATAGGAGATGATCAAAAATCAAGGCTTTACTTGCCTTGGGTCGACTCACGGTTATAATATAATAATAGAACAAGTATGAACTTCTACACATGTGTAACCCTATAATAGTAATAATTTAAGAAAAGGAGATCAAAACATGGTTGAGATAGGTAAAGTTCAAACACTTAAAATCGCAAATTTTACATCCTTTGGAGCCTACTTAGATGCAGGCACGGGTGTTCGGCACGATAATATCCTGCTTCCTATAAAACAAGTACCTGAGGATTCTAAAGAGGGAGACGAGTTAGAGGTATTTATTTATCGAGATTCCGAGGAACGGTTAATTGCCACAAGGAAAAAAACATTGGCCCAATTAGGTGAATTAGACTATTTAAGAGTCACAGCTAAGACTCAGATTGGTGCTTTTCTGGATATCGGTTTAGAGAGAGACTTATTTTTACCATTTCATGAACAGAAATTTCCCATCAAGGTGGGTAAATCTTATTTGGTCAAGGTCTATTTAGATAAGAGTCAGAGACTGAGCGCTACAACAGAAATTTATGAGTATCTATCGGCAGAGTCAACTTATCAGAAAAACGACAAAGTAGTCGGAACGGTCTATTCGATGAACCCTGAGATGGGCGCTTTTATAGCCGTAGATAATAAGTATATGGGACTCATTCCAGTCAATGAATTTTTTAGTGAGTTGCATGAAGGAGATCAAGTTGAGGCGCGAGTGATTAGGGTCAGAGAAGATGGCAAGCTTGACTTATCACCGAGGGACCTTTCCTATATACAAATGGATCAAGACACGCTAAAAATCCTCCAAGGAATAAAAGACTATGAAGGATTTTTAGCCCTGAATGATAAAAGTAGCCCTCTTGAAATTAAAAGCCGCTTACAAATGAGCAAAGCAGCCTTTAAAAGAGCTGTTGGGAAACTTCTCAAGGAAAATAAAGTGGTCCAGACTGAGGGTGGCTTGAAACAATTACCGACGGCCGATGAATTATCATAGCTGGGCAAGGACGCTGCCGGGAAATGAGGTAATAACTTTGAAAATTATCGTGGACGCAGACGCTTGTCCCCGGGCAGTATTGCAGATTTGCTTAAGGGTCGCTCGTGATTATTCGGTAGAAGTATGGACCGTAGCAAGTTTTAATCATAATATTGAGTCCGACCATCACGTGGTCGTCGGAAATGCTTCGCAGGAGGCGGATATAAGGGTGATGAATCTTGCACAACTGGGAGATGTGGCCGTAACGCAGGATTGGGGGCTTGCTGCAATGCTGTTGGGGAAAGGCGTAAAGTGTACGACTCCAAGTGGTCGGGAGTTTGACAGCAATAGTATTGAATTTTTACTGGAGGAACGAGAGGCCAAAGCGAAGTTTCGGCGGGGTGGCGGAAGAACTAAAGGACCTAAAAAGAGAAAATTAGAAGATGATCAACAGTTCGAGGCCTGTCTTCTGGATATGCTTAACAGAATATCAGATCACTGAGATGGCTACCTTAAGTCAAACAACTCCTGTAAAGACTTTGCACTTTTGGCGAAATATGATTACACTAAGGATTGTGGACTCGACTAAGTCGGCGTCCAAAGTTTATATTAAGATAAAACGATGGAGGTTAATCATGAGTACAGTCGTAGAAACTAAGGAATTCCAAACAGAAATTCGTCAATTGCTGGATATTGTTATCCACTCGCTCTACACAGAGCGTGAGATCTTTTTGAGAGAGCTCATTTCCAATGGGGCAGATGCTATGGAAAAATTACGTTATACACAACTTACAGGTGAGGTCAAAGACAAGGATTTGCCTTTAGAAATCTCTATTGATACGGATGAAACCGCGCATACCTTGACTATCACGGATACTGGAATAGGGATGACGAAAGAAGAGTTGGTTGAAAATATAGGGACCATAGCCCATTCAGGTTCCAAAGAATTCATCAAACATTTAAGCGCCAAAGGGGATCAGAAGGATCTTAACCTGATCGGGCAATTTGGGGTTGGGTTTTACTCTGCCTTTATGGTCGCGGATAAAGTGACCTTATATACGCGTTCTAGTTCTTTGGAGGGTGCAAGCTTCGTTTGGGAATCTGATGGCATCGGAAGTTATACGATTACTGAAGGTGAGGATCTAAATAGGGGCACAAAAATGGTTCTTCATTTAAAAGAGGATGCTTATGATTTTGCGAAGGAAGAAACTGTCCAAAGAATCATTAAGCAATATTCAAGCTTTGTACCTTTCCCTATTAATGTTAATGGAAAGAGAGTCAATACGGTGGATGCCCTATGGATCAAAAATAAAAATGAAATTACCGATGAAGAGTACAACGAATTTTATAAGTTCATTGCTAATGCGCATGATGAACCACTCTTTCGCCTACATTTCTCCTCAGATGCCCCAATAAATATTAACACTCTATTATTTGTTCCCAAAGAGAACCTTGAACAATTTGGTTTTGGACGAACAGAGCCAGGGGTGAATCTTTATTGCAAAAAAGTATTAATTCAAGAAAAATCCCCTATTGTATTGCCAGAGTGGTTACGCTTTTTAAGAGGCGTTATGGACAGCGAAGAGCTACCTCTTAATATTTCTAGGGAGACTATGCAGGACAGTGCTCTGGTCAGTAAGCTTAACAAAGTCGTCACAAGCCGTTTTCTGAAATTCCTTGAGGGTCAAGCGACTTCAGACCCTGAAAAGTATAAAGAGTTCTGGGAAAAGTTCAATTTCTTCATTAAAGAGGGAGCAGCCAATGACTTCACCCATCGTAAAGAACTCGTCAAACTTTTACAGTTTGAATCTTCGAGTACTGTGTCGGGAGAATTGATTTCTTTAGCAGCTTACGTAGTTCGTATGAAAGAAGATCAAAAAGCCATCTATTATGTCAACGGTCCAACGCGAGAGGGAATTGAGTCTGGTCCATATCTGGAAGTATTTCGGGATAAGGGCTATGAAGTGATCTATACGTATGCGGCTATTGATGATTACATCTTTGGTTCCATTGGAGACTATGAAGGCAAAAAATTTGTTTCTGCCGATCAAGCTGATCTGGAGTTAGGTAATGAACAGAAAGACCGAAGTGAACTTGCCTTACCTGAAGAAGAAGTTAAGGTTTTAACGGATTGGTTTAAAGAGGTCTTAGGTAGTAAAGTGACAGAAGTTAGGGAATCTAAGCGCTTGGTAGACAGTCCCGCTGTTGTTTTCAGCCCGTATGGGACAAATAGTATGCAGCGGATGATGCAACTCATGAATAAAGAATCTAATGAGGTAGGCCCCAGTGTTTTGGAAATTAATGCTTCACATCAGATGATTAAACGTTTGGACGAAGCTCGTAAAAAGGAGGACACCTTTGCGAAAATTGCTGCAGAGCAAATTTTCGAGAACGCACAAATTGCGGCGGGGCTTATTGTGGATCCAAGGGGTATGGTAAAACGCCTTAATGAAATTTTGGAACGTGCTTTAGGGTAATAGTATAATTATTAGGATGCAAAAAGAGGATGGATTTCCATCCTCTTTTTGCATCGTTTGGTTAATTTCCTAAATTAGTTATTGACTAATGATCTCCAAATGTGATATTTTTAAGTTTAGAAACTTATTTGGATTATTTGCACAATTTCTATTTCAAGAAATAACCAGAAATGACATAATAACAAAATTTACTGCGAATTTATGGTTACTATGAGATTATCTAATTGTGGCTATAAAGAATATGAATTTTACAACCAAGTCGAAATTCCTTAAACTGATAAGTGATAATAAGAACAAACAATATTCTGTTAGTAGCGCAAATCTTTAGACATACTAGTGACAACGGAAGACTTAAGATTAATAGGTTGGTAATCGAATAGAATTTTGAGTGAGAGGTCGGTGTTGGATGCATTCAACATCGATTCAGTTATCTTAAATGAACTATTCGTGATGACTAACCGACAAAGGAGTGGCCAAAAATGGACATAAAGCTGAGGAGCCTCCTAGAAGAGAAGAAAGCGACCATTTTGACAAGTTGGTTTGATGCGATCATGGAGACGTATCCTGCTGATAACACAGGGTTTTTCAAAAAACAGGAAGACAGGTTTGCTAATCCAGTGGGTCATGCGTTCAGTCAGGGGATAGAGAGTCTGTTAGGAGCACTCCTTGAAGAGAAGGATCTTGCTGAGGGGTTACCTTTTCTCGATGATATGATCAAAGTCAGAGCGGTGCAAGATTTCACGCCCGCGAAAGCGGTAAGCTTCGTTTTTAAGCTTAAAAAGGTGGTCAGAGAAGTACTAAAGAAGGAAATCAAACAAGATCACTTGGAGGATGCGGTGCTGAGCTATGAAGCCCAAATAGATGATCTAGCACTTCTGGCCTTTAATATATATGTGACCTGTCGAGATCAGCTGAACCAACTTAAGACAGACGAACTCAAAAGAATGACGTTTACACTGCTGAAAAAAGCGAATTTGATGTATGAGATCCCAGTTGAGGCGTTCGAGCATCAAGACACAAAGTGTAATATATAAAGAAAGGAGGTCGTAGAGTGAAAGCCATGTTTTCTTTCCTCGCAGTTTTAGTTCTTATTCTGGTCGCCACCTTAGGCGTGAGCTTGGGCAATTTGCATTTTCTCTTCGGTATTGTTATTCCTTACTTGGCATTTGTAACGTTTGTGGGTGGCTTCGTTTATCGCATCATAAAATGGGGTCGATCACCGGTTCCTTTCCGAATACCTACAACCTGCGGACAACAAAAATCACTCCCTTGGATTAAGCAGGACAAGCTCGAAAACCCAACGAGTGTCTTCGGAGTTATAGGAAGAATGGCTTTAGAAATTTTCCTATTTCGCTCCTTGTTTCGAAACTTGAAGACTGAATTAACGGAAGGTGCCAACGGACCGAAATTATCCTACGCTTCTGCTAAATGGCTTTGGTTTGGTAGTCTGGTCTTTCACTGGTCGTTCCTCATCATCATTATTAGACATCTTAGATTCTTTTTGGAACCAGTGCCGTATTTTGTACAAGTCTTTGACAGCATTGATGGTATGCTACAGATCGGGTTACCCCCTGTCTATTTAACGGATGCTTTCTTCTTACTCGCAGTGACCTATCTGTTCGTTCGAAGAATTGTCATTCCACAAGTTAAGTATATCTCCCTTGCGGCCGACTATTTCCCGCTTTTTATGATTCTGAGCATCGCGATTTCGGGGATACTCATGCGATACTTCTATCGCATTGATATCGTCGCTGTCAAAGAATTGGCCATTGGCTTAGCCCAATTACACCCCGTTCTCCCGGTGGGAATTGGTGTCATCTTTTACGTCCATCTGTTTCTGATCAGTTCGCTGTTTGCCTATTTCCCCTTGAGTAAACTGATGCATATGGGTGGGATTTTCATGAGTCCTACTCGGAACATGATGAATAACAGCCGTATGGTGAGACACATAAATCCTTGGAATCCTGAGGTTGAGGTTCACACTTACGCGCAATATGAGGAAGAATTCAGAGTGAAGATGAAAAAAGCTGGTATACCGGTAGAAAAGGAGTGATCGTGGATGGCGAAAGTAGAGAAATTTAAACTTCCAAAGGCACAAGAACTGTCTAAGATAGATTACAAACCACCCGTAACTGACTGGATGGATACACCGACGGTGTTCAAACCAGGTTCCTTTTGCTGGGGTGCCAAGGAAAAAGATCTTCTAACACTTGGTTTGCCTAACCCAAGACAATGGTCGCCCGCCGACGAAGATTGGAAATTGCCAGAGGGCTGGGAAACGACCATCTTGGAAGGAATGGCAGAAAGACTTGCTAAATATCGTTCTTTTAAAATTTTTATGGATATTTGTGTTCGATGCGGCGCTTGTGCCGATAAATGCCACTTTTATATTGCCACTGGTGATCCCAAAAATATGCCTGTACTAAGAGCAGAATTGATCCGTTCAGTTTATAAAAAATATTTCACGACGTCTGGCAAATTTCTAGGCCGTTTAGCCGGAGCCAGAGAACTTAATGAAGAAGTGTTAAAGGAATGGTGGTCTTACTTCTTCCAGTGCACTGAATGCCGACGTTGTTCTGTTTTCTGTCCGTATGGTATTGACCAAGCAGAAGTAACGATCATCGGAAGAGAACTTCTAAACTTAGTCGGTTTAAACATTGACTGGATTGCTGGGCCTGCAGCGGCGTGCTATATGAAGGGTAATCACCTCGGTCTTGAGCCTCATGCTATTGCAGGAAACATAGAATCTATGTGTGATGATATCGAAGATTTAACGGGGATTAGAGTGGATCCTTCTTTCAATAGAAAAGGTGCAGATATTCTCTTTATTACTCCCTCAGGAGACCTTTTAGGGGACCCAGGTATTTTCACAAACATGGGCTATCTCATGCTACTTCATGAACTTGGCCTCAATTACACCTGGAGCACCTATGCTTCAGAGGGTGGTAACTTCGGATTCTTCACCTCGAATGACATGGCCAAGAGACTGAGCTATAAGATTTACGCTGAGGCTAAGCGTTTAGGGGTTAAATGGATCATTGGCGGAGAGTGCGGTCACATGTGGCGGGTTTTGAATCAATATATTGATACTTGGAACGGCCCTGCGGACTTCCTAGAAGTACCGAAATCGCCTATCACAGGTACCGTCTTCGAAAACGCCAGATCTACCAAGATTGTTCATATTACAGAATTCACGGCTGATCTGATTAAACACAATAAAATTAAGCTGGATCCAAGTCGAAACAATCATCTGAAGGTGACCTATCATGACTCATGTAATACTTCACGGGGTATGGGACTTCTTGAGGAGCCTCGGTACATTATTAAGGCGGCTTGTAATAATTTTTATGAGATGCCTGAAAACACCATCAGAGAGAAGACCTTCTGCTGTGGAAGTGGCTCAGGGTTAAACGCCTCGGAAAATATGGAACAACGTATGAGGGGTGGCTTTGCTCGTGCAAACGCAGTAAAGTATGTTCAAGAGAAACATGGGGTCAACATGCTCGCAAATATATGCGCGGTAGATCGCGCTGCTTTCCCTGCACTCATGGACTACTGGTGTCCAGGAGTAGGGGTTACTGGGACGCATGAGCTGCTGGGAAATGCTTTAGTTATGACAGGTGAGAAAGAACGAACGACTGACCTACGCGGCGATGACTTACCGGGTAAGGAGGGCGATGAGTAATGTATAAAGGTGGTAAAATTATTGCTTCACTGATTATTTTCGTTGCTTTTCTGACGTTGCCCTTCTTAGTTAACATGGGGAAAGCCAACGCAGGGCCGGAAAATCTTAAAGCAAGTATTAGTCAACTACAACAAGCAGGCAAACAGTGTGTAGAGCCAGCAGACTATATGAGGGCCAATCACATGCAACTCCTTGTTAAGTGGAGGAATTCAGACGTGCGTGAAGGCAACACAGTCTATATCAATAGTCAAGGGAAGTCATTTGACATTAGTCTTCAATCATGTTTAGAGTGTCATGCAACAACGGCAACTAAGGTAACAACTAACCCAGTTGGAGTGAGTAATCCAGCCTTAGATACGTCGTCGGATCAATTCTGTGTTTCATGCCATAATTATGCATCTGTTAAGCCGACTTGTTGGAGTTGCCATTCTGGGCCAGAGGGGGCAACAAAATGAGTATTAATAGAAGACAATTTCTGAGAAGAGCGGGTATGGTGACAGCCTTAGGACTGGGCGGATCATTCGTTGTTACTGGCTTCCGCGGGAAAAAGGTCGATGCAGCTTCTTCATATGAGCCAAGCAAAGATGGTCTGATAGCAAAACATTGGGCTATGGTAGTGGATATGAGCAAATTCAAGACAGAAGATGACTTTAATAGAGTGATTAAGGCGTGTGATGTAATCCATAATGTTCCTAATTTTGGGAACCCTAAGGATGAAGTTAAGTGGATATGGAAAGACGATTACGAGCATACATTTTCCGGCGGGGAAAACGAATATTTGACAGAAAATTTCAAAAAGCTACCTTTTGCTGTCATATGTAATCACTGTGAAAATCCCCCATGTGTTAAGGCTTGTCCTACGGGCGCAACGTTTAAAAGACCTGATGGTATTGTGGCTATGGACTATCATCGTTGTATCGGATGTCGATTCTGTATGGGCGCCTGTCCCTTTGGAGCAAGGAGTTTTAATTATAGGGATCCTCGTCCTTTTATTCAACAAGTTGATCCAGATTACCCTACTAGAACAAAGGGTGTCGTTGAAAAATGTGTTTTCTGCGTAGAACGTTTGGCCGACGGTTTAATGCCAGCCTGCGTAGAAGCCTCAAAGGGAGGATTGATTTTCGGGGATTTGGACGACATTAACTCCGAGGTCCGAAAATTAGTTAGTACTCAATTTACGATTAGACGTAAAACTGAACTGGGTACTCAACCAAGTGTTTATTACCTTGTGGGAGGTGCCAACCATGCTTGAAAAAGCTCTAACAGGTGGTAAAAAATATTGGGCATGGATTATCTTCTTGCTTGCTGTGATCGCTGTTGGCTTAGTGGCTTACTTCAGGCAGTATAATTATGGTCTTGGACTAACCGGCATGAGCAGAGACGTTTCTTGGGGTTTGTATATTGCACAGTTCACTTTTCTAGTGGGTGTTGCTGCCTCGGCTGTTATGCTTGTCACTCCCTATTATCTTCATGATTTTAAAAAGTTTGGTAAAATGGTTATCCTTGGTGAGTTCTTAGCAATTTCTGCAGTGATCATGTGTATACTGTTTATTTTTGTAGACGTTGGTCAACCCATGCGGATTCTGAATGTTCTTCTGTATCCCCAATTACATTCAGTGATGTTTTATGATATGTGCGTTTTATGCGGTTATTTAGCCATAAATATTGTCGTAGGATGGACGACTCTCGGAGCAGAACGAAAAGGAACGCCTCCACCAAAGTGGGTTAAACCTCTTATTCTTCTGTCAATTCCCTGGGCTTTCAGTATTCATACTGTGACAGCCTTCTTATATTCCGGTCTTCCAGGAAGAGCTTTCTGGTTATCTGCGATCATGGCAGCCCGTTTCCTGGCATCTGCCTTTGCAGCTGGTCCAGCGCTACTGATCCTTTTGGTCTTAATTGTTCGTAAGGTCAGTAAATTTGACGCAGATCCTCCAGGCGTCGGAGCAATACAATCACTTGTAAAAATCGTTAGATATGCTATGATTGCTAATGTATTCTTCTATATTTGTGAAGTGTTCACCGCTTTTTATAGCAGTATACCGGAAGACATGGCCCCCTTCAAATATGCGTTTGTCGGACTTGATGGACATGCAAGCCTTGTTCCCTTTATGTGGACAGCCACAGTTTTAGCCTTTGTAGGTATTGCCTTGTTAGTTCTACCAACGCGTAAGAATAAAGTACTGTTGCCTATAGCCTTAGCCTCTGTATTCTTTGCAAATTGGATTGATAAAGGAATTGTCCTCATTATTGCTGGGTTTGTTCCAAATTCCTTTGGTCGAGTTACTGAATATTTCCCCACAAGTAATGAGATAACAATCGTAGTTGGTGTATACGCCATAGGCGCGTTAGTTCTTACTATCCTTTATAAGGTTGCTATATCTGTAAGGGTGGAGAAAGATCTATAATTATCGGTGGTTTTGTTGATACTTGTTTGGGAATTTTAAATTATAAATGACTCAAACAATGATCAATTCTAATAAACACAAATAAGGAGGAAAATAAAAATGGCTCAACTTATAGTCGGAGATTTAGTTGTTGAATTGGATGAAGATGGTTTTCTTGAGGA
>DHWG01000040.1:30728-35243 GCA_002413075.1 Desulfosporosinus sp. UBA5188 | reverse complement strand
GATGAAGATGGTTTTCTTGAGGATCATTTAGTTTGGACTGAAGATGTTGCTAGAGCACTCGGTAAAACTGAGGAAGTAGACGAACTTACTGAAGAGCATTGGAAAATGATCAACTATCTCAGAGATTATTATGATCAGTTCGGTGTTGCCCCAATGGTTCGCAAAATGTGTAAAGATACTGGTTTTGATCAAAAGAAGATTTACGCGTTATTCCCTGCAGGTCCTGGGAAGGGTGCTTGCAAACTTGCTGGTCTTCCTAAACCTACCGGTTGCGTTTAATCTTGAGGGGGGGGTAACCCCCTCCTTTTTCTTTATGCACCCTTAGAATTAAACACATGTCATCTAACCTAGGCCAAATTTAGCCTAGGTTTTCCTTTTTGTAAGAATAATAGACACAGTGAGTCAGTTTGCTTATTATCTTAAAAATGATTATCATGGTAAGTAGATATAAAGATAGGTGTGTGACATGGATCATTTACTGGAAACTCGTAATAGAGTGGTTGAGACGGGAAGAAAAATGTTATCGACAAACCTCACGGTAGGTACCTGGGGAAATATCAGTTGTCGGGTCCCTGGAACAGACTATATTGCCATCACCCCGAGCGGAATGAGTTACGATTTATTGGTGCCTGAGGATATCGTAGTTCTGGAAATGGAGGGTGAGATTGTCAGCGGAACTCGTAAACCTTCTGTTGAAGTGCCTTTGCATTTAGCAATTTACGCGGCCCGCGCTGATATACAGGCAATTGTGCATACGCATAGTGCCTATGCGACGGCGATGGCCGTGGCGAGGAAAGAAATTCCAGGTTCCGTAGAAGATTTGGTGCAGATTGTCGGCGGGAATGTGCGTGTTAATGAATACGCGCTGCCTGGTACTATGCAGCTTGGCATCAACACAGTCAAGGCAATGGAAGGTAGAAATGCTGTGTTATTAGCGAATCACGGTATGTTGGGTGCAGGTCGGAACTTAGAAGAAGCGTTTAGAGTATGCCAAGTTGTTGAAAAGTCGGCGCAGGTCACACTTCTGGCACAGCTAATGGGTGGAGTTGTGGAATTATCTCAAGAAGATATTCACGGAATGCGAAGTTATTATCTACAGGGATATGGTCAAGATCAAGATAATGGTCAAGATGGATAGAGCTAAATGGTCATCATTAGTGAAAGAAGGGTATAACTATGAAATCTACCATACGAGATATCGCTTTAGCTTCCCTTGGACAGCGTAAAATTGATTGGGTGGCACCACGCATGCAAGTCCTCAATATGGTGCGTAAAGAATTCGAAGAACAGCTGCCTTTTGCTGGTAAGAAAGTCGTTATTTGTTTACATCTTGAGGCTAAAACAGCTTATCTTGCCCATGTAATTAGAGCGGGAGGCGCCGAGGTGACGGTGGTTGCTAGTAATCCACTTTCAACCCAAGATGATGTCGTAGCGGCTCTAGTGCAACAAGGAATTGCAGCCCATGCGTGGTACAATGCGACGGAAGAAGAGTTTAATCATCATCTGCAATTGGCCTTAGACACTGAACCGGATTTTATCATTGATGACGGAGGAGATCTCGTTTCCACGATCCATACGACCCGTCCTGAGCTTTTACAAAAAGTTAAGGGAGGCGCAGAGGAAACCACGACGGGTGTTTTGCGCTTACATTCTATGGTGCGTGATGGCGTGCTGAAGTTCCCCATGATCGCGGTTAATGACGCCCAGTGTAAGTACCTGTTTGATAATAGATATGGTACTGGGCAATCTGTTTGGACAGGGATTATGCAGACGACCAACTTGGTGGTAGCGGGTAAAACAGCCGTCATCGCTGGCTACGGTTGGTGTGGAAAAGGGGTAGCTCTACGTGCTAAAGGATTAGGCGCGAGGGTGATCATTTGTGAAGTAAACCCTATCAAAGCGAACGAGGCTTTGATGGATGGATTTGCAGTGATGCCCATGGCGGAAGCTTCTAAGTTCGGAGATTTCTTCATAACGGTGACAGGCAACACAAATATTATTAATAAGAAACACTTTGGTTTAATGAAATCAGGGGCTATTATGTGTAATGCTGGACACTTCGATGTGGAGGTTAACGTAACCCAACTGAAAGAAATTGCGGTTTCCGAGAGAATTGCTCGAACCAACATCACAGAATACACGCTTCCTGGAGGGCAGCTTTTATACTTGTTAGCCGAGGGGCGTTTAGTTAATTTAGCTGCGGGGGATGGTCACCCTGCAGAAGTTATGGATATGACGTTTGCCTTACAGGCGTTGTCGCTTCAATATGTTGCCTTGAATTATGACAAACTCTCTAATGATGTTTATCAAGTAAATACCGAAATTGATGAGAAAGTGGCCATGCTAAAACTTCAAACACTTGGTTTATCTATTGATCAATTGACCGAGGTTCAGGTAGGGTATCTGGCTTCTTGGAGTCCTGAAGAAGCTTAATTCTATTGCGACATGATGAAGCAAAGGTAATTATCGAGCAACACTCGATAATTACCTTTATTGTTTTAATCGAGAAATTTAGCGTATAATGGAGAAGATAGACGGCAAAGTATGATTATGCTCATGATACTAACTGTATAATACACAAGATGCGCTTAGAAGGAGTTTACTTTGGATGATTTGAATTTCTTTGAAAACCTTTCAAAGAAAACCGGGGTTGTTATGAATGAAAGGCAAAAAGAGGCGATTAGCCATCCTGGGGGACCACTGCTGCTTTTGGCAACTCCTGGGGCAGGAAAGACCACAGTCTTGAATGCTCGTATATTGTACTTAATCCTTCGTCAGGGTGTAAATCCTGAGAATATATTAGCCTTAACGTTTAGTAAGGCTGCTGCTAAAGAAATGGATGTGCGTTTTAACCAATTATATGGTCAGTTTGTGAAGCAACGAATCAGATTTTCTACGATTCATAGTTTTTGTTATAATATTGTGAGAACCTATTATCAGGAGCAACGGATTGCGTTCACTCTGATTGAAAACGAGCATGGTGTCTATAGCAAAAATGCTGTTCTCAAACGGCTCTATGAAGAGAAAACTCAAACGATCTTAACGGAAGATAAGCTGGAAGAGCTGGCAAATGCAATCTGTTATATTAAAAATAGCATGATTCCAGTCATAGAAGTACAAAACATAGATATCAAAGTTAAGGACCTTCGGTTGATCTTTGAGGCTTATGAACACTATAAGAAAAATGCTCATCCGGGAAACAGACTGATTGATTTTGATGATATGCTTACTCTGGCCAACCAGATACTTGAAGAAGATCCGACCGTTCTTTTAAGGTATCAAAAGCAGTTTCCTTTCGTGTTAACGGATGAAAGCCAAGATACATCGATCATTCAGACGATGATTATCGAAAAGGTTACCAAACTGAGTGATAATCTTTTTGTGGTGGGAGATGATGACCAATCGATTTTCGGTTTTCGTTCTGCCAATCCAAAGTATCTGCTCGATTTTAAGACGGTACACCCCGGCGCTCGTATTATTATTATGGAACAGAATTATCGTTCAACCCCAGAGATTGTTAAAGTCTCGGACGTATTCATCACTGGTAATACGCAGCGCTATAAAAAGTCTATGTTTACGGTGAACCCTTCTGATAAAGCAATTCGTATCCATTCCTTTGACTATGGTTATCAACAGCTTACCTATATCATTAAAGAGTTAAAGAAAAAGGAATTAATTGGACAGACGGCGATTTTGTACAGAAATAACCTTTCAGCGATTAACCTGATTGATCACCTTGAGGGTGCGAACCTCCCATTTTATGTTCGAGACTTTGGTTATAGATTCTTTAATCACTGGGTAATTAAAGATATCCTCAACTTTATGCGTTTCTCCTATAGTGACAAGAACGTAGGAATTCTCGAAACCATCTACTCAAAATTCGATTCATATATTTCAAGGCAGCAAATCGATTATTTGAAAAGCCAAGACTCTACAAAATCTGTTTTTGATCATTTGGCAGACCTTCCTAATTTGCCAGCTTTTCGTAAGAAAAACTTCCAGGAACTTAAGCGACAATTTAAGAAGCTTAATACCATGAACCCCCTTGATGCACTCCGCTATATTCGTCATGAGCTGCATTATGAGAAAAAACTCGAAGAGTTTAGCGAGCGTTTGGGACTTTCTATGGAATCCTCCCACGGAATCTTAGTCACTCTAGAAAATATTGCACAGGGTATGAAGACGCACAAGGATTTTGCAGACCGTCTGAAATATCTTGAGCAGTTAATGTGCGAATCAGCCTTGAATAAAGATAAGAATGCTGTGACACTTTCCACCCTTCACTCTGCCAAAGGTCTTGAGTTCGAGAGTGTCTACCTGTTGGATTTGGTCGATGGAATCCTGCCAAATCTTGAAAGTATCAAGGCCGCTGAAAAGAAAAAATGGGATAATCTAGAAGAAGAAAGGCGTCTCTTTTACGTCGGGATGACACGAGCGAAGAAAGAACTTGTACTCCTGACGGCTAAGAATATCAATGATCAAGAGGTAATAGAATCCCAGTTTGTAGGAGAGGTT
>DHWG01000040.1:19031-30494 GCA_002413075.1 Desulfosporosinus sp. UBA5188 | reverse complement strand
ATTTAAGGTAGAAAAAGGAGCAGATATTAGACACAAAGCGTTTGGAATCGGTCGGATTACCATCGCAGATGTGGAGGGCGATTTGCTCGAAGTGAACTTTAGAAAACTCGGCCTCAAGCAATTTTCGCTCAAAGTTTGTTTGGAAGGTAAACTGGTGAGTTCGGTGTTATAATGGTAGAAAAATTCGCAGGTCTACTATGATGTATAAAATGTCGGATTGTTAAGATATAATGATGTTGAGAGCTACAGTAACTGCCGGTTAAACGTGTTAAGCAGTCTCATATAATGGTTTGCTTCACGAAGTACGTGGTCCCCTAACAAAGGCACAGCCAACGCTTTAATTTTACATTGGAGTAAGCCTTCAGTAGCGGCTGTTTTAAAATCTCTGAGACTCACTGTGGCCTTGTAGGTTTTATGGCTGAGTTTCGGTAATATGGTTGTTTTTTCATTCATGGTCATGGCTTGTTCAGTGAGCTCATCGAACATTTTACCATAATCATTCGCCGTGTCAAAAAGTGCGACCTCAGTGGGGTCTAACAAACCTCGAATAAATTTTGCGTGCTCTGCCATGATTCGATCCCAAAATTTCTGTTGATGAATGATATCCTCTAGGAGATTGACTTCTTGGCGGCTCTGTAACTGATAGAGTATCTTTAAATAAAAATGCGCTTCCCGCAGTATGTGGTCGATCAACAGGGGGTAATTAAAGGTAAATAGTTTACAACATAATATGTCTTGTAGGAGCTTGGATTTGTAGTCGGCTAAGACAGTCGTAGCTGTGATCGCCTTTTGATTCAGGGCACAGACCTGATCGACTAGCAGGGCGTTTATTACGGGGTTAGGATTCTTCTCTAAGGAGAGCTCCATACGGGTGAGCTCCTTATCAAGCTGGACCCCGGAGTAGAATTCAGTGGCTCGTTCAGCATCAAAGGTGAACTTAGTCACTAATTCTCCTGACATGAGAACTTCAGGACAGATAATCCCCTTGGAAAGCAAAATTGTCTCGGCGAGTAACGTAGTCACTTGACACTTAAGGGTTTCGGCTTGTTGGGCTAGGGCCTGGTCTTTGGAACCGAAGGCGACTTCCAAGAAAAAAGCATGTTCTTTCATAATTCGGAGGAAGAATAGGTTTAGTTCCAGGGATTGTCGAGTGAACACTTCATTGGATAGCATACAAAATACCCCCTTGTTAAATTTTATGGGTATTTTAATATATGCAAGCAATATCGTAATTAATGACTGGTTCATGGTTGTTTATCTGGGTAAACCAATTAGGGTTGTCTCAGTGAACTCGTTCAACTAAAGTTGAACATCGAGACTTCGGTGGGGGGAGTCTACCCCCACCGAAGCAGAGTGACGGGGTACCACTCCCACTTGTAAAAGTGGGAGTCTAACGATTGGATTAAAAAAAGGAGACTAAGGCATGGGAAAGACCCTCATCGTGGCTGAAAAGCCGTCTCAAGCTCGTGAATATGCCACGGCCTTAGGTGTGAACGGTAAAATGGACGGATATCTCGAAAATGACCAGTATGTTATCACTTGGTGCTATGGTCACCTGTTAGAGCTTGAGCGCCCAGAAGCCTATATGGACCTTGATCGAGTTGGGAAACGATGGAGTTTAAACCGTTTGCCAGTACTTCCGGGCTTGAACGCCTTTCGCCGCGTGGTCAAATCTGGGGCAATCAAACAATATCAAGTCATCCAACGGTGGTTAAAGTCATCGGATATTGAAGAGGTTATATGTGGAACGGATGCTGATCGGGAAGGACAGTTGCTTTTTCAGGAAGTATGGGATGCTTCCATGTGCTGTAAACCTTTGTCTCGGCTCTGGATTTCCTCACTGACAACTGCGGCGATAAAGGAAGGCTTAAAACGCCTTCGTACGGCTGAATCAGTGGCAGGATTAGCAGCAGCAGGGCACGGACGAGCTTTTGCAGACTGGGATTTTGGCATGAATCTGACAGAAGGGTTTACCGCGATATTTGGGAGTTTTGATGCCGTGCGGAAAAAACCCAATGTTATTTCAATAGGGCGGGTGCAGACTCCAACACTTGCACTGATTGTCGAACGAGAATGGGAAATTGAACGTTTTGTTGCCCTGCCTTACTTCGAAGTGAGGGCTGAGTTTGGGACAACACAAGGAGACTATCCTGGCAAGTGGTTTGATCCCAGTGAAGAATCGAGACGGATCACGAACCCCCAAGAGGCTAAGGACATCGTAGCCAAAACACAGGGCAAACCAGGAAAAGTAACAAAAATGGAGCAAAAGGATGTGCAGGAACCTGCGCCGCTTCTGTTTGATCTGACCTCCCTGACGATCACTGCTTCCAAAAAATATGGGTTCAGCGCTGAAAAAGTGCTTCAGTTGGCCCAGTCGCTCTATGAGAAAAAGGCCACCACCTATCCACGTACGGATTGCGCTTACTTATCGGAAGATCTTGTGCCGAAGTTGCCTGAACATCTGAAGGCAATTCGTCAAGAACCCTACACGAAATTAGTGGATGAAGCAGGTCTTTGCGGGGTGCCTCAAGGTAAACGCGTGATCAATACAATTACTGCGCATCATGCCATCATACCGACCACCGAGAAAGTCACCATCGAAAGGCTTAATAGTGAGGAACAGAAACTATATGACTTGATTGTTCGCCGTTTTCTAGCCGTTTGGTTCCCTCCAGCCCGATACCACCAGACCGACGTGGTCACCGAAGTTGAGCGCGAGCCCTTTCGCACTAAAGGTAAGGTTTTGCTGAGTCTAGGTTGGAAAAAAGTGTACGGACCGGAGGACCTTGAGGTTGGGGTTCTTCCTAAAACTAAGAAGAATGACCGAGAGCAAGTCGAGGATGAGAACGCAACCCTTCCACCCTTAAGTAAGGGCGAAGATGTGCGGACGAAACGTGTTTATAGCGAAGAAAAGTCCACCAAACCACCCAAACACTTTACCCAGGGAGACCTTTTGAAAGCGATGGAAGGTGCAGGCAAACAGATTGATGATGAGGTTCTACGGCAGCAATTGAAAGGGAAAGGTTTGGGCACTGTGGCGACACGACCAGCGATTATGGAAAGTCTGATAGGTAGGGGATACATCCTTCAGGACCATAAAGCCTTAAAAGCCACAGAGAAAGGGTGCGAACTGATTCGTCTGATCAAGGAACGCCTTCCTCATGCCCAACTCTTAGTTAGTGCGGAAATGACCGGACAAATGGAGTTTAATCTTTCTAAGGTAGAAAGAGGAGAATTGACGATTGAGCAATATATGGCGGATGTGGAAGAAGCCATAGGTCGTATCATCGAGGAATTACGTTCGTTTGAACATAAACATGGTAAAACCCCTCTGGCTCTTGCACCTTCAGGAAAAGTTCCGGGAAAAGGAAAAGGAGACGGAATGAAGGCAGCTGGGAAGAAGCCGAGTAAAGCTCAAGCCCCGGAAAAAACGGCTAGAAATAACTCAGTAACGCATGACAAATCAATGAATACGCTTTCAGACCACGAAAGGCCAAAGTCAGCGACAAGTAAAACACAGAGTGAAGCATTGGGTGCTTGCCCCAAATGCAGTGGAGAAGTCATTGAAGGGCAGAAAGGGTTCGGATGCGCTAATTGGCGAGAAGGATGTCACTTTGTTCTCTGGAAAACCCCCATTTGTGGTAAGGTACTTACACCAACCCAGATAAAAAACCTTTTGAAGAAAGGAAAAACCCCGCTCATTAAAGGTTTTAAATCAAAGTCTGGTAAATCGTTCGCAGCTTATCTCATTTGGGAGGATGCCATTGAAGCTAGGTTAAAATTTGAGTTTGAGCAAGAATGAGTTTGGAGAGAATGTTGGAGTTATATTAAATAGATAGGATGGAGATTATTAATGCAAACATTATTTGATCAGTTCGGTTTGGATGAAGCGATAGTAGGAGCCTTGAAAAAGGTCGGTATCGTGGAGCCTACTGCGATTCAGGTACAAACAATCCCTTTTATATTAGACTCCCGAGATGTTGTTGGGCAATCTGAAACAGGAACAGGTAAAACATTAGCTTATCTACTGCCGATCTTTCATAAGATTGATACGCTAAAGAAAGAAACGCAAGCGATGATTCTCACTCCCACGCATGAATTGGCTATCCAGATTCAACGAGAAATTGAAATTCTGTCGAATAATTCTGGTCTTGCTGTCACGTCCACAGCAATCATAGGGAACGTAAATATCACGCGACAAATTGAAAAACTCAAGGAAAAACAGCATATTATTGTGGGCTCGAGTGGCCGTATTCTAGAGCTCATCCATAAGAAAAAAATCTCTTCACAAACCATCAAGACAATGGTCCTGGATGAGGCAGATCGTTTATTGGATGAAAATAATTCTGAGAGTGTTAAGGCGGTAATTAAGACAACGTTACGTCGAACACAGCTTTTGATGTTTTCGGCGACCATTCCCGCAGGCACTTTGCAACGGGCTGGGGAGCTGTTGAAAGATCCTGAAGTTATTCGGGTGACTGAGAAAGTCATGATTGCCCCGACCATAACGCATATGTATTTTTCAGCGGAACAAAGGGATAAAGTGGAAATTTTACGCAAGCTTGTTCGAATGGTTATTCCAACACGCGCGTTGATCTTCATTAATAAAAGTGAAGAAATTGAAAAAATGGTGGAACAGCTTAAATTTCACGGCTTGGAGGCAGACGGTATCTACGGAGGTGCTAGCAAGATTAACCGTAGGAAAGCGATGGATGAGTTTAAAAGTGGGAAGATAAGCTTGCTGGTGGCTTCAGATTTGGCGGCCAGAGGACTAGACATTAAAGGAATATCCCACATCTTTAATCTTGATCTATCTGAAGATCCACAACTTTATCTTCATAGGGTGGGAAGAACAGGCCGAGCCGGAGTAAATGGTATTGCAATATCCATTGTGAATCTTAAAGAGGTTCCAACGATAAAGAGACTGGAAAATATGTTTCAAATAAGCATTCCTCAAAAGGAGATGCTCCAGGGAGAAATAGTCGATATGAGAAAAAAAGCGGTCATAAAGAAAAGATAACACTTATTTTGAGTTTTCTAAGGTCAACTTTATAGTATAATATTAATAAGTTGGTAGAATTCATTTAAGCGTGTTAGGAGGGTATTTATGCAGGCATCTCCTTTGGATTTAGCTCAGGTGCTAAAAGAAGAAGGATATCTTATCGACGAAGAATCAGCAACTACGTTGTTTCTGTCTTTGGCGTTGGAAAAACCTTGTCTGATTGAAGGACCCGCCGGGGTGGGAAAGACTCAGTTGGCCTTAGCGCTTGCGCGTGTAGAAAAACGCAAACTAATTAGGTTACAGTGTTATGAAGGCCTTGATCTCAATAAGGCGTTGTATGATTGGAATTATGCTAAACAACTTTTGCGTTTGCAACTTGCCAAAACCGAAGAATGGAATGAGATTAAGACAGATCTTTTCTCGGAAGAGTTTTTATTAACCCGTCCACTTCTAGAATCCATTGTATCTCCAGAACCGGTTCTCTTGTTGATTGATGAGTTGGATAAAAGTGATGAGGAATTCGAGAGTTTTCTCTTGGAGTTACTTGCGGAACGCCAGGTCACGATTCCTGAACTGGGAACCATTGTAGCAAAAACATCGCCTATCGTGATCTTAACGAGCAATAATACCCGGGACTTCAGTGACGCTTTAAGACGGCGCTGCATTCATATCTACTTAACTTACCCCACTTTAGAAAGGGAAATTTCGATTCTTAGGTCTCAAGCTCCCGAGCTTTCTGATCGTTTAACCAAGGATGTTTGTGAGTTCGTGGCTAAGGTAAGGAAGTTACCTCTTCAAAAACTCCCGAGTGTCTCTGAAACAATCGACTTTGCACGAGCCCTGAATACACTTCAAAGGGAGACCTTGAATTATGGTAATCTCATGGGGACACTCAGTATATTATTGAAATATCCTAAGGACATTGCCAAATTGGAGGAGCGTCTTAAAAAGTGGGAGATGGAGGCACTCCAGCGCCGATGAATGGTTGGAATTATATTAGGTTGGTTTATGCGCTTAGACGCGTTTCGGTCTCTATTTCCTCCGAAGACATGCTGGATGCCCAAGTCTGTTTGGATCGCTTCCCTAATATTCCGGACAAACAGATTTTGAAGTCCCTATTCATACGCCGTCCCCAAGATTTAACAATTTTTGAGACGATCTGGAGGATCCTCTACGACACTCAAGAGGCGGTTCAGGATGATGTGGAGGAAGGGACCGCTATTGCTGTCTTAGATGAAGATCAAGACAGTTTTGGGATCGGTGGACAAGGTGTTGGGCATGGAAGTGGAGGAATCAGCCTGACTTCAAAAGGTCATTGCCTGGACACTTCACACATAACTGAGCTCGTTCCTTTTGCTAGACTAGAGGAACTAACGTCTAGTGGTTTAGAATTTGAAGAAGTTGTAAAAACAATTCTAGCAGAAATGGATTACTATACTTGGATTAATACGTATGACTTGGCGTATCTACGTAATGAGCTTTCCGAAGAATCCTGGTACCAACATCAGGATAGTCGGAACTCTCTTATTCGGGAAATTCGGCAGCAGGTATTTGCGGCGCAAGTTAGCCAAGAAAACAGTTGGGAACCCTTAGCAAGGCAACATTGGTTAGTTAAGCCGTTAAGTACTTTATCTGTAGAAGAAAAGGACCTTGTAAAGTCAAGTATTAGGAAATGGGCGCGGAAACTTGCGCTACGACCAGGGTCACGTTGGAAAACTAGTCACCGCGGATTAATAGACATTGCTCGGGTTATTCAGCAAAGCGTTCAGTGCGATGGATCTATCTTTCAATTAAGTTACCGTCAGAGAATTCCACGTGCGTCAGAACTGGTGGTGATATGTGATGTATCTAATTCTATGGCCGCGTTTGTTGAGTTTCTGATCCATATAGTGACGTGTCTACGAGCTCGCTTCCGAAAGATACGTGTGTTCTTTTTTATCGATTCTGTTTGGGATGTTTCGGATTTTGTTTGGGATGATGATCTATGCGCAGTAAAACAGGAAATTAAAAGTTGGGGAAGAAAGGCTAGTTCAGGGTTTTCAGATTATGGAGCGGTATTTAAGGAACTGGCGGAGGATCAGCTTAGAGACCTGTCATCTCGTGCCACCCTTGTGATCTTAGGAGATGGAAAAAACAACTATCGTCCTGCTCAAGAGGAATACATAGCCCACATTTCTAGTAAAGTGCGCAATGTGTTTTGGTTAAATCCCTTAGACTCCCAGGAATGGAATGAATCTGATAATATGATGAAAGAGTATCAAAAGCATTGCTCAAAAGTTTATCGGTGCCGTACGGCTAGAGACTTACAAAAAATAGTCAAGGATATTTTTTAGAGGAGGCTGAGCTCATTTCTATTTTCATTGCGACCTTTATCTTAATTACCTTTACTCAGCTTCTTATATTGGGATCTGTCATTTTCTTCGAAAACAGGGACCCAACGAAAACCATCATCTGGCTTTTAATTTTAGGTGTGCTTCCAGTTTTAGGCGCTTTACTTTATCTTTTGCTCGGACGCGTCGTAAGGAAACGCAGAGTGTCACGCCACAAACAAGTAAGACTGGAGAAAACCGAGGAGATTCTTAAGGACAGACAGGTCAGACCGAGTGTAGAAGATGTTCAACAAGCTGGAGACATTCCAATGAACAGGAAACTGGCTCGACTCTTATTTAATGACGCCGATGCACCACTAACCCTAAATAATCGTTCTCAAGTGCTCACGAATGGGAAAAAGACGTTTAGAGTACTATTTGCCGAATTAGAAAAAGCTAAGGATCATATTCACTTGGAATATTATATTTTTCATAATGATGCCATCGGCAAGGACATTCTGAACCTCTTGATGCGTAAAGCGGCTGAAGGCGTTAAGATTCGTGTCCTCGTCGATGGATTAGGAAACAGCTCTCTTACCAAAAGATTTGGAGAGTTGAAGAAAGTTGGGGTTGAGACTGCAGGTTTCTATCCTGTCCGTTTTCCCTTCTTATCGAGGCGATTGAACCTTCGCAATCATCGTAAGATTGTTGTAATCGATGGCCGAGTAGGGTTTCTCGGTGGTTTAAATGTCGGAGATGAATATTTGTCACGTAATAAGAAAATCGGATTTTGGCGAGATACATTCCTTAAACTTGAGGGGGATTCGGTGAATTCTCTGCAAACAGTTTTTTTAAATGACTGGAATGTCGCGACTCATGAGGGTATTAATGGTACCCGGTATTATCCACAAGCCCTGCAGTTGGGAAATCAACTCACCCAAATCGCGGCCACAGGTCCCGATTCGGATTGGGGATCTATGTTACAAATCTTCTTTGTGGCTTTAACAAGTGCAGAAAAGACAATCTATATTGAGACACCTTATTTTATACCTGATGAAGGGTCGGTCATGGCCTTGAAGACCGCAGCCCTGAGTGGTATAGACGTCAGAATTATCCTCATGGGAGTTCCGGATCACAAGATCACTTATTGGGCGTCTCTTTCCTATGTTGAGGAGTTACTAGAATCAGGCGTACGTATCTATCGTTATACCAAGGGAATTCTCCATGCCAAGGTTCTGATTCTTGATACTGAAATTGGCGTGGTGGGGTCAACGAATTTTGATATCCGAAGTTTTAGTTTGAACTTTGAAATCAGTGCCTTTATTTATGACCCTACTTTTGCACAACGACTGGAAATAGACTTTCATCAGGATCTTGCTGATAGTGAAGAGCTTCTTTTGGAAGAGTACAAATTACGTTCATTCTCAAACCGTATTAAGGAATCAAGCGCACGTTTGTTTTCTCCGCTCTTATAACCGGCGAATTCAACCTTTAAGAAAATTACCAGTTTTTTGTCGATTAATACGATTAAAGCCGGTTGCTTCTAAGGCAACCGGCTTTAATCACACCAGGGACAATCTGTCAACATGTAACCTTTATTCTAAAAAGTCCTCCATACTTTCGCGAGATAATGTCCACCGTAGTTTAATGGCTTGCAAAGCCACACTGTAGCTGGGTTGATCCCAGCTTCCTAAGGCGCGATCTAGATCGAAGCTAGTACTGGCCATGTACAAATGCTCAGCAAGTAGAATAAGGGCTTTATGATGACTAGGAAAACCCTGTTCTAAGATTTTAGCAAAATCTATTACCTCGAGCGTTGTATGTCTTTTTGTGGCGGACCAAATTTCCTTGGTCGAAGTAAGTATGTAATAGGCTGAATAATACCCAGACTCATTGGAGTGTTTCTGTGTTAAAAGAGCTAGAAAATGCTCCTTGTGTTGACTATTGGCGTAGTAAATTTGTTCAAAATTCATTTTGAAATCAGTCTCCCTTTAATTTGTTTATCATCATTAATAATCATGACTATATCAACTTAGCCGGGTAGGTGTCAATGAACCAAGTGCGAATTTTTCTATTAGCCCATCACCAACTAGGTATGTATACAGGTTCATGGTATATTAGATTCAATTAATGGTTTAAATAGTTTGAACAGGAGTTGAGGCAACGCTTATGGTATCCCATTCAAAAGTGCATCGGACCTTTAAAATTATACAGTTATTTGCTGGTTTTCTCTTGGAGATTGCCTGGTATAAACTTTTACGCAAACTATATGGTGTTCGGATAGAGGCTCAACTGCCTCAACTTTATCGGAACCAGGCGATTCATTTCCGCGAGACGGCTCTAAGCTTAGAAGGACTACTGATTAAAGTAGGCCAGTTTTTCAGCACACGTGTTGATATGCTCCCAGAGGAATATACATCGGAACTAGCGCTGCTGCAAGATGAAGTGCCTCCCGTGAGAACAGCCCAGATCAGACGTGTGATTGTCAAAGAACTTGGTAATATGGTGGAAAATATTTTTGCTGAGTTCGATGACAACCATATCGCTGCCGCATCCTTAGGACAAGTACACCGAGCTGTTTTGATTTCGGGCGAAGTGGTTGCTGTAAAAGTCTTACGCCCTGGTATTGAAGAAATCATCGAGATTGATCTAGCAGCCTTCCGGGGTGTTATTTGGATGATAAGAGTTTTTACCAAGTGGGAGAAGTATGCAGATTTCGACGACATTTATGATGAATTTGGCTCGACCCTCCGAGAGGAGCTGGACTACCGGCAAGAGTTGGTCAATCTCGAACGCTTCCGTGCTAATTTTCAAGATGATCCGATGATCTCTGCTCCGGCGGTTTATCCTGAATACTCGAGGCAACGGGTATTGACTATGGAATTTGTCGACGGGTATAAGGTTAATGACCGGGCAGGTTTGCTCGCAGCAGGACTTGTCCCAGAAAAGGTCGCTGGCACTCTAGTTGATGCCTATCTAAAACAAGCTTTGATACACGGCTTTTACCATGCTGATCCGCATCCGGGAAACCTGTTTGTGCGACCTGACGGGGGAATTATTTTTATCGATTTTGGTATGGTAGGACGGATTACCGATGCTAACAAACGGTCAGTTCGTAAACTAATCAGTGGAGTGATCAACAGTAATTCAGAAGAGTTGTCCCACGCACTGCAAGAAATGGGATTTATCAAGCCTGTAGCTAACCTCTTAAGTTTGCAAAAGGCAATCACTATTTTTCTAGCAGAGCTTAAGGATATTCCCTTTGAGGAACTGGGTAATCTACAAGTAGACAGTCTATTGGGAGAATTACGTGAGTTCATTTATTCCGAACCGTTTCAAATTCCCGCACACTACACTTTTTTGGGTAGGGCTGTTGGGACACTATCTGGAATTGCGGCGGGGCTAGACCCCAACATGAATATCCTGTCGGTCATTAAGCCCTATGCTAGACAGGTTCTAGGTCAAGACTTCTCACCTTTACAACTGGTTTTGCAGAAAGTAAAAACGGTCGCAGTGGCAGCCTTTGAGATTCCCCCCTTGTTGGAGAAGACTTTAAGGGACTTCCGTGCGGGGGATGTTCAGGTCAAGGTCGAGATGGGGCCACTCCTGAGGCAATTGAGGTTTCAGGAGACTCTAGCAAACCGTTTGATGTGGACTGGTTTATTGGCATCCACAGGGATTGGCTATATAATAGTTTTAAGTAACGGGCAGGAGCGCTTGTCTACGATGTTATTGTATCCTATGGCAGCGTTTGGCGGTCTGTTAATTAATAACTTGCGCAAACGAGCAGAAAAGCCACTGAAGTTGCATAAACATACCCATCGACAACGCAGGCATTAGTTATTCTAATGAAGAAGATTAATAAAATTATTAAAATTGGAGGGGTTTACCATGGGTGATAAAGAATTTGGTGTCAAGTTTACTAAAACGGGCCATGGGTTCAAGATTGAAGTCAGCGGGGATGAGGAAATAGTTAAGGCTCATCACGAAATGGCGGATGCTTGGGGAGAGTTTATGAGCAAAGCGCGAGAGGTTGCTAAGGCACATTATCATAAGCATAATCATCACCATAGTCATCCTGCGGAACATGGTTGTTGTGATCACGAAGTCAAGAAAGAGAACATGGAGGACACAGATAACACAGATAACACA
>DHWG01000040.1:0-18788 GCA_002413075.1 Desulfosporosinus sp. UBA5188 | reverse complement strand
ACAGATAACACAGATAACACAGAAATTAAACAAACCATAAAGCAGGAAGATTAAATATTTGCCAAAGTAACTCTAGGCTATTTAATAATATTTTAATTAAAGAACTACTTAAAAGAGGAAATGGCAGTCTTTTGGGGAATACTATTAACTAGTTAAGTTAAAATGAAGGGTGGATAAATAATGACAAACCTTAGGGAACTTTATGTATGTAGTATTTGTGGAAATGTGATTGAGGTTGTTAATACTGGAGCATCTTCATTAGTCTGCTGCAACCAACCCATGAATAAACTGGAAGCAGGCGCTAAGGATGCCAGTCTTGAGAAACATGTCCCTGTCATTGAATCGGTCGACGGGGGTATAAAGGTTAAAATAGGTAGTATAGCTCATCCGATGGAGGAAAAACATTACATCGTATTTATCGAAGTCGTGACGAAGAATCAAGTTCTTAGAGCCGAGTTAGCTCCAAGCCAAGCACCAGAAGCTTCATTTTTGGTCAAAGCTGAGGATGTGGTCGAAGTGAGAGAATATTGCAATGTTCATGGCCTCTGGAAAGCAAACAAGTAATTTAGATGACACGCAGAGATAGGCAGGATCACATCCTGTCTATCTCTGCGTCAAGGTAAGGGTTTAACATGACTGAAGTTAGGTCAAGGTATTAAAGTTTCGAAAGGGTGTTTTAAGTATGACACTTACAAAAGAAAATGCGATCATTGGCTTTGTAGGTACAGGTGTCATGGGCAAGAGTATGGTGGGTCATTTATTAAAGGCTGGTTATCATGTCCTAGTTTTCAACCGCACAAAAGCTAAAGCAGAAGAGCTAATCCAAATGGGAGCAGTTTGGCAATCGTCAGTCGCGGACTTGGCTGCTCGAAGTAAGGTGATCGTCACCATGGTCGGATATCCTAAAGATGTTGAAGAAGTGTACTTAGGTAACGGCGGGATTATCAGCCATGCTAAAAACGGAAGTTATTTAGTGGATATGACAACATCAGCGCCTAACTTGGCTATAAAAATTTATAATGAGGCTCTCATCAAGGGGATGTATGCGTTAGACGCACCTGTTTCGGGGGGGGATGTGGGTGCAAAAGAAGCTCGTTTGGCTATTATGGTGGGTGGAGACCAAGCTGTCTTTGAAGCTCTGGTTCCAATTTTCAACCTCTTAGGGAAAAATGTTCTATTACAAGGTAAAGCTGGTGCCGGTCAACACACAAAGATGTGTAATCAGATCGCGATTGCCTCAACGATGATCGGGGTATGTGAGGCAATCGCCTATGCAAAAATCGCTGGATTGAATCCGGAAACGGTTTTAAAGAGTATCGAATCTGGAGCGGCTGGGAGCTTTTCATTAACGAACTTGGCGCCTCGCATGCTCGTGAATAATTTTGCCCCAGGTTTTTATGTTAAACACTTTATTAAAGATATGACGATTGCTTTGTCTACGGCTCAAGCAATGGGCTTACTTACACCTGGCTTAGAGTTAGCTAAATCATTGTATGATACACTTGCAGAACAAGGGGATGAAAGTAGTGGGACTCAAGCCTTAATTAAACTATATTTACCAGAAAACCAGCGAATTTGAAGGAATAGTTAATGCAATTTGTATAATTAAAACAAAATATTCATTATAGTCCCATTTGAATTTACTATAAGATATCTTGATGACGCTATATTGACTGATTATAACTTTAATGCTAGTATTGACACGTGAGAATAATTTGTCCTATTGATTTTTGTGCTATTTCTCACCAAGAAATGAGAAATGCTCAAATTAACCTAAGGAGGAATATTTGATTAAGGAGGAATATTTGGATTTGGATCAACTAGACGAAATAATGAAAAAAAGTGTCGAACTAGGTAAGCTTATTGCTCTTTCAACCGTTTACAAAGAGTTTAAAGTGGCTGAGAATGATCTTCTTCATAATTCAGGCGCTTGTAAGATCGTAGAAGATCTCCAGAAAATGAAGTCGGAACATCAAGGCAAGAAAATGGCCGGAATTGAAATAAGTAAGGTAGATCAGGAAATGCTGCAAAAATTGGAAGATACCTGTTTAAAAGATCAACAAGTGCTCATATCAAATAATGCGAATACCAAGTTCCAGCAGTTAATGGAGAAAATGTCCGGAAATATAAAAATGGGAATTAAGAGTATCGATCAAGGATAATATTGGTCATTCATCCCGCTTTTATAGGTCACCTAGTTAGATTTCTGATTATGAATGGAAATCACGCTAGTTATTAATGTTTAATTTATTGTTGAAGTAAGGAGGAAATAGCATGAATATTGTTGTTTGCATAAAACAAACATTTAACACTGAGGCTAAAATCGTACTAGATAGTAACGGAAAAATCGAGGACAAAGGGGTAAATTTAATCATTAACCCTTACGATGAATATGCAATTGAAGAGGGTATTAAGCTCAAAGAAAAATTCGGCGGGTCAGTGACAGTTGTCAGTATGGGTGGAACTACGGTTCAAGCCGCCATGCGTACTTCCATGGCTATGGGAATTGACAAAGGTATTCTAATCAGCGATCCAGCTTTAGAAAACACTGATGAACATGGCAGAGCTGTGGTTCTAGCTAAGGCGCTTTCGACAATTCCATATGACATTATCTTATCAGGTCGTATGGCAATCGACGACTGCTCAAGTCAACTTGCCATACGTTTAGCAGAAATATTAAACATTCCTTCGGTCAGCAGCGTCATAAAGCTCGAGATTGAAGGAACTCAAGCAACTATAACTAAGGAAATCGACGGAGGAACTAAAATTGTCGAAGTCGCTTTACCGGCGGTTATTACTACAACAAAAGGGCTGAACGAACCTCGTTACCCAAGCGTAGCAGGAATTATGAAATCCAAGAAGAAAGAATTAAAAATTGTCACGCTTGCAGAACTTGGACTCAGTTCCGAAGATTTGACGCCAAAAATGAACGTAGTAAAACATAGTATACCTGATGCTCGTAAAGCAGGTCAAAAAATTGCTGGTGAACCGGCACAAGCTGCCCAAGAATTAGCACGACTGTTGCGTGAAGAAGCTAAAATACTGTAAAGGAGGAGGAATAAACATGGCAAAGGGAATTTGGATTATTTTCGAACAACGTAACTCTGAAATTCGTAAAGTTTCACTAGAACTTCTCAGCCAAGGACGGAAAATTGCCGATGAAACTGGGGAACCCCTAGTAGCTGTAGTACTCGGACATGGCATTGAGGGACTTGCTAAGGAAGTTGCCACTTATGGAGCGGATAAGATTATTCTCGTCGATGATGAGAAATTAGCTGAATATTCTACGGGAGCTTACACTTCTGTTCTTAATAAGTTGATCCGTGAAGGAGAGCCTCAAGCTGTTTTAATGGGGAATACAGCTCTTGGAAAAGACCTTGCACCACGGTTGGCCCAACGCTTAGGTGTTGGCTTGGCTTCTGACTGCACGGGAATGGAAACGGATGCTACCAGCTTTTTGAGCTTCATACGTCCAATATATTCAGGTAAAGCTTTTACCCAAGTTACTTCAAACGTTCGGCCAATTCTGGCGACGATTCGCCCTAATACCTTCACAGTGGCGGCACCAGATGCTTCACATCAAGCTGAAATCGTTAAAGAAACGGCGAGCATTGACCCAGCTGACCTACGCGCTATTCTTAAGGAAGTTGCCATTGCCGCTTCCAAGAGACCAGAACTTACAGAGGCCGATATCATTGTCTCAGGTGGACGCGGTATGAAGAACCCGGAAAATTTCGCCATTCTGGAACAACTGGCTGATGTGATTGGTGGAGCTGTTGGGACTTCGCGTGCTGCTGTCGACGCGGGTTGGAGAGAACTGAAATTTCAAGTTGGGCAAACTGGTAAAACGGTTTCTCCGACCCTTTATATTGCTTGCGGAATTTCAGGAGCTATCCAGCATCTAGCGGGTATGGGATCCTCAAAATTCATTGTTGCCATTAACAAAGATCCTGAAGCTAACATCTTTACCATCGCAGACTATGGTATTGTTGGCGATCTGTTTGAAGTGGTGCCGCTATTGACGGAAGAATTTAAGAAACTTTCTAAATAATATATGTAACAATTTATTCTTTACCCTCACCTCTCAATAGAGTGTAGGTGAGGGTAAAGATATTATTGGCATTGTGAAATTATAGACAAAAAAATAAATAATTCTAGGAGGTTTCAGAATGCATTTAAGTTGGTTGATTATTTTTACAATAATGCTTGTAATTGCTGTAGTAGCTTTTAGTTATGCTCTCAATAAAAAGATACGAATTTTAGCTTTGAGTGTTAAAGAAGAACGATATGATAATCCAGCGACACGCTTCAAAAATTTTGTCGTGCAGGTATTGGGTCAGAAGAAAATGCTCAATGAACCCTATGGAGTCGTTCACTTTATTATTTTTTGGGGATTCATATTTATTGTCTTGGGAGAGCTCCCGTTAATATTTGAAGGGCTATTTCCTGATTATAGCTTCTTTTTCTTGGGGACAAACCCGTATTTCTATATGATTAAGGACACTATGACAGCCCTTGTGGTCATTGGCCTCTTTGGAGGAGCCTATAGAAGATGGGTTCTAAAACCGGTACGCTTATCTCGGACTCCCGAAGCAGCAATTATTGTAATATTGGTTATTGGAGTTATTGTTACAGAATGGATATCAAGTGGTGCTAAGGTTGCACTAGAACCCGATGCTGCTTACTCTTTGGCATTTATGTATCATGCTTTTGCAAGTATGTTTTCTGGCTATAGTACTGAGACCTTAATGGCTATCAGAGATTCGTTCTGGTGGATACACATGGTCATATTATTGGGATTCTTAGTCTATATTCCAAACTCCAAACACATGCATCTCTTAGCCGTACATCCTAACGTCTATTTTTCATCCTTAAAACCTATTGGTGCTCAGATCACAACTATGGACCTTGAGGATGAAGAACTAACAGAGCTCGGTGTGGCTAGGATCGAAAGTTTCACTTGGAAACAATTATTAGATAGTTTTGCTTGTGGAGAATGTGGACGTTGCATGTCTAATTGCCCCGCTACCCTTTCAGGCAAACCTCTGAATCCTAAGCAACTCCTTAGTCATGAGCTGAAAGATCATCTCCTAGAAAAAGGCGCCATGATGAATAAATATGGACTGAAATCTACGGGAGAAGATAATGAAGAAGAATTAGCAAAAATTGCGGAAAGTAATCCTGAGGATTATGCAATTTTAATGAAGAAACTCATTGGTGATGTTGTCGCTGAAGATGAGATATGGGCTTGTACAACTTGCATGTCTTGCCAAGTACAATGTCCAGTATCCAATGAGCATGTTAATAAGATCATTGATATGCGCAGATCATTGGTAATGATGGATAGTAATTTCGCTCCAGAGTTACAGACAACGTTCCGTAATGTAGAGAATAACTTCAACCCGTGGGGTGTAGAGTATAGTGAACGCGCAAATTGGGCTGCTGGTTTGGATGTAGGCTTAATGAGCGAAAATAGTGATGTAGAATACCTCTATTGGGTTGGTTGTGCTGGTTCCTTCGATGCACGCGCTCAGAAAGTATCAATCTCTGTCGCAAAGATACTCAAGGCAGCAGGGGTGAAATTCGCAATTCTCGGATCTGAAGAGAAGTGCTGCGGAGATTTCATACGCAGAACCGGTAATGAATTTATGTATCAAACAATGGTTGCCGAAAATGTGGAGTTGTTAAACGGTTATAAAGTTAAGAAGATTATTGCGGCTTGTCCACATTGCTTGAATACCTTGAAAAATGAGTACCCGGATTTTGGTGGAAACTATGAAGTGATTCATCATACTCAGCTGATTGAAGAGTTAATTAAAGATGGTAAACTCGTGCTCAACACAGCTGGAGAGTATGAACCTCAAAGAATTGTTTATCATGATTCCTGTTATCTAGGTCGGTACCAACAAGAGTATAAAGCACCACGGGCACTATTCAATATGGTTCCAGGTGTAGAACTCGTTGAAATGGATCGTAACCACGACAAGAGCTTCTGCTGTGGAGCTGGTGGAGGCCGGATGTGGATGGAAGAGCATATCGGTGAAAGAATTAATAATATGAGAGTGGAACAAGCCTTCGATAAGAATGCTGAAGTCATTGGCGCCAATTGTCCTTTCTGCATAACTATGCTGGAGGATGGCGTGAAGGATAAAACGGCGGATTCTGAAAAAATGGTCCGAGTTGTTGATCCTGCAGAACTTATCGCCAAAATGATTTAGGCTTATTATTTCAACTAAAATATCTAAAGTGAGCGGCAAGCACCGGATACCTTCTATTGATAGATATTCCTGTATGCCTGTGCTTGTCGCTCAAAATAAGTCGTTCTTCGTTATATATTATGACGTTGGATGGCTTTTTATAGTTCATGACGGGACACGTTTATAGGGATTTAACAGAAAAGTAAACATCTTACAGTTCCACCAACCATAATCCAAGATAATTATATCAGCCATAATCATTTACAATACATAACCATGCAAAGTGTGGACATTATTTCATGATTTGTCCAGTTTGCCCCCTCAGATTGGCAGAAACAGGACTAATTAGCGCTTAACTAGACCTATTACCTCATTAAGATGAGTTGTACAATAAAACCACTATACGATATCTTAATTATGGTGATATTGACTAATTATGACCTAAGTGCTAATCTTAATTTATTAGAAAATTTAGTATGTTGGTGACCACGCTTGTGCATTATACTACTATCAACGTCAGCATCAATATCAACAGGTCATGCTTTGGAGTTAAAGAAAAGAGGTAAAAGGATGGCATTTAAGAGTATTCTAGTGGTTGGAGGGGGAATAAGCGGAGTTACTGCCGCTGTGGAAGCTTCCGAGGCTGGTAATGAAGTGTATCTGGTTGAAAAGGAATCCTATCTTGGTGGTAAGGTAACCCAGATTAATCAATATTTTCCCAAACTGTGCCCACCGAACTGTGGCTTAGAGATTAACTTTAAACGGATCAAGCAAAATCCTCTAATCAGGGTTTTCACTTTGTCCGAAATCGAATCAATTGAAGGTCAAGAAGGCGATTTTACAGTCACCGTAAAATCAAATCCCCGCTATGTAAACCAGAACTGTACAGCTTGTGGGAAATGCGCAGAAGTATGTCCAGTAGAGAGACCGAACGACTTCAATTATGGAGTTGATAAAACAGGGGCCATCTACAAAGCCCATGAATTCGCTTTCCCAATGAAGTACGTTATTGATGATAAGGTATGTCTAGGGGCAGAATGCGGAAAATGTGTCAGTGTCTGCGAGTATGACGCTATTGAATTAGATATGACCCCCAAAAGCTTTAAGGTAAACGTCGGCTCTATTGTATGGGCAACAGGTTGGGATCCGTATGATGCTACTAAAGTGGACTATTATGGCTTTGGTCAATATCCGAATGTTATCACTAATGTAATGATGGAGCGTCTAGCTGCTTCAAATGGACCAACTGGTGGTAAAATAGTCCGTCCGTCGGATGGTAAAGAGGTCAAAAGCATTGCTTTTGTGCAATGTGCTGGATCGCGCGACGAAAACCATCTAACCTACTGTTCTGGTGTTTGCTGTATGGCTTCCTTAAAACAATCCACGTATGTAAAGAGCCAATACCCAGATGCTAAAGTTTCTATGTTTTATATTGATGTTAGAGCCATGGGTAAACATGAAGAATTTTATCTCAAGGTGCAAGATGACATCAACATGATCAAAGGAAAAGTCGGGGAGATTACAGAGGATCCATTGACCCACGATTTAACGATACAAGTGGAGAACCAGTTAACCGGAGAGAATATGAAGGAAAAGGTTGACATGGTAGTGCTAGCAACAGGTATGGTCCCGGCAACGGCCAGAACAAAAATACCTTTTGAAACGACCTATGATGAGGATGGATTTATCGCTTCCGATTCACAGAAACCTGGGATTTATGGCGCAGGATGCGTTAAAAAGCCATTGGACGTCGCCTCATCGGTAAAAGATTCTACAGCTGCTGCTCTAAAGGCCATTCAATCGACGGTGAGGAGGTAACACAATGGATAAAAAAACAGGTGTTTATATCTGCACCGGCTGTGGAATTGGGGAATCTCTGGACATAGAGAGCCTGTCTAAAGTAGCCACGAAGGAAAGCAAAGTTCCAGTATGCAAGACACATTCCTTCTACTGTGGTGCTGAAGGCGCGGCGCAAATTAAGAGTGACATTGAAAACGAAGGTGTTAACACTGTCGTGATCGCTGCTTGCTCCTCCCGCGTTAATTATGACGTTTTCGAGTATGGACCTTCTATATTATTGGAAAGAACGAACCTTAGGGAACAGATCACCTGGTGCCATCCAGCCAATGATGAAGATACCCAGATGATGGCTGAGGATAGCTTACGGATGAGTCTTGCCAAGGCAAAGCATATCCAACTTCCTGAGTCCTTTGTCGGTGAAAACATGGTAAAAACCATCTTAGTGGTTGGTGGAGGTCTTTCTGGTATAACGGCAGCTTTAGAATCTGCAAAAGCAGGGTATAAAAGTGTTCTTGTCGAGAAAAGTCCAGTGCTTGGTGGGTGGATGAATAGTCTCTATAAACAAGCACCCTTCAAAGCTCCCTATGATGTGCCAGAAGAGGTTGATATCGAAGAGCGGATTAAGGAACTTGAAGCTCACCCGGATGTAACAGTCTATGTAGGAGCGGAAATAAAAGAGATTGCTGGCGCTCCAGGTATGTTTGATGTAACAATTAGCCAAGACGGCAAGACCATCACAGAAAGAATTGGCTCGGTCGTTCTAGCAACGGGGGCAGTTCCGTATGATGCAACCAAGCTGGAGAACCTTGGCTATGGCAAGTACGAAAACGTGATTACAGGACAAAAAATGGAAGAACTAGCCAAGAAGGGTAAAATAGTTCGACCTGATGGCAAAGAAGTACAGAGTATCGCCTTCATCCAGTGTGCTGGTTCACGGGATCCGCAACACCTACCTTATTGTTCTACAGAATGTTGCGTGGAGTCCTTGAAACAGGCGACTTATTTGAAAGAGCAGAACCCCGAAGCAGCGGTCTATGTATTCTATAAAGATATACGTACGCCGGGTCAATACGAGCGCCTCTACAAACGAGTTCAGAAAGATGGAGGAATTTTTGTCAGAGGTGAAATTTCAGTAATCACGGAAGATGACGAAAAGAACTTAATCATTCAAGCCATCGACGTTTTAACCGGAGCAACCATAACCACAGAGGGCGTGGACATGGTGGTACTAGCAACAGGAATGGTTCCCACCACGGCCCTTGGGGAAAGCATGGTAGTACAAGCTGACCCAGCAGAAGGCACAAAAAAAGAAGAGACTCCCGCGGTAGAAGAAATTCTCAGGTCAAATCTATTGAACCTAGCCTATAGGCAGGGGCCAGAGATGCCTACATTGAAATATGGTTTTGCGGATTCCCATTTCATCTGTTTTCCGTATGAAACACGCCGCACAGGAATTTATGCAGCAGGTAGCGTAAGGATGCCAATGGATGCGGTTTCTAGCATTGAAGATGCTACAGGCGCAGCCATGAAGGCCATCCAATGTACAGAACTGAGCGCGAATGGATCAGCAGTACACCCGAGAGTGGGAGATCTATCGTTTCCTGACTTCGCAATGTCAAGATGTACTCAGTGCAAGAGATGTACCGTGGAATGTCCTTTTGGGGCTATTAACGAAGATGACAAATTCAATCCACTGCCAAATCCAACACGTTGTCGCAGATGTGGAATTTGTATGGGCGCTTGCCCAGAGCGAATTATTTCCTTTAAAAACTACGCAGTGCCGATGATTGGCAACATGATTAAGGCCATTGAAGTACCAGATGAAGATGAGGAAAAACCGAGAATTGTCATCTTTGCCTGTGAAAATGATGCTTATCCTGCTCTAGACATGGCTGGGATCAACCATCTCAAGTACAATGCTTGGGTGCGCGTTATTCCGGTAAGATGCCTAGGCTCAATGAATATAGTGTGGATTGCCGATACGATGTCACAGGGAATTGACGGAGTGCTGCTCTTAGGATGTAAGCATGGCGATGATTATCAATGCCACTTTATTCAAGGAAGTGAGTTGGCTGAAACTAGGTTAGCGAAAGTCGCGGAAACCTTAAATAGGCTGGATCTCGATTCTGATAGAGTGCGGATGGAGCAGATCTCCATTACGGATTACGATAAGATCCCGGCTATATTAGACGGCTTTGCCGCGAGACTTGAAGAACTGGGTCCCAACCCTTATAAAGGGTTCTAAGTCGCTCAAGGTTAGGGGGCACACCTTATAATTCAGGGGACACACCTCCTAATTAAGGTTAGCTCCTGGTGGGAGGAATGTTCCCAGTAGATAAGGTTAAACTCCGGTAGGAGGAAGTCCCCATTAGATAGCAAAGGAGCATCATTATGGATGAAGTAAAAGAAGTATCTCTAGAAATGAGAGATTATATTGTTTCTTCAGGGGCGGATACGCTCAGTTTGTGTATGCAATGCGGACTCTGTACCAATCTCTGTCCATATCGTCTGGTAACAGGTGAGGTCAGTGAAGCCTTTAACATTCGCAAGATGCAACGTCTGGGCCAGCTTGGCTTAGAGGGCTTTGAAGAAGAAAATATTCTATTTGCCTGTGTAACATGCGGTATGTGTCTAGTAAATTGTCCTAGAGAAGTTGAAATCATCAATAATGTGCGCTCTATGCGCAATACTACGGTCGCTGCTGGATTTTTACCAGGAGGGTTGCGACCAATTGCAGGAAGTCTTCATGCGAACGGTAATCCATGGGCAGGGGAGCAAGAGAAACGTGCCAAATGGCAGGATGGGTTGGACATACCGGCATTTAGTGAAGAGACTGAATATCTACTTTATGTCTGCTGTACCTCCTGTTACGATACGCGCAGTCAGAAAATTGCTAAAAGCGTCGTGAAGTTGCTGAAACAAGCAGGAGTAAGCTTCGGTGTCTTAACGTCTGATGAAGTTTGCTGTGGTGAAAGTATACGTAAACTAGGAGATGAGGAGCTTTTCACAAAGCTTGCCCAATCAAATATTCAGTTATTCAATAGTAAAGGCGTTAAAAAGATTATTACAACGTCTCCTCATTGCCTATTTTCCTTCAAAAAGGATTATCCAGAACTTGGTGGTAACTTTGAAGCCGTCCATTATACTGAGTTACTTGGCGATCTTTTAAAGGAAGGAAAGCTTTCCATACCTGGAGAATTAGCGAAGAAAGTGGCTTTTCACGATCCTTGCTACTTGGGTCGTCATAATGAGGTCTATGATGCTCCGAGGGAACTTCTTCAAGCTGTTCCAGGTGCAGAATTACTAGAGCTTGGTCGAACAAAGAATAAGAGTCTTTGCTGTGGTGGCGGAGGCGGTCGTGTTTGGGCCGAAGTACCGTTCGGAGAACGATTTGGCGAACTGCGCATTACGGATGCTGTAGATAAAAAGGCTGACATTCTAGTCACTGCTTGCCCTTACTGTATTACGATGCTTGATGATGCTTGCTCAGGTCTGGAAAAGGGTGACGTACTTGAAGTTATGGAGCTATCCGAATTTCTATGCGCAGCTAGCCAACCTAAGGTGTAGTGGATAACTTTTGGAGTGATTGAAAGGGGGGATGCCGGAACTCTTTTGCGCTGTGTCTTTTCCAGCAATAGTATTGAGGAACCTGGCTAGGACCTATTTCGTTCGTAGACTAAGTTATGTAAACTAAACTAAACTAAACTAAACCAAATCAAAGATAAGAGGAGGACTATATAAATGTCTAAACTAGTACAACCACATGGTGGAAAATTAACACCCGTCTTACTTCCTGATTCTGAACGGGCTGCAGCTTTGGCCAAAGCAAAAACTTTACCAGTGATTCGCACAACTTCAAGAGAAACATCTGACCTTTTAATGATCGGAATGGGTGCATTTAGCCCATTGACAGGGTTCATGGACCAAGCAAATTATGAAAGTGTTGTCGCAACAAAACACTTAACTAATGGCTTAGCTTGGCCTCTTCCAATCACACTTTCCGTTACTGAAGAGCAAGCAAAAACACTTACACCTGGCATGGAAGTTGCCTTAGTGGATGATGAGACCGATACTTATACAGGAATCTTAACAGTTACTGATAAATATAAGTATGACAAAGTAAAAGAGTGTAAAGCAGTTTTCTTTACAGACGATGCAGCCCATGATGGTGTTGTAAAAGTTATGGCTCAAGGAGACGTCAACGTTGGCGGTTCGCTCGTAACCTTTAGCCAACTTGGATACGCAACTAAATACGGCGAGTACTATGCTACTCCTGCTCAAACAAGAGCAATCTTTGATGAAAAAGGCTGGGGGACTGTTGCCGCTTTCCAAACACGGAACCCTTTGCATCGTTCCCATGAATTCTTATGCAAGATTGGAAATGAAGTCTGTGATGGACTGTTTATTCACCCAATCGTAGGAAAACTCAAAGAAGGCGATATTCCAGCTGAAGTACGTCTGGAATGCTATGAAGTTCTGTTAAAGAACTATTTCAATCCAAAAAATGTTGTGATGAAAGTTTACCCGATGGAAATGCGTTATGCAGGACCTAGCGAAGCGATTCTTCACTCCATTTTCCGTCAAAACTTTGGTTGCAGTCATATTCTCGTCGGTCGCGACCACGCTGGAGTGGGCGACTATTATACCAATTATCAAGCTCAAGAAATATTCGACACATTCAAACCAGGCGAACTTCTTTGCCAACCTATCAAGGTTACCGCAGCATTCTATTGCAGTAAATGCGACGGCATGACTACGGAAAAAACTTGCGCCCACGATAAAGAATTCCATCTGAAGATTAGTGGCACAAAGTTACGTGGAATGTTAGGAAAAGGCGAATTGCCACCAGCTGAATTTAGCCGTCCAGAAGTTTTGAAAATTCTCGTCAAATATTATTCCCAAAAATAATTCAATGGATGACTAGCCTAAAAGTGTGTGAATTAGTGAAGTAAATCTCTTCTTTTGATTTCCTTTGATCTCAAGACATGATCAGCCGATTAAAGGGAATCAGATTAGAGACTAATTCAAATAATAATAAATTATTGGAGGTTAAAGTATGCCAAGTTATGTAATTACAGAAAAATGTGACGGATGTAAAGGTCAAGACAAGACTGCTTGCATGTATGCTTGTCCGAATGACTTAATGATGTTGGACAAAGAAACGATGAAGGCAACCAACCTTGATGCTTCAGCATGCTGGGAATGCCTGTGCTGTGTAAAGGCTTGCCCACAACAAGCAATGGATCTTAGAGGGTATGCAGACTTTGTACCACTAGGTGGATCAGTTGTTCCACTACGTGGATCTGATAGCATTATGTGGACTGTGAAATTCCGTAATGGTATGACCAAGCGCTTCAAGTTCCCGATTCGAACGACTGAAGAAGGTTCCGCAGTACCAGACGGCGGTTATCCTATTACCACAGACATTGACGACGTGGAACTGTCGACTGAACCCGCTTCTGCATTAGATCATCCAGTATGGACGTTTAAGAAATAAGTCGAATTTGGAAATGAATAGGGAGGTTAATATCAATGCCAATGAACTTTGAAACAGTAGAAGTAACAACAGATCTTCTCATAATTGGAGGAGGTATGGGATCCTGCGGAGCAGCTGTAGAAGCAGCTCACTGGGGCAAAAAACACGGACTTAAGGTAACTTTAGTCGATAAAGCATCTATGCCTCGTTCAGGTGCAGTCGGAATGGGATTGTCAGCCATTAACCAATACCTCGGTGTTGCTGAAGGCTTAAATACCGTAGAAGATTACATCAAATATGTAAAACACGATCTCATGGGGGTAGCCCGTGATGACTTAGTCGCTAACATCGCTCGTCACGTAGATAGTTCCGTTCATCTCTTTGAAAAATGGGGACTTCCACTTTGGAAGGATGAAAATGGCGCATATGTACATGAAGGCCGTTGGCAACTGATGATCAGTGGAGAATCCTATAAAGTTATCGTCGCTGAAGCAGCAAAAAATGCTATTGGAGACGAAAATATTTATGAGAGAATTTTCATTACTGAGCCTTTGATTGAAAATGGCAAATGCGTTGGAGCCGTAGGCTTCAGTGTTCGTGAAAACAAATTCTATGTCTTTAAAGCAAAGGCAGTCATGTGTGCTATGGGTGGAACTGTTGGAGTCTTTAAACCTAAATCTACTGGTGAAGGCGCTGGTCGGTCTTGGTATCCTCCGTTCTCCACAGGATCTTCTGCCTACTTCACACTCAAAGCTGGCGCGGAAATGACTTGCCAAGAAGTACGCTTTGTTCCTATTCGTTTTAAAGATGCTTATGGTCCAGTTGGAGCTTGGTTCTTACTCTTTAAATCCCGTGCAACCAATGCATTGGGTGAAAACTACATGGAAACCCGCGTAGGAGAATTGGATAATTGGGGTAAGTACGGATCCGTTAGACCAATCCCTGCCAATCTGCGTAATTACCTGGGCTTATTAGATATTAAAGAGGGAAAAGGACCTCTCTTTATGCGGACAGAGGAAGCTATCGCTAATCTGGCCAAAAAGTATGAAGGTGAGCCTAAAGCCTTTAAGAAAAAGATGAAAGAACTAGAAAATGAAGCTTGGGAAGATTTCTTGGATATGACCATTTCTCAAGCCTTGCTTTGGGCTTCAACCAATGTTGAGCCAGAAGCAAAATCATCAGAAATTGCTGCTACAGAGCCTTATTTCATCAGTTCTCACTCTGGATCTTCCGGTGCATGGGTATCCGGTCCAGAAGATTTATCAGGCGGAACCGACTATTTCTGGGGCTATGCCAACATGACAACAGTTCCAGGACTCTTTGCAGCTGGAGATGCTACAGGAGCTTGCCCGCATAAATTCTCTTCAGGTACACATGCTGAAGGTCGTATTGCAGGCAAAGCTGCCATGAAGTACATCTTGGACAACAATACCCAAGTAGAGCCCAATCCAGAAGTCATCGCTAAGATGAAAGAGACAATCTTCCAACCGTTGGCACTCTTTGAAGAGCACAAAAACTTCAGCACCGATGAGAATGTCAATCCGAATTACATTCTGCCTAAGCAGTTTATGTATCGTCTCCAAAAGCTCATGGATGAGTATGTTGGTGGAGTAAGTTCAAATTTCTCCTTCAACAAAGCATCTTTGGATAAAGCAGCAGAACTGTTTGTCTTCCTCAAAGAAGACGCTGAGAAACTCGCTGCTAGAGATCTCTATGAACTGTTGAGAGTTTGGGAGAATAAGCACAGATTATGGCAAGCAGAAGCGCATCTTAAAGCCGTTGCGTTCCGTGAAGAAACACGTTGGCCGGGTTATTACTTCCGTACAGACTTCCCGAACTTAAAGGAAGAAGACTGGCTTTGCTTCGTTAACATGACCTGGAATCCTACCAATAATGAATGGTCACTCTTCAAACGTCCTATTTTGGACCTGTTTGGTATTGAATAACACAAGGTAACGTCAATTTGTCCATCGAATGCAAATTGTCAGATTTAAAGGGTGCGAAGCTCGTATTATACGAGCTTCGCACCCTTTTCCTATTATATTCTAAGCATTTGTAGGCGATTTCTGCTCATATCCCTTTCTCCAGCCTCAGTAATTTGGTGAAAATGAAATACTTAGATGGCTATATTACTTTGGAAAGAACTTTAGCGTTATTTTCGTAATCAATAATATTAATGGTGTTTATGCAATAATACTCGAAGAATATAATACAATGCTTTATAGGATAAACGACTGTTCCTGCCCGTGTAACCTAGCCTTGGGCCACGTATAGCCTTAAACAGAGCAATATATCCCCAGATATACCTGAACAATATATTGGATAAATTTTTGGAAGAGTTAGATAATTTACAAGATTTGAGGTATTACAACTAATTCTTTGAACTTGAAGAAGAATCCGCAATAGAGGATACTGATTGTGACAGGATTGACTTCGCTATAACGCGATGTTATTCTTAACTCGCGAGAAGAATTTCACAAGCATATTTAGAAGTTGAGGAGGAATTATGAAGTTTAAGATTATCCGGTGATTTAAATTTCCTGTCAAGTATCTATAAAAATATTTTGGACATTAATAATTAGATGGATCAGATTCATGGTTATAACTAACCTAATTCTGAAAGGTGTGATTACTTTGTATTTAACAAGATTTAAATATATTCCTTTAGTAGGAACGCTTAAGAACTACAAGAAGGAGTACTTTAGTAAAGATATGATTGCGGCGTTAACCGTTGCAGTTGTAGCAATCCCCCAGTCGATGGCTTATGCACTGATTGCGGGTGTTAACCCGGTATATGGACTATATACGGCTATAGTATCAACGATTACTGCATCTATATTTGGAAGTTCGAAACATCTTATCGCTGGACCCACCAATGCCATCGCGCTTCTCGTAGCAGGTAGCATGAGAAACTATATGGGGCTGGATAATGCTTATCAGCTACTCTTTTTAATGACCTTTCTCGTTGGGGCCTTGCAGATTTTATTTGGCGTCATGAAACTGGGTAAAGTGATTAATTTTGTGTCACATTCAGTTATTGTAGGTTTTAGTGCTGGCGCAGGTGTTTTAATCGCTTTGGGACAGCTTAGTACCTTGTTGAGCATCTCTATTAAAGATTCAGCTCATATGGTCACAACTGAGAAATTCTACTACGTCATGACTCACTTAAGCCAAACGAATTTATATGCACTCGGGCTTGGTGTGATGACGGTGGCTCTTATGTTAATTTGTAAGAAACTCAATAAAAATTTACCAGGGGCATTAATCGGAATTGTTATCCCAATTATCTTTATAGTAACTTTTGCTTTAGAAAAGAAAGGTATAAAACTTACTGGAGCGATTCCCTCCTCCTTGCCTCCTTTCCAGATGGTTCAATTCAGTCTTGGTTCCATAAAGGACGTATTTAGTGGGGCGATTGCGATTGCAATCATAGGATTAGTAGAAGCTATATCAATCTCGAAAACTATTTCTAGTACCTCCCGACAAAAAATCGATGCTAACCAAGAATTTATTGGACAGGGTTTAGCTAATGCAATATCATCGTTCTTCCAGTGTTTCCCTGGATCTGGATCCTTCTCACGCTCTGCAATTAATTATAGCAACGGAGCTGTTACTAGGTTATCTGGAATCATGTCAGGTGTCGTCGTTGCCATAGTCCTTGTATTCTTTGCCCAGTATGCAAAGTTTATTCCGTTACCATGCCTCGCGGGTTTGTTAATTCTTACAGGATATGGTTTAATGGATAAGAAGGAAATTAAGCATATAATAAAAGCTGGGAAATTCAAATCTGATTCCATAGCTATGTGCGTAACATTTCTCGCAACCATCTTATTGCCGGATCTTGATTATGCAATTTACACGGGAATTGCGCTTTCTATTGCCTTGTATCTGAAAGATACAAATAAGGTACCAGTTAGAATTCTTATCCCTTCACAGGGAAAGGGATCGCAAATTATTGAAAAGAAAATGGAATGTATTAAAGAAAAGGTAGATATTCTAATTATAGAATTGGAAGGTAACCTTTATTTCGGCTCAGCAGAGGATCTTGGAACTAAATTAGACGGCTTAGTAGATAAAGCCAAAGTGATCATCTTAAGAATGAAATATGTTACGAGTGTTGATTTAACGTCACTCAAGGCACTGCAAGTTTTTATGAGAACTGTTAAAGAATCGGGAGGAATCCTGATCATCAGTGGTGTAAAGTCGGAATTTAGCTCATTGCTTAAGAACTCAAACCTGACGACGGATATTGGTGATGATAATATTTTTATGGCGGAGAACGAAATATTTGCCTCATCAACCAACGCTTTAGAGAGGGCAAGAGCTGCTATGAGCTGTGACCTCGACGGGCAAAAATCTGCATCCTGTACACTTCTTGAGTCCGTTACCAATTTTAATGGTAGTGCAAGTGGCACCAATAAGACCTCAGCTTCGTTATAAAGTGGAAAGGGGCATTCACCATGCAAAAGTCTAAATTTAATGTACTTCTTTATTTTGATGGATCCCAGCAGTCATTTTCTGCCGCAGTCTACACTGCCACGCTATTTATGAATATACCTGATATGCATCTAACCGTCGTAGAAGTACAACAAAGTGATGAAGATTCTTTGGGTACAGACTCTAATTGGAAAGAAACTTGGCCGGTTAATCATAATGCAGATTGGATGAAAATTCTCATTGATGAAGCGGATGATATTACCAAAAACCAAGTTGATAAAATACTTAAAAAAACCAATGACGTCTTTACTTTGAGGGGAAACGACATCAGTCACCAAGTGATATATTGCAATCCTAGCATTGCGGATACAGCCGATGCACTCGTTGAGTATGCTGCAAAAAAAAGATTTAAGTTGTGTATTATGGGCACGCGTGGGCTTACATCGTTAAAAGGATTGATCCACGGTTCTTTAGCGCATAGTGTTCTTAATAAGTCCACTATACCAGTATTGCTTATTAAGAAGCTTTCTCAAGAATTCATTGATGGTTACTGCTCAGAGAGTAATTCCTAACGTTATAGCATTCATTAATTTAACGACTATAGACGACTGATGAGACATGGCTTAGGCCATGTCTCATTTTTTGGGTGAATGGGCAAAAAAAAGCGGCCGACAAAGGCTGCTAAGAAATTTAATCCCTTTGATTATAGCATCATAACTTAACAAAGCATAGAGGAAAATGAATTAATATATTCAATATACTTTGATTATTTACACAAAGTAGAACTCCTTGTTTGTTGCATAAAGAAATAGGACAAGGTTGCAAAAGGAATTCCCCACTTTTGCAACAGTAAATTCCTCACTATTGCAAAAGGCCAT
>DHWG01000099.1:9647-11462 GCA_002413075.1 Desulfosporosinus sp. UBA5188 | reverse complement strand
AATGGCATTTGGTAAAGTTGATCGTGATGATTGTTGCTGTGAAGAAAGACGCGGCTTTGGTACAGGAATCGCTGCTGTTGTAATTATAATTCTTCTTCTTATCGCAATGGGAATAGTATTCTAAATTAAAGGAGGAACTTCTTATGTATGGAATGGGTTATGGAATGAACCAAGGTCAAATGGGCGGAGCTTGCTGTCATCCCCCTGTCGCACCGGTTGCTGCCTATGGCGTTGGTCATGGCGTCGGTGTCGCAGTAATTGCAGTTGCTATCTTGATTCTTATCGCTTTAGGTTTGATCTTTTAATAACTTCTTATAAACAGGCTATCATCTGAAAAGGTGATAGCCTGTACTAATTCTCACACCTTGTGCTAAATTTTCGATGAAGCTCAGTCTATTAATCCCTTACCCAATCTCATTGCCTATAGAAAATGCCTGGGCAATTTGTTTCCCTATACCGTAGTAATTTCTACTGTCGGGGGCAAATATTAAAGGTTTTATTTGTTCTATAATTGGCCGATCTCCATTTTCTTGTAGGGTATCATCAATTTTAGCATCCATGACCTCACCAATAAACTGGGTGTGTAGGCCAAGTTCAATAACCTGTATAACTTTACACTCTAAAATCACTGGGAATTCACTGATATAAGGGGCATCAACAAGATCACTTTTCACCGGTGAAAGACCCGTCTTAGCAAACTTATCTTCCTTTTTTCCGGATACCATGCCAAAATAATCGGTTTCTTTAACATAGTTTTCTGAAGGAATATTTACTGTAAAAGCCTTTTTGTCCATGAGATTCCCATAAGTATAAGTGGCCTTGCGTAGTGAAATCGTGACACAAGGTGGAGATGAGCAACAAATACCTCCCCAAGCAGCCGTCATGGCATTCGGCTTGCCTTCCTGATCATAGGTACAAACAACTAAAACAGGTGTCGGATAAACCAAGGTTTTAGCACCCAAACTTTTTTTCATATGTTTCACCTCTTAAAATATTGGCCTGGTCTTCTACCAGGTTTTCTTCGTTCATCGTAACAATCGTAACATATTTCCTGGTAACCAGTTATACAAATTTTACCCACATTATCCCCAATATACACATGGATTTTGAACAATCAACCGACACGAAACCTGTTATTTGGCGAACCTTCGTGTCACCTTTATCTTTCCTCAATACAAATTTGGCAACAAGAAATATCAAGACCACTATTATAACTCCTCAAAATAATTCCATAAAACTGCTCCTTAATTTTCTATCATTGTATCACCCAATACTTGTGGAATAAACAAGAATCAAGTCATTATAACTAATAGGTCAACTTAAGCAGTTCCACTTTCTACCTCTAACGCAATAAATGAACTCTACCATAGCACTTACAAAATGCTACGGTAGAGTTCAATAAATAATCACCGAAATTGAAAACAAACCCTACGTGTGCGAAAAGCTCGCTTGCAGATTTAGTCGAACTTATGTGGGGTCAAACCATTGCCCGAACATGCTATATTCTATCGTCACACAGCAATTTCTTCTTCCTCTGATGTTATCAAGAAGGGTTCTGTACAAGCTTGCACCTCCTCGCAGGATATACCCGGTGCCAGCTCCTTAAGAAGCAAGCCCCGGAGAGTCACTTCAATCACTGCCATATCCGTAATAATAAGATTGACTTGTTTTGCTGCTGTTAAAGGTAAGGTACACTTATTCAGGATTTTTAAGCCACCATTTTTGGTCGTATGCTCCATGGCAACAATAACACGTCGCGCTCCCACGACGAGGTCCATCGCGCCACCCATACCAGGCACCATCTTTCCAGGGATC
>DHWG01000099.1:0-9473 GCA_002413075.1 Desulfosporosinus sp. UBA5188 | reverse complement strand
GATCCACTTGGACAATGACAATGTCTGCAGCCATTGCCATTAAGGGATTAAAATTACGTGCAGAACGACGATAAACTAGATTTCCGTCTTTATCCGCTTTATGAGCATTTAATAAGGCTAAGTTAGCGCGAACCGGAAGTTCTAGAAGATATTCGGTACCATCGACCACAATCTTCTGTTTTCCGTCCTCGACAATCGTTCCGATACCCGTCGGAGTTAATATCCCTCCTAAACCAGCGCCTGCTGCCCGAATCTGTTCGACTAATGTCCCTTGGGGTACCAACTTTACATCAAGTTCCCCAGCGGTCATTTGCTTACCGGTTTCCTTATTTGTGCCCATATGGGTGACGACAATATTTCTAACACAACGTTGTACAATCAGTTGTGACAGTGCATCCCCAAGAATACCCGTATCATTTGCGATGAGCGTAAGTTCCTTAGTCCCCTTCCGACAAACTTCTTCCAGAAGCTGGTTGGGTGACCCACATCCAAGAAACCCTCCCACCATGATCGTCATGCCATTTCCGATCTTATTGATTGCATCTTCTACACTCACTAATTCTGCCATTTGTTATTCACCCTCCTCATATGACTGCAAATATAAGTAAACAGAATATTCCAAACTGAGTTCAGAAAACTGAGGGGCGATGATATATATCTCCTTCAGTAACATATCATCTCCCCTTTTAGAGACCTAAGATCCGTCTTGCATCCGCTGGCGTTGCTATGTCTCTTTTCAGGATATTAGCCAATTGAACAACTTTTTCAACTAATTCTCCATTATTCTTCGCCAAAATACCTTTTTCTAGATATAGATTGTCTTCAAATCCTACTCTAACATTTCCACCCATAACCATAGCAACGGCTGCAAGATCAAATTCGTTCTTGCCGATCCCTGTCGCACACCAGGTCGAATCTTTTGGCAGGGACTCCACCATATAGACCAAGTCTCTCGGCGTTGCAGACATTGCACCGTTCACGCCTAGAACAATATTGAAATGAAGCGGTCCATCCAGCAAGCCTTTTTTATAAAGTTTTAGCGCATTGTCGATCATACCTTTTTCAAAGACTTCCAGTTCAGGTTTAACGCCCATCTCTTTCATTTTCTTGGCGAATTGGATGTTCATCTTTTCAGTATTAACAAAAATATCGTCTCCACCAAAGTTGCAGGTTCCGCAGTCTAGCGTCGCAATTTCTGGTTTCAAATCTATTGGCTGCAGTCTTTCCTCTGCCGACATACCAACCGCTCCGCCCGTGCTAGGCAGAATAATGACCTCCGGGCAAACAGCTTTTATTGCCTCCATGGCCTCTTTAAATCGGCCTTTATCTTGAGTTGGGGTACCATCATCCCATCGTACATGGAGATGAATGACCGCAGCACCTGCATCATGCGCGGACTTTGCCTCCTTGACAATCTCTTCAATGGTGTAAGGCACTGCCGGATTCATTTCTTTGGTCACTTCTGCTCCAGAAATGGCGGCTGTGATGATCAGTTTTTTCACAATACATCATCTCTTTCCATACTCTGTTCGAACTTAACCAGGATTTCAATCTGTTTAGGAACGATGAGGTGGTTCAAAACGCTGATTTTGTTTCTGTACCACGCAGGTTCCAGTTGCTCGGCAGACTACAACAGGCTCGGCGAGAATTTCGCAGGCAGAATCGCTACCAGGGAGCGCTGAAATCACTTTCTTCGCTTCAAAACTCATTTTTCGCGACGTATTACCATAGTGCGTAATAACACCCGTTGCTTCGATATAGTCTCCAGCCTTGACCGGGGCAAGAAATTCGATATTGTCATAGGCCACAAAGAGCCCTTCATCCCCATCAGTGTAGATGAGTAACTCGGTCGCCACATCTCCAAAAAGTTTCAGATTATGAGCCCCGTCCACTAAACCACCGCCGTAGTGGGCATCGCCCGCACTGATCCGTAAACGGATTTTACTTTCGTACATTAAGGTCACTCCTTTAATGAATTACTTTGAAGGTTCAACTTGAACCTTACTTGTTCGAGTTAATTACCCGATCGAGAATAAAGCTGGCGACATCTTCTGCATACGTTCCCCGCCCAAATCCCGCATCATACCCAAGTTCCTTCGCCAGTTCGTAATTGATTCTAGGTCCTCCGGCAATCAAGAGAAAGCGGTCGCGGAGTCCCTCAAGCTCTAATAACTCGACCATTCGAGTTAGATTACGAAGATGGATATCTTTTTGAGTGACGATCTGGGAAATTAAAATGGCATCCGCTGAAACATCAAAGGCTTCCTTCAACAATTCCTCACAGGAAACTTGTGCACCAAGATTGTATGCATCAATTTCATGATAACTCTCCAAGCCTTTATGCCCATTGCAGCCCTTCATGTTCATAATGGCATCAATTCCAACCGTATGCGCATCGGTTTCAATGCAGGCCCCCACGACGACTAATTTACGACCGAGGGACTGGCGAATGCGGCTTTCAATCTCGGACTTTTCTAAGTGTTCGTGAGTGAGCTTGGGAACAGTAATCGACGTATAATCAATGGGAATAGGAGAACGGGCGTAGAGGGTAAAGAAGGTGAAGCCTTCCCCTAAATCTTGGGTATGCACCACTTTAGGATCTAGAAAACCACTCTTGAGGGCCCAACGTTTTGCGGCTTCTTGTGCCTCCTCACCACATGGAACCGGTAAAGTGAGCGAAAGTTGGACGATCCCGTCATTTAGAGTATCTCCATAGGGTAGAACGTGTTTAAGGTCAACTGAAACGCTTTGAGGACGCTCCCTAGGCTGAATATTTTCTGGTTCAACGGCAATTTTTGTATGAGGAGCATGAACCTCAGAGGAATGAAATAACTCAAGAAAAGGATTAAGGTAGTTTACGTTCTTGGAGAACACACCATCAAGCCCTCGACCCGCCTTCGGTTTGCGGGCGATATCGGCAAAACGACCTTGTTCCAAGGACTGAAAAAGCCCCTCTTTTTGAATAACCTCGAGCAGCGCCACGGCTTTTTCCAGGGTATCATGGGCACGTTCTTGAATCTTCCCGTTGGGCGAGTACATGACTTCCTCATTGAGATGTTTCATGGAATGAAAAACGAATTTTGCCGATTCTAAACTGATATAACGGTCTTGCAACAGCGGTGTGTGAAGTGCTTCGGTCAGCATTCCTAACAGATGAATGCTCTGACCGGTTAAAACAGAGGCAATATTAAAGAGCGTATCTTGGACATGCCCTTTGAAGATGTTCCCTGTCATGTATTTCGTCGGCGGCATGTATTTAATAGGCGAACGAGGGAATATTTCTCGAATGAGCTGTGCTTGGGCGATTTCATAGAGAAACATATCGGGCTGTTCTGGATTAATTTCCATCGCATGACCCAGCCCTTGCTGTTCTTCTGGTATTCCAGAAAGAAAGGCGAATTGTTCATTGATAAAGTCAGAGGTGAGAACGGTGTGAGCCGCTTCCATAGCATCGGCGGTCGTCAGGTAATTATCCTCACCGGTATTAATGATAATTCCCGCGAAGCCGTTAATCATCCGGGAAAAATACTGATCAACAAAGGTGCGTTGCATGTTGATATCCCGGAAGATAATGCCGTACATGGAATCATTCAGCATGACGTCAAGTCGTTCTATCGCTCCCATCGCCGCAATTTCTGGCATGCACAGCCCGGAGCAGTAGTTGGTTAGTCGAATGTACCGTCCAAGTTCATGACCCACTTCATCTAAGGCTTCCCGCATGATTTGGAAATTCTCCTGTGTCGCAAAGGTACCGCCAAACCCTTCAGTCGTCGGACCATCAGGGACATAATCTAAAAGACTTTGTCCCGTGGAACGAATGACAGCAACGATGTCCGCGCCCTCACGGGCTGCAGCTCGTGCTTGCTGAACGTCTTCATAAATATTGCCAGTGGCGACAATCACGTAAAGGTAGGGCTCTGATCCTTCACCAAGAGTCTTAATATCTTGTTCTCGCTTTTGCCGTTGCCTGCGTATTGTCTCGACTGCAGGGCTTGCTAGAGCGAAGGCTGCCTCATGTATTTCATCGTCACTAAATTCGGGAAGCTGTTCATATGAAATTTCATGGCGGACAAAGCGTTCCGCTAAAGTCTGAGGATCGGTCTTAAAATGAAGGGTTGCTTTGGCGATGATGCGGGCTGCACCTTCTTCAAGAAGACCCTGATTCCGCAAATTATCGATAATAATATTGGGTAGTGGGATGCCTTCGGGATCAACACCATGAATTCCAAGTAAACGCAGCACCGTTCGTTCAACACTCACAGTACTATGTGAAACAATAAATGGCGTCAATTGGTCCACGATGTCTTTTGCCAAGCGTCTAGCCTTGATCACGAGGGCTTGATCGATGTTGAGTTTATTTTGGGTGTATGGACGAGTCAATGCTATCACCTCCATAGATTACGGTAACCATACCTGTTGCTGTTCAATATCGACGAGCGGGATCGTGCAATGTGGAAGAAGCGCTTCCGCCATACGATCTGTGGAAATGGGAGTTAGGGGATGCCAAGGATTTAAGGTAAGCATCACAATACGAGGTCGTTCCAGAAGTTGAAGGGTTATTCCCCTAGACATGAGTCCTGCTAAGATAGCGCGGGAAAGTAAGATGTGGGCAGGAGACCGTACGACAAATTGCCGAGGCAGACGTTGTACCGCACGAAGCGCTAGGTATATAGAATCTGTGAACGCTCCCTGCAGAGCAATCGTGTCCACGTGAGCTGGGATGAGCGCCTCTAAATCATGTTGCCAGAGAAACGAAGGCAGGACGCACCACGTCTTGTCGTGAAGAAAGGCATTTTGTTGCGACAAAGAGCTAATGCACTGATCGTTTAAGGCGGGCAATAAATCTCTGTAGTTTTGAGATTGGGGCCAAGGGTAGACCGGGAGTTGAAACAGTTTAATCCAGTGAAATGTCCGTTCAATGACCTCTTCAAATGTATTCCCGAGGGCCGCACCAGTACTCAGAACGATTCCGTAATCCGTCGTATCATCATCTGTTTCATGGAGTGTAATATGTGATAGACGATTTAAAGCACCATCAATGTGAAGACGTGTTGCCCCGTGCTGTTTTAGGCGGGAAAGTCCCTTCTGTATTTCCGAAAGCGTCGAAGGGCCAGCCATCCGGAACGAACAAGTGGCTAAAACTCGCAGTATCAGCCATCGTCCATATTGCGGGTGGCTCCCCCAACTCTCGATGATTTCATAGTCCTCCTGACCGTCAGGAAGAAAACGCTCTGCGGTAAGAACCAATTGCCCGGGATGAACGGATACAGGCGGTTTAGGGTGATGATAAATTGCATCGTTGTCTTCCCCGTCATAACCTATGGAAGTAAGCCCTATACATTCTTCCGGAAATAGGTTATTCACGGCATTTAGAGCCGTTGTTTTACCAGCGTTTTTAACAAGTCCAGCAAAAGGAAGAAGTGGAAACGGCGCCACAAGGGAATGCAATACACTTTCCCAACCTGGTTTAGGCATACGTTCGTTCATAAATTGCCCGAAGTTTTGGGCTTTCACGCATGATTTCTAAAGCAATCTCCGCATGCCCTTCGGTGTAGCCGTTTCCGACCAACATGGTGACATCTTTACCAATTCCTTCTGCACCTAACGCTGCAGCGGTAAACGAGGTGGACATGCTAAAGAAATACACGATGCCTTTATCTTTCGTGGCAAGAACGCTTCCGAGTTCTGTTTGTGGGATATTAACATTGTTAATGGTTAAGTCGGCCATTTCACCATCCGTCACCCGTTCTATTTCACGCAACACCCAAAGGGCATCCGTGGCATCTCCTTGAAGCGTAAGCACTGGCAATCCGGACTCTTTCATGCGCTCAACTCCAGCTTTAGAATGACTGATTCCAATCACTTTGCCAGTAACTCCCGCCCGCTTGCAAGCTTCATGGAGACAAAGGAGTCCGGATTTACCCCCACCACCAATGATGACAACCGTATCACCAGGTTTAACGATTTTAGCGGTTTGTGCCGGAGCACCCGCAACATCGAGCACCGCCAAGGCCAGCTTCTGTGTCATATCATCGGGTAGTTTGGTATAAATACCACTTTCAAATAAAACAGCCTCACCCTGAATTTCGACTTGATCTATGTCTGCGTGCACCGCAATAATTTTATCGATGCGAAGCGGGGTTAAGGATAAGGAAACCAACGTTGCGATTTTATCGCCAACCTTAACCGGACAATTTTTTAAAGCAGAACCGATTGCTTTGACCTTCCCGGTCAACATCCCTCCTGAACCCGTGACGGGATTATGCTGCTTTCCTCGCTCTGCCACCGTTGCTAAGATAATTTGAGCAATCTTTTTCGGATCACCTTCTGCTTGTGTTTTAATTTGAGTGAAGGAGGCGGAATCGATGTTTAGAATTTCCACATCGATCAGTATTTCATTGTCGTAAAGTGTTGAAAAATCATTATTGATCTTTTTTGCCGGTTGGGGCAATACCCCTTTGGGTTCAAGGACGCGATGGGATCCGTATTTACAGCCTAAATTCATGTTATTAACTCCTTTTATATTATTATTTATTTCTGCATGGATTAAGTTTAAGTCGCTTACTACTATTTGGTCTGGACAACAAGTCCAAGTTTATTCACCAGAAAATGACTCTATCATGAACCTGAGGTGTTAACGGGATGTATTCTGCCCTATAGCTAACGTCGTAACAAGAATTCATACGGATACCTCCTTGTCTTAAATTTTGAAAAGGTATTTAACTCTTATTAATGCAAAATTCATGCCAAAGGAAATTCAAGTATACGATCTCTGTTAAAGCAGACATCCATGCATAATTTCGGTCATCATGAGGCAATTAGCCAAAGATAAAGCCCAAAATTGGGCACATAGGTGCTCAGTTTTGGGCTTTATCTTGATTGTTGAGAGGAATGTGTGTTACATTATTTTTATAACCTTCATTACCATAATTACGGAGGCGACAATATGGCAATACCGCGTTCATTGCTAGCCGATCTTTCATTAATGTGTGTCGGAATGATTTGGGGTCTGAATTTTACCTTAATTAAATCCTCAATTCAATGGATGCCCCCTATGCAATTTATTGGATTAAGATTTCTAATTTCAGCTGTGGTCCTATTCTTGATCTTTTACAAACACTTAAAGAAGACTAACCGCGATGAAGTACTTGCGGGTTGTGTTATTGGAATTTTTCTTTTCTTGGGGTTTCTTTCCCAAACAACCGGCTTACAGTATACAACGCCTGGGAAATCAGGACTTATTACCAGTTTTTATATCGTAATTGTTCCATTTATTGCCTCAGTCTTACGCAAGAAATTCGTCGGGTGGATACCGATTAGCGGTGCGCTAATTGCTTTTATTGGTTTATGCATGATCTCAGTGAACAATAACGATCTTTTTGGGTTCAATATAGGAAATTTGCTAACCTTACTTTGTGCGTTTTTTTATGCACTTCATATACTAGCGGTTGAGCATTATACCCCAAAACATAATATGTATATTTTAACGATGGTACAAATTGGGTTTACGGCCATCATGAGTTTAGGGTATTCCTTGATCGTTGAACCCGTGAACTTTCAAGTCCCCAGTTTCGTTTGGGAGTCCATAATTTATACAGGTCTACTTGGAACATGTTTTGCCTTTCTTGTCCAGAATATTGCTCAAAGATACACATCCTCTTCTCATACGGCTTTGCTGCTTGGTTTAGAAGCCCCGTTTGCACTCCTCTTTTCTGTAATAATTTGGGGTGAAATACTCACCGCTCGTGGACTTTTTGGTAGCACACTGATTTTTATGGCAATTATTTTAGTTCTATTGGGACCGACACTTTTAGACAGAAGAATCCGTTGGCTATCAAACAACAAACCTAACGTCAATAAAACGCAATAAGTTTGAGGAGGCGCTGCCACTTGCGCAATCTATCTGAAACAGAGACAAATATTTACCTAGAACAGGTTTTAGGTCATATTGAAGAAGCTGTACAGATTGTGAATTCTGATGGAAAAACAATCTATTATAATCAGTTTGCGGCAGAGATGGATGGGTTAAAGGTATCTGATGTATTAGGCGAGCATATTATACAGGTCTATCCCTCGCTAACCTTGGAAACTAGCAGCATAATGCGAGTATTGGCTACAGGAATGCCTATTCTCAACCAACCGCAGACGCTTGTATCCAGCACGGGTAAAATTGTCTCCCTCATTTACTCGACATACCCGATCTATCAAGACGGTCTCTTGATTGGAGCGTGTGATATATCTCAAGATATTACCAAGATAAAAGAGCTCTCTGAACGGATGATCAATTTACAGTCTGAGCTTTTAAACACCCGATCGAGTCATCACAAGAAATCAAAACCTGCAGAAACACATGCGATTGCTCGCTATATTTTTGACGATATAATCGGTAGTCACGATTCGATCATAAAACTGAAAATATTAGGACAAAGGATTGCTAGCAGCTCTTCCTCAGTTTTGGTAATAGGAGAAACCGGAACCGGAAAAGAATTTGTCGTACAATCTATTCACAGTGCTTCACCACGGAAAAATGGTCCCTTCGTAGCCCAGAATTGTTCTGCTTTTCCCGCGACATTACTGGAGAGCATTCTGTTCGGAACCATAAAAGGTAGCTTTACCGGAGCTGAAGACCGTCCGGGTTTATTCGAATTGGCGGATGGGGGAACATTATTCTTAGACGAGATTAATTCCATGCCTATAGAATTGCAGAGCAAACTACTCAGAGTCTTACAAGATGGTACACTACGTCGCATTGGCGACAACAAAATAAAACAAATTGATGCCCGCATCATTGCCAGTATGAACATTGATCCCAAACAAGCTGTTCGAAATAAAGAACTCCGTCTTGACTTATATTATCGTTTAAATGTTGTATCCTTGACCGTTCCCCCACTTAGAGAACGAAAGAGTGATCTTCTGACCTTAGCAAATCATTTTATTAGTATCTACAATAATAAATTAAATTGCCAGGTTAGTGGCATTAGCGAAGAAACCAGCAAGGCCTTTTTCGCTCATTCATGGCCAGGTAATGTTAGAGAACTGCAACATGTCATTGAACATGCCATGAATATCATGTCTGGACAAGTGATTGAATTAGAGGACTTACCGGCTAATATTGGTCAATCGAACAATCTTCAGATGCTTGACGACTGCACAGAATCGATTAAAGAACGCAGTTTACCAGAAATTCTTAGCCATGTAGAAAGAAGATATCTGCTTCAAGCTTTGGACCAAAGTAAAGGAAATGTCTCTAAGGCCGCTTTCTTACTCGGTATACCTCGTCAAACTTTACAAAACAAGCTCAAGCTGCATAAATTAATGGACAATCTTCCCTCTGAATAATCCGATGTTATGAATTGAACCGTCTCTTTTTCTCCATCCAAACGCCCATATAAGGGCATATTTGCCCATTTTAAGGCAATAATTCTCAAAATAATGATCAAAATTGCCCTTTATTACCCGAGTTTGGCGACATA
>DHWG01000179.1:25987-27298 GCA_002413075.1 Desulfosporosinus sp. UBA5188 | reverse complement strand
AAAGTTATACTTTCTGACTCGTATAAAAAAAAGCTGCCCCTTAGTGGTAACAGCTCAATAAAACTAGGTTTGATAAACCATCCGATTTGCTAAGGGAGATATTTCAAAACCGTTCGTAAAAGTTCATCTGGTCGAAAGGGTTTTACGATAAAGTCCAAAGCACCTCGTTTTAAAGTTTCTAAAACCATACTTTCGTGGGCAACGGCACTACACATGATCACCCTAGCAAGTGGATCTAGCACTAAGATTTCTGTCAGAGCATCCAAGCCGTCAAGTTCTGGCATCGTTATATCCAAAATTGTCAGATCTGGCTTCTCGGATTTAAAACGATCCACAGCCTCTCGACCGTTTTCAGCCTCTACGATGTTGATCAGATCCACACGCGTGAGAATCTGACGAATCATCAAACGAACGAAACTTGCATCATCAGCAATCAGAATTTTGTTCATTTTCTATGCTCTCACCCTCTCAACCAGGACTTTAGTCCTATCCACAATTTTATATGTTCGACCTGATAAGATCATTTTCCTGCACAAATAAATAATTTTAAAAATATAAATTTATCTATTTTTTAGCGGATATCGTAATCTTATCCAAGCGAACTTTTGTGACTCGGACGACGATGTCTTGGATGACACTCACTTCATTCGGCAATAAGCTAGAAGCATAAATGATGACGGTGACATTTTCCGGAAAAACATCGGCCACAGTATCTTGAAACCCTTTTATTTTGAGAAGATTCTCGATTTCTCCTTCTTTCTGTATTTTTGTGCTGAGTTCAAGCCATTTTCCTTGAGCGTCCTCTTTACTTTTATTCACCGTTGAATTCAGTAACTCCGAGAGCATAGTTTTTGATTCCTCCCGAAACTGGTTTCGTTTTAAGCGATAATTCACAAAATAATTTTCACCGGAATCATTGTGTTTAAGTGTTTCAACTTCAAACTTAATTGAGTTGTCCCCTGCCGAAGCATTGACCGGCATACTGGATTGGACTGGAAAATGAGTCGGTGAGACTGACTTCACAAAATATATCACAAGTGCTGCAATAATCACCACCGCACTCACGAGTCCTACCAACCAAAGCTTATTTTTATGTCCAAAAAGCAGGATGATCGGTCGCTTTAATCGATGATTAAACATTCTTTAAGAGCCTCCCATCGGTACGACTTTGATTTTAGAACTGGGTATACTGAGCAACGTTTGTACGGCGGTATGAATTTCCTCTCTGACCTTTGGGTCACTCGCGCCTTCTGCAATAATTAAAACGCCGGCAACCTCCGGACGATCTTCCATTACCATCACCGGTACGGT
>DHWG01000179.1:8160-25721 GCA_002413075.1 Desulfosporosinus sp. UBA5188 | reverse complement strand
GCTTTATCTGTTGCCTTTGTTTTTCGACTCGTCGTGTTTTCATTTCGGGCATACTCGTTTTTCAAGCCCGTTGATAAACTTACCGATACTTGCACCTTACCGGCCCCGTCCATTTGCAATAAATTCGCTTGTAGTTTGCCTTCTAATTCTTTTTCCAAAGCGCCAATCTTCGTTGCTGAAGTCGACACGGGTGTTGTCTGCGCGGGCTTACTCAGTATTCCCTGAGCAGAAGTTGTAGCCGTTTTACCCATGGTTATGAATGACACGGCAATGGCGATGAGGGCAAGTATCCCGATCAGCATTCTGTCGGACGATGATAGATCTTTAATACTCTTCATGTTCAGCATCTCCTTCCAAAGATTTTTCCGACTAACCCTCTTCTACAATAATCTTGTCTTTCGGAATGTTCATAATTTCGGCAATCCTTTCACGTGCCTTAATAGTCTTTGGGGACTGGTTTTGCGTGGGTGGGGGTGATTGTCCAATGATAATGGGTTGGATTGTGGGTAAGTCAACCTCTGAAGCAGTGAGCGTTACTTGAACGGAAGCGATCTTAGGCTGATCCGTTAACCCTCCTGCGCCCTCTTCAAATTCAACGTTGACCTCTGCCCCCTTAACACCATCAATACTTAGTGCCAGCGCTTTAATCTGATTGATAAGAATCTGACGATATTGATCTTGGACAGCATCCCGTGCCAATTTCTGGCCTTGCCCCTCGGTGGCTATCGCGGGTAAATCCTGGGGGTTTGTCACTGACCATGCTGGTATTCCCATTTCCAGGGGAGTATGTAAGAACGTTGTAATCGGAGAGAGAACGGCGGAAATCACAAACAGCCCCATCACCATCTGAACAAATCCGCGCATCGATTGATTGGGAAGCAACATTTCCAGAAAAGTGGCCAACAGTAAGATCACGACCAAATTACGCACAAGTGTCTGTAACGTCTCCACGGTGCTCACCTCCTTAAGTCACATTCCAGAAAATATGCCTAGTGCAACATTACTGAAAAAGTTCCCGTTCCTATGACCACGGCAACGGTCATAAAAAACATCACGGCAACCGCAACCACCGTTACTAAGATAAAGGTTAGGCTCTTGGCCATATCCTGAAGGCTTTCTGCCAGAACCTTTTCCCCGAGTGGTTCAATTAACGCTGCAGAGATACGAAACACCAGGATCATGGCGAATATTTTAACCAAAGGGGCCACACATATCACAATAATTGCCAGCATAGCAATGATTCCAACGGCATTCTTCAGGAGTAAGCCAGAGGTGACGACCAACTCAACAGCATCTTTAAAAAACTTACCAACCACGGGGATAAGGTCCGCGGAATACTTAGCTGTCCGGAAAACGACACTATCTGCCACCCCTCCCGTCACCCCTTGTATCGTCATAACTCCGATGAACACGGTCATGATAAAACCTAAGCTCAATTTGCCCCCAAATTCAAGAAGTCCAGCGAGTTTAGTCAGCTTGAATTGATCTGAAATATGATTAAATAATCTAAGCACGGCTGCCAGAAAAAAGAGCGGTAGTACGCCCGTTTTAATCATCGTGGCTAAAACCGTCAAGCTCCCCATGATGAGGGGCTTAAATAAGGCTGCACTGGTTAAGTTCCCCATAGAGATTAGTAAGGTTAACATCACCGGAAACAACGTTTGCATCAGTCCCACCATCGTATCAATTGTTCCTGTGGCGTAACCTAAGGCCTCCCGAAAAGACGTTAAGGCCAAACTTAGCAGAACCAGGTAAGTCATAACCTGCGCTGTTTTGCCCACAGTTCCGCCGTATGCTACCTGCAATTGCCCCAACACGGCACAAAGTACGGCCAAAATAAGCAACTTACCAATTAAGGGCGCACTGTTCAGAATTTCACGTCCAAGGATTCCCAACAAACTCTGGATTAACTTTTCCGGGCTTAAATCCAACGTTCCACTCTTTAAATCGTCAAACATTCGAGCCAAAGAAAAACCTGGCATGGCCTTCAAGACATCAGCGTCCAGTTGGTCTAGATACCCCCGCATTTGACTCAGATCAATCTGGCTGGAAAGTTCTGTCGAGTTCGTTGTGGGGATCAGTTCCTCAGCAAGTACGGGAGAAGTTGTCCCCGTCATCAAGACAACCAGCAATAGTAATTTAACGAAGAATCGCATCTACATCACCTCACGGAACGAGTCGTACCAGTGACTCTGTAATAGCTACAATAATAGGAATGGCTAAGGCAATGACGGCAACTTTAGCCGCAAGCTCAATTTTACTTGCCAAGGCACCTTCCCCTGCATCTCGGCAAATTTGAGCGCCAAATTCGGCCAAATAAGCGACGCCCACGATCTTTAAAACAATGAGCAGGTAATAAGAGCCTATATTGGCTTGATCTGCTAGATTCTGGAGCAGATCAACAATGACTTTGATCTTGCTCATCACGAGAATAAAGATTGAGGCACTGGCTAAAATGGTCAGTTGCAAAGCAATTTCTGGTCTGATCTGCTTTAGAACAACACTAATCACTGTGACAATCAGGGCTAGTCCTACGATTTGCCATATCTCCACGTTTTAGCCCCCTAATAAAGGTTAAAAACACTTTTAACCAAGGTAAATAATTGTGCAATTGACTGTACGACAATATAAAGAACGACGATAACGCCCATAATAGTGACACCTTGAGCCATTTCCTTGCGGCCTGATTGCTCCAACACGATGACTAATATTCCGACCAAAAGACCAATTCCGGCAACCGTAATAATAAGATTAAAGCTCATATCTCCGACTCCTCTCCCTGCTTAAATTAAAATGAGCACACCAGCGATCCCACAGAGGAAGCCCAGATAGGACCACATTTTAGCTTGCTTATCAGACCATAGTCCTGCTTGATCCTTCATCAAGGCGATTTGCCGTTGAACGAGTTCTAATTGTTTATGTTGTTCACGACTATCGGATCGACCTAATCCTTTGCCAACGTCACCAATCACTTGCCAATCTTCTTCTTTCAAACAGAAATTATTTTTTTGCGTCAAGATTGTCTCTTTCCAAGCGATGCTTGCGGACTCTCCCCGCTGCAAACGTTCCTGAAGTTCTGCAAAATAACCTTGCCACGGTCGATCTGTGCGCTCCTTCACGATGCCGAAGGCCTCTGGCAAAGGAGTCGCCCCCCAAACAATTTCGGTATCCAGAAGGGCCAAGGCCATTAGGCATCCTCTTAATTCCACAGGTCTTAGTTTAATCCGGTGAGCCAACCATAAGCCCAAACTCCCACACCCAGCAATCAGTGCAACACACCCAATTAAAAGCATCACAGGACCCTCCCTGTCTTAAGATCATAGACACCCTCGATCGTTCCCGGCCCATGTTTCCGACTTAACACGACCAGTCGCTCAAACACTCGTTGCTCCATCAAACGAGCTAACGTCGGCCTGTTAAGCGCTTCTTCTAAGGAACTGGCGTGCGCTGTACTAAGAATTCGCACCCCGGTGCGCAAGGCATCCATAATGGCGGTAACATCGTCGGTGTGACCAAGCTCATCCATAGCGACCACTTGTGGTGCCATAGAACGAACGATCATGTTCATCCCACTCGCTTTTGGACAGCCATCCAACACGTCGGTCCGGTATCCCAAATTGTAGGTAGGCACCCCTTGCCACATCCCCGCCAGTTCCCCGCGTTCATCCACGACGCCGACAGTCTGACCGTTCAACCCAATTTTCGGAACCCCGTTACTGAGTAATCGGATTAGATCCCGTAAGAGGGTCGTTTTACCAGCCCGAGGTGGAGAAATGAGCAGAGTATGACAAAACCTTCCATCCGTGCCTATGAGTAAAGGCAGGATTTTGAGACCCTGTCCCTTGATCTCCCGAGCAATTCGAACGTTTAAGCCTGAAACGTGTTTCAACGTTTGAATTTTCCCCTGCACTACGACGGCCTCTCCGGTGACTCCTACTCGGTTGCCTCCCGGTAGCGTTATAAATCCCTGTTTGAGATCCTCCTCGGCAGCATAAAGTGAACTATGGGTCATTCGTTCTAACGCACAGGCTAGGTCTTCCGGTATTGCGAAATAAGCCTTTTCCGGACTCGTTACTTCGCCATCTCGGTTTAAAAATAGATCCTGATCCGAGGTTCGTACCATGAGGGGCTGACCCACTCGCAAACGTATTTCTTCAACGTCTTGAAAGGGGACCCCCTTGATATTGTCTATAATCGAACGGATGTCTTCTCCAAACCATCTCGCCATATCCGTCCATAACACCGGACTTTTATCTGGACTGGAAGTGCTCTCCTCCGCCTCCGAGAACTTGCGCTTAGGAATAGGGATTGTTACTTTTGGTCCCTTAATGACAGATAGCGTGTAATGTAGCGACACGTCATTGCCCCCCTTGATTGAAGGTATGTCCATGTTTTGATTTTAGACATGAAGGTCTAAATTTTTAAGAGGGCAGTCATACCTCATTACTGGTACGACTGCCCTCTATATGCTTTAATATGCCAACTCTAAAATATAAAATTTAAATGAGCTTAGGGATATAACTTTTCAAAATGGATAGATTTTACCAGCATATAGGCCAGGATAATTGGTGTCACCGGCAATACAAGCTGCATGTTTTGCTTTCATCGCAGCGTGGTACATTGGATGAACTTCTTCGGCGGTCTTACAGTCAACGCAAATAATATCATTGTTCATTTTAGAAACTGACACCATATTAGGTTTTTGCTTGCAGCGCTCACAAACACGTTTCATAGAACTAACTCCTCTCACTGCTACTCCTCTTAGAACAATGCTCATTGAGTATTGACCTAGGAATAAGGATTTTCGATAGTTGAGTTACTCATAACTTCAATATATTTCCTATATATTCCTGCCACAAATAGAAATATTGCTGAGTAAACTTAATCTTGGAACCTAAATAGAGGCTATTGGGTTATCACCGCCAATTGCCTCTATTGACCTTTTTGGATCATTGAGCCATTTCTTTACTATTTTCATGAACCATTAAATGAGGTATTGTTTCATCAAGGATCTGACTCGTTCCTGTGAATTGTGCGCCTTGTTCAACTTTAAATTGACGTGAACAAATATCACCGAACAAACGGGCCGTATCATTTAATTCTAAGAGTTCCGAAGTCTTTACGTTTCCGCGCACTTCTCCAGCGACACAGACGGTTTTCGCCTCAATATCTGCCTTCAGAAAAGCGCTGGCCCCAATGATTAAATCTCCGGTCACATGAAGACTTCCTTCAATTTTTCCATCAATCCTTGCGTTCCCATTGATGATTATCGTTCCGGTTATTTGGCACTCTGCAGAAATAAACGTTGTGTCTCCACTGGATTGAGGGGACGAAAATTTCTTAAACACCCTCATAGGCCTCCTTTGTTTTCATAAAGGTTACGGGATCAACCTGCTCACCATTAACAAGGGTACCGTAATGAAGATGCGCTCCAGTACTTCGCCCTGAATTTCCACTGTAGGCAATAAGGTCACGTTTTCTCACTTGGTCGCCTATTTTCACCATGAGACGAGAATTATGGCCGTAAAAGGTTACAATTCCATGACCGTGATCGAGGTCGACTCTTTGGCCGTAAACTGGATCACTTCCAACATAAATGACAACTCCAGCTGCTGTGGCTAATACAGGCGTTCCGTAGCCACAACCAATGTCAATGCCGTGATGAAACTCTTTTGACACTTGTCCAAAGGGATTTTGGCGATACCCGAAAGAAGAGGTGATTTCACCTTCGGCCGGAAGAAAACTGGGCGTGTGTTCTCGTCGATCTTTTTGCAGCACGGCCTCTTCATAATACCCTTGTAAAAGACTCAAATGGTCAGCGACTGTTTGGGTGTTCTGGTCAGGCGTAAGAACTGAAGGATCCGCCAGGCCACGACTAGGGGTTGCTCTTGATGAGGTTGGATTTAATTGTAGCATCGTGGAAAGCTTCCCCTCTAAGTCTGTAATTTTTGTTAAATCGCCTTTTATTTGTGTGGACTTCTGATTTAAGTTAGAAATTTCCTGATCACGCGCTTCAAGGGTGGTTTGGAGTTGACTAATATGGTCTATAGTGGGTTTGAGATCCTTTATGTAATGACTTAAATAGATACTTCTCCCAAATAGGCCAATGATCATCACCCCAATGAGCAACATTCCTACCCCAAGATACCGCTTTCCCACTTTTGAAAACTGTATTTGGCGGGTGCTAGAATGGCCGGGTGGAATGAATATAAGCGTATATTTATCTTTCATCTGATTCCTCCAAATAATATAACCAACCGATCATTAAACTACAGTGGTCACCTTAAAGTCCATTTCTTGAGACTCCCCTAGAACGCTTTATTCTCCAATATTCTCTATATACCTTTAAGTTTTTAGTATAATTTTGCAATTAAGGTCATAATTTCAACTTCAATGACGAAATGGGTTAAAGAAAACTTCCCTTGGAAGCAACTTAACTTAGGTTGCTACCAAGGGAAGTGTTAGCGTCTCGTCTCACAATCATTGAACTAAGCGCGTTGAACATAGTTTCCTGTCCTGGTATCGATGATCAGCACATCGCCTTCATTAACGAAGAACGGAACTTGTACCACGGCACCAGTTTCCAACGTAGCGGGTTTAGTCCCTCCAGTGGTCGTATCCCCTTTTACGCCTGGTTCGGTCGCGGCAACGGCAAGTTGGACATTCGTTGGCACATCCACTCCGATGACCTCAATATCAAAAAACAGTACCCCTAAAGTTGTGTTTTCTTTCAGCCATTTAACCCCGTCCCCAATTTGGTCCGCTGTCAAAGATATTTGTTCGTAAGTAACCTTATCCATGACCACAAAGAAGTCTCCGTCTTTATAAAGATACTCCATCTCCCTGCGTTCAACGTGGGCTTTCGGCATCTTTTCTCCGGCATTAAATCTCCGCTCTACAACGGCACCCGTTTTCACATTTTTCAACTTAGTGCGGACAAAGGCTGCCCCTTTACCTGGTTTAACGTGTTGGAAATCAACCACTGAAAAAACATCACCATCTAACTGGATGGTTATACCCGTCTTAAAATCGCTTGTAGAAATCATAAATATTTTATTCCCCCTAAAAATTATTTACTCAAAGATAATGAATTCTTTCGGTGCTTGGGTCAAGACTTCGCAGCCATTTTCCGTCACCAAAACAATGTCTTCGATCCGAACGCCACCCCAATTAGGGATATAAATGCCCGGTTCAACCGTAATGACCATACCCGCTTCAAGCACGCGCTCTTCTCTCATATTCAGATTGGGTCCTTCATGAATGGCCAGACCGACGGAATGTCCCAGTCCGTGTCCAAAGTATTCGCCATAGCCAGCGTCTACTATGATTTTTCGAGCCACTGCGTCGACTTCTTTTCCGGTTTTCCCCGGCGCAACGGCTGCAATCCCTGCTCGTTGGGCGGCCAATACGACCTCATAAACTTCCCGGTGCTTGTCCTCCGGTTCGCCCAAAAACACTGTCCGAGTTATATCGGAGCAGTAGCCCTGATAGATTGCTCCGAAATCCATTGTCAAGAACTCACCTGACTGAACCTTCTTTGAACTGGCCGTGCCATGAGGTAAGGCCGAACGGAAGCCCGAAGCCACGATAAATTCGAAAGAACCTCCACTGGCACCCGCCAAGCGCATGGAATATTCTAAGTCAAGTCCAATTTTCTCTTCCGTCTGACCTATTTCAATCGACGTTAAGACGTTGGCAAAAGCGTCATCGGAAATTTTCACGGCTTGACGTAGCGTCTCAATCTCCGCTTGATCTTTCACCGAACGCAAATGACTGACAAGATCGGGTAGCGAAATAAGTTCCGCTTGAGGCAACCTCTTTTTCAGTTTACCAAAGTTCACATAGGTGACAAAGTCGCCTTCAAAACCAACCCGTCGAGCCTGTTGCCCTATTTTGGCTACAGTTTCAAAGTGGTCCTGTCCTGTCTTAATAATATCGAACTCAGGAGCCTGTGCCGTTGCTTGTTCTATATAACGGAAATCCGTCAACAAAAGCGCTTTCTCTGACGTAATATACAAGGTTGCTTCTCCACCAGAAAAGCCGCTCAGATACCGTCCATTCTCCGGGCGAATAACCACATAAGCATCAATGTTTTCTTCGTGCATCTTTTGGCGCAGACGTTCTAACCGACTCATGATGACATCCCACTTTCTATTATTTTTCGCGTCGTCCTTGATAGTCAAGGGCATAACGCATTGCTAAAGCATAACCTTCTGCTCCCAGTCCTGAAACTTGCCCGATACAGACTGGCGCAATCACAGAATTAGCTCGAAAGGCTTCTCTCGCATGAATGTTTGAAAGATGAACCTCTACCGTTGGAACCTTTACTGCACGTATGGCATCTCGAATGGCATAACTCGTATGCGTCCAAGCCCCAGGATTCAGAATTAGAAAGTCTTCCGACGTTAAGGCTTGTATCCAATCCAGGAGATCGCCCTCGTGATTTGTTTGCCGGCATTCCGCATTCATTCCCACCTGATTTGCAAGTCCCACGACTTCCTGGTTAATCTCAGTCAACGTGCGAGACCCGTAATGTTCCGGCTCTCGAAGTCCTAACAAATTGAGATTAGGTCCATGAAATATCCAAATGTTTCCCAATTCAACACTTCCTTGTCATATATCCAAAATTTTATCACAATTTCTCCCTGTAGCATAGTTTTTCAAGCAACGTTCTTCTTAGAGAGAAGGGACTTACCCAAATTTTCTTTTTATTGCAAGGAAAACAAAAACCTCCGATCGTCGGAGGTCAAGGATAAAATGATGTTTGCAACCGCAGGGAATGACCAATTATTGTGTTTGTGGCGTTTGGGTTTGTCCTTGTGTCTGATCTGGCAATTGCTTTTGCGCGGCTGGTTTTGCCTTTTCTGCAGTTTCCCCTTTTCCACTGACCAAACGGGGGGAAAGCACTATATCCATATTACTGAGCATAATTTGCGTTTCGCAGGGTCCGCCTTCTCCAGTTGGCTGGAATTTATGGATTTCTGCACGTGGCAGAATCAGATGGATCTCATGGGGAATTTTAGGCTCTCCGATTCGACGAACACGAAAACTCACGCCCTCGACTTCCACTTCCACTTCGTCAAGATACTCCCCAACAAACTCTTGCCCATGATTAACACGGATATCTGCATATTGGGCTTGCCCTTTTGCTGCCCCTTTAAAGTCCGGAAGGACTATTTTCTGTCCAACTTGAAGTTGAAGGGGATCAACACTGGGGTTAACCCGTAGAAAATCGTCACATGTACCTCCCCATCGTTGAGCCAAGCCATGAAAATCGTCTCCGGGTTGAATGTAGTAATCCTTACTCACTATACACTCCTCCTCTCCTTAGCCTATGGAAAAAGGGGAATGTCTCGTTCCACGAATTACCTATAAATTCACGCACCCATGGAGAAATAAATCCGGAGAAGCGCTTCTCCGCCTTGTGTATTTAAAATCACTTCCTGCAGGTGAACGTTACCGTCATGTGTTGCCTCTAGGCCTTTGAGCGACGTGACGATCCCCGCCCAGTTGCCACGTAGATGTAATCGAACTAAACCGTAATCCAAACTTGCCCCATCCGCCGTTTTTGGTTGTTCACCAAACCGTTCAACATTTAAGGCCAACACGGCCACACCCTCTTTAACAAACGCACCACGACACTGCTCTATAATGTCAGGTAACTGATCCATAGAAGGAATAGCAACCGTCTTGATGTTCGTTTTGGTGCTCGTAATACCTGTCCTCAATACGTCTTGCCAACGAGTTTCCTGCCTCTGTAACGTCCGAAACTGGAGGTAAGCCGGTCGCCAAAGCATTAGAAATCCACAGACTGTACCCAGCAGAAAAACAGCAATAATTGCCTTCACACTGCGTAATGAAAGACGCTGCAAAAACGGGATTGCCGAAGGTTCTACCAAGGCATTAAATTTAGTCACACCAGAGAAATAAGCCATATTACCCTTCCTCTCCCAAGGTTGAATCGGGGTCTAATCCAACTCGGCCGCGTTTAGCACTTAAGGAGAACTCGACGTTGTTTAGTGCGGTCAATTTATAACTAGACAAGGCCGGTTGTTCCCAGCCCATGTTCCGCAATGTTCGGATGAGGCTCTCAACGCCGTTGGCATCCATGGCACTTCCGACTAAAGACAAGCTGCCTTGCTTGTAAAGCACCTGATTAATCTTTGGGTCTGCTCCCTGCAAGGCCTGCGTCGCCTGAATCTGACCCAAACCATCTCCGATTTTATCCGTATTAATCTTCACCGTATTCCAGGCAACCTCAAGTTCTTTTTGATGTTTAACTTGGGCCTCAATCTTGGCCCCTTGGAGAGCAAGTTGTTGAACCTCTTGCCGCAAGGGCAACGACCTTTGATAAAGCGTCAACCAACTTAGATTTCCGAACATAAATAAAGCCACAATGAACAACGCCATCCACTGGTACCTACTTAGAACAATCTGAGCTTTATTCGGTTGCTTCCAAAGATTAAGCTCAGGGCGATGGGTGGAAATCCGCCTTCCATACCCAACGGTTACCTCGCTCCACCCTTTAGTCTCTGAAAGTCCCTTTTGCCAAGAGTCTGGGACGCCTGTCAGGCTGGCTTGCTCTATCGCTGAGACATGATTTAACGTCAGTAAACCCTGCGCTATGACTTCAGCCACAGCGTCTCCCTTCCAAACCAAGCGTTTTAAATTAAGATCTGGGTGTTGTGTTCTGTAATATAAAAGAAAATGCCGGATCTCATTTCCCCACTCTTCCGGCCGCTCATTCAGAGAACGGACACTTTCGGGGACTGTACCACGAAACAAGGCTATTTGAAAAGAGGCCGTCTCTGCCTGAAGATAAAGCACATCTTCGTTGGGTTCAAAGCCTAGGGATTGCCCTAGAATAGACAACGCAAAATCAACGCCGCTAACCTTAAACCCGGCTCCTGCAAACATGGAAACATACCGTTCCAGTAAACTTCGTCGTGTTGCACCCAGCAGAATCTGAAGGTCTTTGTGCTTTTCTTCAGATAGCACAAGGTAATCAAACAGCAAATCCGATCTCGCAATGGAAATCTCTTCATCAATCAACAAAGAAATGGCTGATTTCCTGTCCCGTTTAGAAATCCACGGCAACGTATACGAACGAATGAAGCCTTGATGGAGAGGGATTGCCAAAGACACCTTCTGAATTGGACCAGGATACTGTGCCCTATAGATCGATAAAATATCGATTAAGGTCGTTTCTTTCCGCACGTTTCCCTGTTCTATGACCCCAGTCGGTATTGGAATGCGATCAAACTTGACGGGAGAGGAACTATGACGATGCTTCATAATAGGATGGACTGAAAACCAAAAGGCTCGAATTTCCCCATCCGTTAATTCAAAAACCACTGACCTTTTCCGCATAGGGTCACCTCCTTAATCCTGGTTCAATGTTTTTGATACGTGGTTCCAGAATCATATCTATTTAAACGAATGTCCAGTACCAGTCAATAATACGTGTCCCCCAAAATAAGGCGACCATGGCTCCAAAGGCTAGATAAGGGCCGAAGGGCATCTGTTGTCGAAAGCGCTTTTGACCAGTAAAGATAAGAATAAATCCTATGACTGCCCCCATAAAACTCCCCACAAAAATGGCAAGGAAAATGGAGGGGAAGCCTAAGAAAGCCCCAAGTGCAGCAACCAGCTTTACGTCTCCAAGGCCCATACCTTGGGGATAAAATAGGGCAATCGTCCAGAATATCCCGCCGACGCCCAAGGCACTGAGCACACTCTCCCAGCCACTGGGATTTCCCGGGATGAGAAAAGCTCCGAGTATTCCAATGACTAGCAGGGGAAGGGTAAGGACATCTGGCAAACGGAACGTATCCAGATCGATCAAGGATAAGGCGATGAGCATAGCCATAAATATTAGGTTTAAGAGGAGTCGAGCTGGATGAGTATCCAACCTCAAACTGACCGTTGCCGTACTAAAGAAGAGGATCCCAGTCAGCAATTCCACAACAGGATCACGCCAAGAAATAGGGGATTGACAGTTTCTGCATTGACCTTTCTGAATCAGGAAGCTAATAACGGGAATAAGTTCCCATGCCCGAAGGATATGACCGCAGGTGGGGCAGTGAGAGCCTGGTTTAACAATGGATTCTCCACGAGGGACACGATAAATGACTACGTTCAGAAAACTACCAATCAAGAGTCCTAAAAACCCAATTGTGATATTTATTAAAATCATTGAAGCGACTCCTTTTCTAATTAGCAGACGTCCAAAGAACCTTTGTTAACGTTTCATCATACGCCCTGACTTCAGCGGCCAAGCCATTGCTAGAGAGATATATCATGATGACGTTGGTGATATCACCCGTCTGTGGATTAGGAATGGTAAATTGGGTCGAATCACTCTGGTTCACCTCAAGGGCATCAATCCCAAATCCCTTACCAGTACCCCCAGCAACGACCTGCTGAATAGTTTCTTTATCTAACTTACTGATATATTTGGGTATAAGCTTCGTACTGTTCACCGCGCCTTCAGTGACCGTCAATTGTGAATTCGTGAGATAGGCTCCGTTGTCCAGCTGATAACGATCCATAGCTGTTTTAACCTGGTGTGCTGTTACCACATCGGCCTTTTGGCGTGCACTAACTGTACTTGACGCAAATTTAGGGACCGCGATCGCGGCAAGAATGCCAATAATAATGATTACGGTCAGCACTTCGATGAGTGTAAACCCGCTTTCTGGCTTGCTAGAATTCATCTCATTTCCCCTCCATATCACTCAAGGACCCCTACTTCTTCTGCAGAGTTATTCAAGATGTGTACTGAGATCAAAAACAGGAAGCATCACTCCCGCTGCAACGAGGCCGATCAGGCCCGCTATAACGAGAATAAGGGCGGGTTCAACCATACGTGTTAATCGATTGAGATGGTCCTCAAGCTCTCTGCGAAACATATGTGTGACATATTGAAGCATCCGGTCCAACTGTCCTGTTTCCTCAGCGACCGCGATCATTTCCGCACCTTCCATGGGGAACACTTTGCTGGCCCGCAATAATGGCGCCATGCGCTTTCCTTGTCGAACGTGCAGGACAAGCTGGTTGATTAATTCTAGCATCTCACGCCCACGTAAGGCGCCTGCCGTTAAGCGAAGCGCTTCCAACAAGGGAATCCCAGCCACTAATAGGCGGCCCAACATTCGACTAAATTGAACGAGATCGCGCAGACGATAGACTTTCGCACTGAGAGGAAGACGGCCCAAGAGGTGCTGCAGACGTTTCTTCCATAGATCTGGACTCGTGAGCCTCAAAACTGCCAAGCCACCAGTGATCAACGCGAATCCGCTCCACAAAAACACGGGAAGTTTGCGGCCACAGACAAAAATGACTTTAGTCAATAAAGGCAATTCAGTCCCCATGCCCATAAATAATTTTTCATACATCGGGAGTACATATATAGAAAGTACGAACAGAACAATGATCACCGCCAAAAGCAAAAACAGAGGATAGGCGAGAGCGGCCTTTATTTTCTTCTGATAGACGGTGTCCTGATCCGTCTCATCAGCCACTTCACTCAGAACCTTCCCAAGATTCCCAGTATATTCTCCGGCTTTGATCATGGAGAGTACAAACGAGTTGGGGGATGGATTTAAGAGAGACATTGCCTCCGACAAATCGCTCCCTTCTTCCACTCGTTCTTTAATGCGCTTCCATTGTTCCATTTGAAAGGTTAATTTCTCTTCATGAAAGGTCATGATCTCCAACGCTTGAAGTAAGGGAATTCCGGCCTCCAAGAGCGTCGCTAACCTACGGGCAAAATAGCTCCACTGGAAATTCTTACGAGCTGGTATAAAAACGCTTTGCCAATTTCGACGCGTTCGAATATCCACTGGAAAGTACCCTTCATTTTTTAAGCGCGTCTGAATGTCTGAAATTTCAGCGCCTAACCATACTCCGTGTTGTATTATTCCGTTCGTGTCAACCGCTTTCCAGACAAACCGTTGCATACTCATCGCCTTAGACTATGGGGACTCTGCATCTTTTCCTGGGCAACCTCGTAAGAAACAAGTCCTTTTTGAACTAAATCCAGAATCGCTTTATCCATGGATTGCATACCTAACTTGGCATTCGTCTGGATAACCGTCGGCAGTTGATGGGTTTTACCCTCCCGAATGAGGCTACGAACTGCGGGTGTCGCCAGCATAACCTCAAGGGCTGCCACGCGCCCCAAATGATCTGCCCTGGGAAATAATTGTTGGGACAATATTCCCTGTAAAACAGCCGCCAGTTGCACGCGGATCTGCTGCTGTTGATGCGTCGGAAAGACATCAATCATCCGATCAACGGATTGGGTTGCGTCATTGGTATGAAGCGTACTGAAGACCAAGTGTCCGGTTTCAGCGGCCGTCACGACGGTAGCGATGGTTTCAAGATCTCGCATCTCGCCGACTAAAATAACATCAGGGTCCTGCCTAAGAACGGCTCGTAAGGCATTCGTAAACGACCAGGTATCATTGCCAACTTCCCGTTGATTGACCAAGCTTAATTTATGACGATGTAAATATTCGATAGGATCTTCAATGGTTACAATGTGACAAGCCCTCGTGCGATTAATGTAGTCAACCATAGACGCCAGAGTCGTCGATTTACCACTTCCAGTAGGGCCTGTCACCAAAACCAACCCTTTATGTAACTTAGCCAACTCAACACACACTGGAGGAAGACCCAAAGTTTCTGGATTGGGAATGTTAAACGGAATCAAACGGATTACGACTCCGATCGAACCACGCTGTTTAAAAACATTAACCCGGTATCGTCCCACGCCCAATAAACTATATGAGAGATCCAGTTCACCACATTCCTGGAAACGTTTGGCCTGTTGTTCATTCATGAGGGACTGTGCAAACCTTTCTATATCGGTCGGAGTCAGTTTTTCTATTTGAAGCTTAACCATTAAACCATCGATACGCAGAACGGGAGGACTATCCACCGTCAAATGGATATCCGAGGCCTTCTGATCTCCTGCCCTATGCAGAAGTTCTTCAAGTGAAAGCATTTCTTTTTCTCCTCTACCCATCAATTCCAGAGACCGCTTGTAGAACTTCTTCCACGGTTGTAAAGCCTTGGGTCACCTTCAACAGCCCATCTTCAAAGACTGTGAGCATCCCTGAAACCATGGCCTGTTGCTCAATGTCTCTAGAATTATGTCGAGATAACACAAGTTCCTTGATCTCTTGATTATAGAGTAAAAACTCATGAACCCCGATCCTACCTCGAAACCCAGTTTCAAAACATTCCGGACATCCCGTGGAGCGATAAAGTAAGGTGACAGACGCTGGTAATCGAAGCGCTCTTTTCTCAGTTGCAGATACTTTATAAGTCGTCTTACAGTGTTCGCACAAGCGTCGAACTAAGCGTTGGGATAAAACCCCGCTGACTGCAGACGCCAGGAGATAGGGTTCGATTCCCATATCCATGAGTCGAGCCAATGCCTCTGCGGCTGTATTGGTATGGAGCGTGGATAAAACTAAATGTCCTGTGAGGGAAGCTGTGATAGCGATTCTGGCTGTTTCTTCATCACGGATTTCGCCGATCATAATCACATCAGGATCTTGCCGTAATATATGCCGCAATCCCACGGCAAAACTAAGGCCTGCCGGAACATTCACTTGAACCTGATTGACCCCTGAAATTTGGTATTCTACGGGATCTTCAATGGAAATAATGTTTTGTTCCTCGGCGTTCAGTTCCCGGAGCAACGCATATAGCGTGGTGGTTTTACCACTGCCCGTCGGCCCTACCACCAGAATCAAACCGTTCGTACGTTTCAATAAACCTTGAACGCCTGATTGAACTTCTGAGCGCATCCCTAAGCCATTGAGCGGGCGCTGAGCCATTTCCGGGTCTAGAATACGCACAACAATTTTCTCTCCATAGACAATAGGCATCGAAGACATCCGAACGTCTACAAGCCGAAGCCCTGCACTAAACGTCATACGACCATCCTGAGGAATTCGTCGTTCCGCAACATCCATTTGCGCCATGACTTTTAAACAGGAGACAATACTTCGTGCGGAATTTGAAGAGAGGACATGTTTCTTCATGAGTTTACCATCTATGCGATAGCGTACCACAAAATCATTTTTGCGCGGTTCCCAATGAATATCGCTGACTCCTTGCACCACTGCGTCATGCAACACAGAATAGACGAATTTTAGCGTGGGCGCATCTTCTTCCAGAGGATCGATTTCTGTTGACTTGATCAGCCAAACCGCCTGGTCTTCGCTGGCTCGATCCGCAAGGTTTGCAAGACGGGCGACCGATTGCTCAACCGTTAAGCACTGACGAATGGCCGTTTGGATTTCCTCAGCCTTAGCAAAAACTGGTTCAACCTCTAACCCGGTGAACATTCTAACATCGCGGAGGGCCCGTTCATGGGTGGGTTCCAACATGGCCACTCTTAAGATCCCCGCACGTCGTTCAAACGGGATGAGAGTATAGCGTAGGGCGATCTCTTCGGGAATTAGCCCTGCCACTGCAGGGTCAATAATGACTTGGGTCAGAGAAATCTCAGAGATCCCTAGATATTTACGGACAGCTTCCTCGAGCCGAACTTTGGGCAAAGATCCCTTACGAACAAGAACTTCACCAATCGGTTCTCCACTTTTCAAAGAAACTTTCAATCCGCCCGTCAATTCCTCAGCGTTTATATAACTATTGGAGAGTAAAAACTGACCAAAGTCATGTTTTTCCTCCATCATTAACTATGTAACTCCTGATAGCTCTTCATCACCCACTTTCCGTTCTCCAATTGAACCAATTCCTCAATTTTACGAATGGCTAAGCCAGAATGTCCTTCAGACGTCACTTTATACCCTCCCCCACTCACCTCAATGATAATCTCCACACGTCCGGTCGCTAAAGATACGCTGCCTCCGCGCAGTCCGGAGTTAACCAGGAGATGGGCTTTAGCCCACTCAATTCCTCCTTCAGCCACGTAGAGGGCCTGTTGACTTTGGGCAACCCGTCTCACCATCCGGTTCTCCGCATTAGCCTTCAGATACCCTTCCATTCCTAGTCCTGACAAGGTCGTCAAAAGGATGAGGATCAGAAGGCTGACATAACCCGTCGCCCTAGGCTTACTGGAGTCACTGGAGAATACGTCCGCCTCCTGATGACGCCACGCCATGTCGAATTTTGTCCCTCGACAGTTGCCTCTAACAATACTTCCCACAACCCCGGTTCCACCTCCGTACATTGCCATTTTGATATGTAACTGGCTAATGGCTGGGAAACTTTTGAGTGCTTCCAGTAAAGGTCTATGATCCCATCCCGATTCGAGTCATCCATATAATAAGAGTCGAGCGTGGGGGCTAAGTTAGCCGCATCAGGCATCGGTAAAATCCTTAGCACTCCAGGATCTTGGACCCATTCCACCGTTTTCGCCATACGTATCGCATCGGAAACGGTCTTCCCCGTCGTCATAACGGAATAATGCGCTTCCAAATGATTTTTAAGGGCACGGGCCCCCCGCCACTGATCCGTCATTAGGCGCATCGAGGTCATCAGCAAAATACCAGAGATCGCTAAAGCAAATAATACTTCCA
>DHWG01000179.1:7509-7963 GCA_002413075.1 Desulfosporosinus sp. UBA5188 | reverse complement strand
CATAAAGACTCTCCAGTTTGTACTGATAAGTATTTCCCCGTTCTGTCCAACGAACCTCAACGCTAACTTTTAAAAGTTGGGGAATATCTGCCCACTCAGAATGAATGAGCCAGTGAAATTTGTCTTCATTTCCTTCCAAGGTTCCACCGGGTAGGCAGGCTTGTTGAGCGATATTATCACTCCAGGGATGAACGGCCAACTGCTCTATTTTTTTCTGGGCAAGATTTGCTCCTTCCATGAGCGTAGAGGCTTGCCGAGCTTCTGAAACTCCTGCTTCTGTCAAACCAAAGAGCACTGCGACCCCTATGGAAAAAAGGAAGAGGGCCAGCAACACATCAAATAACACGTAACCTTGTGAGGCCTTTGTTTTATTCGTCGTCCTCCCTCCTAATGCAGGGTGGTAGGGGCACTTGCCCCTCTCACCTGCCTCCTTCTGTAGGGGCACGATGCATCG
>DHWG01000179.1:0-7346 GCA_002413075.1 Desulfosporosinus sp. UBA5188 | reverse complement strand
CTTAACCTGGGCACGATGCATCGTGCCCCTACCTGCCTACCGATGCTACAATTCATTTCACTTGCCCTAAAGCATCAATTTGGTAAATTAACGTTGCATCATAAGGATTTATAGGGATTTCGTCCAGATAGGGACCACGCCATCCACTCGAACCGGTCGGCGTATAAAGCAAATCTGAAACACTTAGCGGGGATTTTCCAACATCAATCCGGTAAAGTTGGGCCGCTCCTTCTATCTTCTCTTTGTTGGCCAGATCAAGACGATTCCAAACATGATTCGTCGCTGAACTAAAATGTGGCGTGGCAATGGACAGAATAACTCCCATTAGAAATAAGACCAATAAAAGCTCCCATAATGTAAAACCGGATTGCCATTTTTTCTCTTTCGGTTGCTTCTTTCTCCTATTTATTATAATTTTCACCGCCATGTCCAAGGATCGTTCCATTACCATAATTTTCCCTATTTATTCTCCAAATGATTTTAAATTCCTGCTTGCACAGCGTATATCGACATGTCCTTATTAAAAATGCCATAATAAGTCATACTCTATAATTTAAGTACAAATTATTACAATAAATTCGACGATTACCCCTAAAAAAATAAGGACACGATTTATCGTGCCCTTGCCGGTTCCCTTCAACCTTTTTCATCGTGCCCTTACGCGGAAATAACTTGTTTCCACGCCTCCAAGATCTCAAGATCTGTACACTCCTTGGAAATAACCGCTCGCCCAATCCCTTGTGGGAGAATCAAAATCTTTCGGCCTCCTTGGTTTTTCTTATCCGCTTTCATAAGTTCTAACAAGACCTGCGGATCTTGCTTTACGAGCGTAATATCGACAATCTGGGTTGGTAGCCCATACAAGCTAAGCAAACCCTTGATTCGATCAATCTCTGTCATGGTCATGAGACCTTTAGCCTTAGCTAGATAAGCCGCCGCCACGAGACCGATACTGACACCTTGCCCATGGGTGACACCACGATAGTTCATCCCCGTTTCTAAGGCATGTCCGAAACTATGGCCTAGATTCAGTAAAGCACGTAACCCTTGTTCTCGTTCATCTTGGGAGACAATCGTGACCTTGACGGTCGAAGACCGTGTCACCATTTCACGCCAAGTCAAGGGGTTCCGTTGTTTAAGATTGTCCTCTTGTGTTTCGAAAAACTTGAAGAGACCGGAGTTTCTAATCAAGGCATGTTTAATGCTCTCCGCTAAACCATTTTCGACTTCTAGCCACGGCAAACTGTCCAGCGTTGTAAAATCTGTCCACACCGCCTGTGGCGGGTAAAATGCCCCTAATATATTCTTGCCGGCCGGATGATTCACCGCAACTTTCCCACCAATACTACTGTCCACTTGGGCCAATAACGTGGTAGGAACTTGAATCAAACGAATACCACGCATAAAGATACTCGCAAAAAAACCGGCTAAATCCCCGATCACACCGCCTCCAAGCGCAATAACGAGCGTATGACGGTCTGTACCGAAGCGCAGTGCCGCTGACGTTAACTGACTTAAACGTTCCAGCGACTTTTCATTTTCTCCAGCAGGGACCATCAAACAATTCACACGATAGTCAAGAAGTCCCTTCTTGAGACGCTCCGCGTAAAGTTCCGCGACGACGGGATTTGTAATGATCAGCACATGCTCCAGGTCTTTGAATTGGGTATGAAGGTACTCCCCTAACGCTTCCAGAGGAGCTCCTAAAAACACAGGGTACGGTTTGTCGGCCGTCACTTCAATGGGTTGACACTCTGGTAAACTCATCATCTGTCATCCTTTCAAGCCTAGCAAGAATCTCACTCACCACTTCATCGATATTTTTCTCTGACGTATCCACCGTAAAGTCAGCCTGGGCGTAGCACTCTTGACGCTGCGACCATAATTCTTCGATGGCTTCCTTTGTGCCTTTGAGAAGTGGTCGTTCATTTTTCTGTCCAACTCGGCTAAGAATAGTGTCCACCGTGGCATAGAGACCGACAATAATTCCATTCCTAGCCAAAGCTTGCAAGTTGAGAGGGTCAACGACAGTCCCTCCGCCCGTTGCTATGACCATTTGTTCCTTCTGACTGAGTCTTGCGACCACAATTTTTTCTTCTGAACGAAAACGGGTCTCCCCATGCCGCCGAAAAATTTCGGTGACACTTAAATTAGTCACTTCTCCAATGACCCAGTCTGTATCGACAAAATCCCAAGCGAGCGACTGCGCCAAGCGCTTACCAACTGAGCTTTTGCCAGTCCCCATAAATCCAATGAGAACGATGTTTCGCATGGAGATCACCCTCTCATAGTTCTAAATACGCTTGATAAGCTTCCCAGGCTGTTTGCAATTCTATAAAGCTATCCGCAGGAAACTTCTCGAGCACTGCTTCGGCGATCACCCAAGCCACGACATGTTCCAAAACCACCAAGGCAGCCGGCACAGCACAGACATCTGATCGTTCCACACTAGCCTTAACCACCTCTTTGGTGTCCAGATGCACGGTCTCTAGAGGTTGATACAAGGTCGGGATCGGTTTCATAACTGCTTGAAGGACGATGGTCTCCCCATTGCTCATGCCCCCTTCAATGCCTCCCGCATGGTTGGTAGCCCTAGCAAAACCTTTTCCCTCACAATACGTGATCGGATCATGGACCAACGAACCCAGACGTTCCCCGGCTTCAAATCCTAGCCCAAAAGAAACCCCTTTCATGGCTTGCACTGAAAGAACGGCTTGGGCCAGTTTTCCATCTAACTTGCGGTCCCACTGAACATGCGATCCAAGTCCGGCTGGAACATTATAAACTTGTATTTCTAATAGGCCGCCCAAGGATTCACCGGAATCCCGGGCCACCTGGAGCCGTTCCCCCATTTTTTGTTCAGCAATAGGGTCCCCAACTGACCACTCTGATCGTCTGACACGTTCCCAATACTCTGATTCGTCAGAACTTACAGCATGAACACCGCCGACTGCGAGGACATGCCCTCTGATCTCCACTCCTAGGGCCGATAAACCTTGTCGAACAATGCTGCCAATGGCGACTCTCATGGCTGTTTCTCTGGCACTCGCTCTCTCGAGGATATTCCGAACTTCGGTGCGGTATTTAAGGGCTCCGGTCAAATCTGCATGACCCGGTCGTGGCGTCATGACCTTTCGGCTCTCTAAGTCAGCCCCTTCGCTCCAGTCCATGATACCCGCCCAGTTTTCCCAATCACGATTATTAATCTCCAACGCAACTGGGGCCCCCGTACTTACTCCTCCTCGAATTCCGGAAATAAAGTGAATCTCATCGAGTTCTATGGCCATTCGGCCTCCACGCCCAGGCCCTTGTTGACGCTTTCTCAGCACCGCATCAACACAATCCTTAGAAATCTTCATTCCAGACGGTAAGCCTTCTATGATACCCACTAATTTCTGGCCATGTGATTCTCCGGCTGTTAAAAAACGCATTATTCATCCCTACTCCCCTATACTTACTCTTCTCTAATGCGCATGCCCACTGGGGCAACAACAACCCGTCTTTGCTCACCTGAGGGGTTTGTTAACACTATGGTTGTCCCGACACTTCGTCCTGAAGCATTAAAGATTAAATTAACCGGTTGACCAAGAAACTGGATCCCATCCTTTAGATGCAACTCTTTCACCCTTGTTCCCTGACGAAAGATCTTATAAGTATGATCCCCGTCCTGAAGATAAAATTTAATCTCATACCAGTTATTTTCCGCCAAAGCAGCCTGACGGGTATCTCTAATTTCCTCCAGCAATTGGGTTGTTGCAAAAGTGAGTCGTTCCTTCTCCATGTGAATCGGAAGCTTAACGAGGAGCACAAAACCCGCACCAGATAAAAGAATCAGAACAAGTAACATCTCAAGTAAGGTAAACCCTCGCTCCTTGCGTCGCTTGTCACCCATCTCATCTTCCTCTTCCTCTTTGCGGGCTTCACCCCTAGACTTTAGAAAATATTGGCTTCATAGTTGCTCTTTCAAACCTCGTTGCATGGCCTCAATGGGAGCTTGTCCACCTAACCAGAACTCCCACGCATAAGCCCCTTGATATAGGAGCATCCCTAATCCGTTCAGCGTACGGCAACCTTGCTTTTTGGCGTCTTGCAGAAAAACTGTTTCACTGGGGTTAAATATTATATCAACGACGAGCGCCCGGTCAGAAATACCTTGCATGGAAAAGGGGAAATGTTCACCACGTAACCCGACGGAAGTCGTCTGCACCAACAGATCGACCGCCTCCATCCAGTCTCCTGGAGCAAACTCCCCAGACGTGGCCATTCCACCCCACTTCTTAACCAACTCCACTAAGGCCGTAGCCTTTTCAGGTGTACGATTAAGAATATGTACGTGCATGCCCTGTGCTGCTAAGGCTAAGGCAATCCCTTTTGCGGCACCACCCGCTCCCAGTAGGACAGCTCTCTTACCCTTAAAGCCGTTAAGATCGCCGTGCACTGACCGAACAAACCCATCGCCATCCGTATTATGACCAATTCGCTGACCCTCATGTATTTTCACCGTGTTCACCGCCCCCGCGCGTTGAGCCTCCGGGGTAAGCGTATCAAGGAAGGGGATGATCGTTTCCTTATGCGGTAAGGTTACGTTCCAACCCGAAAACCCTAGGGCACAGAGGCCCTCTACAGCCTCCGCCAAATGACTAGGCTCCACCTGAAAGCGTTGGTAGGCTGCGTCAATTCCTAAAGCTAAATACCCGGCGTTGTGCATCCCTGGAGAGAGCGAGTGTTCTATTGGGTCTCCGATCACCGCATAATGTTTCTCCATTGTTAACATTCCTTTACATCTTAGTCCTTTGGCCCTGACTAAACAGGTTCACTGAACGAATACTTTTGAATCGGGAAAAAGGAATGGCAGGCCATTCCTTTAATCTTTCATGTTTAATGTATCTTGGTGCTAATTGACTTTGCCGGAGCACAATGCTTCATCAACCAGACTAGAACCTTCTCCATCTTGCGCATCACTTTAGTTCCGATAAATTCACGATCATTAATTGGGGTGACCAATATCGTGTAGAGGCCAAGACGATTTCCGCCAAGTATATCGGTAAACAACTGATCTCCTATGACAGCCGTATCCTGATGCCCTGTTCCCAAAATATTCATTGCCGATCGAAACGCTCTTCTTCTCGGTTTCGTCGCTCCAAAAACAAAAGGGATGTCTAAGCGATCCGCCACAACAGCGACGCGTTGACGCTTACTGTTGTTCGATACAACGCACGCACCAATCCCCGCGGCCTTAACTTTGATAAACCAGGTTGCCACCTTAGGACCCACTTCGAGATCATTCCAGGGAGTCATCGTATTATCCAAATCTATAATGAGCCCTTTGATCCCGTCCTGAGTCAGTTGTTCAACCGAAATAAGATCAAGTGAAGGAGCTTGAAGCGTTGGTTGGAAATACTCAAACATTGAACCCTCCAAAGTACGTATTTTACTTAATTATACCTTAGAGCATACTATGAGATCAAGTACTGGGGTTATTTTTTAGGATTAATCTTTTCCATCTCTTCCATTAACCGTTGAATGGCTTTCTTTTCGATGCGAGAAACATATGAGCGAGAAATTTCCAAAGCCTTGGCAATCTCCCGTTGTGTCCGTTTGGTACTGTTCATCAACCCATAACGGGACTCGAGAACCATCTTTTCTCTTTTATTCAACTTTTTAAGAAGTTCGAGCAATGCTTTTTGTTCAGAGTCGTTTTCAACCTTGATTGAGATATCTTCCTCGTTCGAACCCAGTACATCGATCAAAGAAATCTCATTACCCTCTTTATCCATCCCAATCGGATCGTAAATCGAAACTTCTCCCCGAGATTTTTTCAGTGACCGCAGATGCATTAAGATCTCGTTCTCAATACAACGCGCTGCATACGTTGCAAGCTTCGTCCCTTTATTTGGATCGAACGTGTTAATCCCCTTAATTAAACCAATCGTCCCAATAGAAATTAAGTCATCACCATCTTCTCCTGTCCCGTCGAATTTTTTAACCAGATGCGCCACCAAACGCAAATTATGCTCCACTAATGTGTTACGAGCATTTTCGACCTCACGGGTCAGGGTAAAGGGTTCTGTTTTACTTTGACTAAGGATTTTTAAATAACGCGTTTCCTCTTTCTCATTTAAAGGCTGGGGAAAGGCATTATTGTTGATATACGAGACGAGTAAAGAGACTCCCTTAAGAACGGAGAGAGCCATACTGACCATGAATAATTCAGCGAACATATTTTCCACCCCTTTCCACAGTCTTAATACATATGCTTGGGGGGGAAAGATATTGCTTATCCACTTTTTAGGGAAGTAAATAATTTCACATCGGTAGTAGGGACAGCCGTCTCATAGAAAAATCCGCCTGCCCCATCTTTTTTGGGGAGACGAATTTCAGGCGTAAGGTTTAGGTCAGAGTCCCTTACATATACGTACTTAGATACCAACGCAGTATGTCCCAGCCCCATATAATTGTAATAAATACTGCCGTAACAATAAAGGGTCCGAACGGGATCATACTCTTCCTATTGGCTTTCCCTAGAAGCATTAACAACACACTTGACATCCCTCCCAGGACCACTGAGATAAATAGCGCTAGCAACGTCATTCTCCAGCCAAGAAACAACCCGATCGGGGCAAATAACTTCACATCCCCCATGCCCATGACTTCTTCGCCCTTATAAAGCGCTAATCCGATTAGCGAAACAGCCAACAGAAAACCTGAACCTAATGCCATACCAAGCAGAGGATTCCACCAAAGATGGTCATCATAAATTTGAAATGTCTCGAAAAGATTATAAACAAAAAGGATTGCGCCTCCAACCAGCCCTGCAATCACCAGTTCATTCGGTATAATCTGATGATCGAGGTCAATGAAAAATACGGCAATCAGGATATAGGTTAAGTATAGAAATGCTCCAAAGTCTACGGTCAGACCATATTTGAAGAACAAGGCTACGGAGAGCATTCCGGTTAAAAGCTCTACTAAAAAATACCTAGGGGATATTCCCAAGTGGCAGTAACGACATTTCCGCTGGAATATCAAGTAGCTGAACAGTGGAATAAGGTCAAAAGCTTTCAGCCTGGTTCCACAGTTTGGGCAGTGAGAAGGCGGAGAGACTATGGACTCCTCTCGTGGAATTCGGTAGATGCAGACATTGAGAAAAGAACCAATTATAAGTCCATAAATAAAGATAAGGCCATACATGATCATGTTATCAATCCTTTATATTCAGTTTCAACGACTTGCTTTAGGGCGTCTACTCCCTTTTATTGACACCTTTTATCTGTCTAAACAAGTTCCATCGAATTGTTTCTTTTTGCACTAATTTATATTACAATTAATTGAGTCAATTTCATAAT
>DHWG01000079.1:1599-8234 GCA_002413075.1 Desulfosporosinus sp. UBA5188 | reverse complement strand
AAATCTTTAGCCGCTTTACAATAGTCCGTTTGGGAGAGGTAAGCGCTTCCTCTGAGAAAAAGGAAATCTGATTGGTCTGGATACATCGTTAAGGCTTGACTTGAAAAGTTGATCAGTTGGGTCATTTCTTCAAGACTGAGATAGCCAAGGGAGATATTAAGGAGAACCTCTTCGAAATAGCCCTCATTACCCGACATACGCACTAGGGCCTTGTTAAGGCATTTTAGCCCCTCGGTGATGGAGCCCTGTTGATAATATTCAAGGCCCAGACAGTAGAGGAGGAAAGGATTGTCTGGGTTCCTATTGAGTTCTTTCTTGATGATTTTGCTATTTCGAACAAATTTATCTTTAGATTGGAGACGGTCTTTTAGATACCCGTAGTGATTAATAGTGAGAGGCACGGAAACTAAGCCGTTGCCCTGATTTGCCCTAAGAATTGAAGGCGCAACTTGTTCATGGATGGGGCCTTCAAATTGATACATAGGTTTATTCCGAAATAAGCGAACCACTTGATCATGGGTTTCACCCAGCGATGGGCCAAGGCTATTTTTGACACGCAGAAAATACCCCTCAACTTTCACGTTATTTAAGAGCTCATAGAAAGTTTCGGGGTTTATAGTATCAAGAACCTCGTCGGCATCCAGGACAAGGATCCATTGTGAAGACGCTTGTTTCAGGGCGAAGTTTCTCGCCACCGCGAAGTCCTGCGTCCAAGTAAAGTGAAATAATTTTGCGCCCGCGGCAAGGGCTAATTGGGGGGTCCTATCGGTACTTCCTGTATCAATTACAATTAGTTCATCCGTTAAATCCCGAACGCTTTGGATTGCCGCGAGAAGGCAGTCAGCTTCATCTTTGACAATCATGCACAGGCTAACCGTTTCTTTAGTGCTCATCGCAAAGCCTACTATTTCCGAACTTAGCAACCAAGCGATTCGTTAGTTCCTGAGCCCTTTGGTCATAGTCAGTGAGTAGCAAAGCTAGACCCTTTTCCGAGGCTTTAAGAAATGCTTCGAGACCTTGACTCCAAGACTCAATGAGGGGGTTGGAATACATCTCAGGAGATTGATAACGCTTCGAGTCAAGAAACAGTTCAGTCGTGGGGGTTAAGGTGTCTTTTTCCCGTATGCTAAGCAGATAGGGTGGGAGCGTTCTCATGTGCATAAGACGTATCAAACACAGAAAAATGTGCGCATCACATCGGGTCGCTTGATTCTTCCAGAGCGTAATGGCCAACGATCGAGCGTTTAGAAAATCACCGAGCAAGATCAGCGTGACCATTGAGAGTGATTGGGCCGACGTATTGTAAGAACTGTTCGCCGAAATCTGACTTAAAGCCTCCAACCCCGCGCGTAATCTTCCGGAATAGACGCAATATTTGGCGTAGGAAAAAAGGAAGCGTTCATCACTTTGGAAATTATTTTTATGGGTTTCCAAACAGTGATGAGCTTGTTCTACATGATCTGCGAGGAAAAATAAGTCGGCAGAGGTGAGGCAGAGAAGTGTATCATGAAGGAAACCAAGATCTTCCAGGCGTTGATAACAGAGAGCGGGTCCTTTATCACGAAGCAGGATCGAAAATAGACTATACATTGGGTAAGAATATCTTGGATTAAGTTTCAGAGCTGTTTCATAGGCCCCAATGGCTTCAGCGGTTTCCCCAATCTTTTCATAACAAAAGCCTAGGTGATAGTAAGCCAAGAAACTTTCTGACCCAGTCATATGGCTGAATAAAACTGTGGGTTTCCCGCAAGCGATGGCCTGGTCAAACCATTTTAGGGCAATAAGGTATTCTTCCTTTTCTTCGAGGAGCAGGCCACCTAGATAAAAAATATCTGTAAAGTCTGGATAGCGTAGGCTTGCCTCGAGACATAAGGTGAGGGCTTCATCCTGCCGGCCTAACGTTCTTAGGGCTATCAGGAGATACTTTAGAGCAGGTGCCCGAAACAACAGGTTATCATCGCTTAGATTGGCATAGGCCTTTTGCAAGAAAGGTAGAGCATAACCTGGTTTATCCAGCATGAGCCACTCTACACCCAGATAATAGTGTAAAAAAACGTTCTGAATGTCTTCTTGAGAGGCCTTTTTCAATAACAGAAGGTTGCGGTTTCTTTTTTGATGACGTTCTTTTAGGGGGAGTGCTTGATGCTTAATAGAGGGTCCCACGGCAAGGCCAACTTTTTGTGGGTCTGGAATCGAGACCTGTTCATGAATCTTACCGACGTACTGATAGTCCCCGTTGTTTCGGAATAATCTGAGCACATAAAACGTATTATATTCTTCCGTTGACTCCGAAATAGGATTAAGAAGAGGAACAAGGAACGCTTCTTTGTCTTTTTGTCTATCTATTAAGGCATGAAAGCTGAACGGATCTTGGCACAGAACTTCCTCGTCGGCATCGAGTGCCAAGATCCAATCACCAGTTGCATGTTCAAGGGCAAAGTTTCGAGCAGCACTGAAATCGTTGTTCCAAGGAAATGAATAAACATGGGGCGTATAACGCTTCGCAATTCTGAGAGTATCATCCGTAGAACCGGTATCAACAATAATCATTTCATCAACTTTATCTTGAACGCTTTCCAGGCAATCGGCTAAATGAGCGGCTTCATTCCTCACAATCAGGGTGAGGCTAATTCGTTGGTTCATAGCTCGCCGAAACCTCCTCCGACAACTTCTGGAAAACGTGGTTTTCTGGGTATTTTGCCAACGCTTCCTTCAGAATGTTTTGTCGCCAAGCGCTATAGAGGTTGATCAGGCGAACATAGTAACGAGGATTATCCGGGTCTAATTGAAGGGCCTGTTTGTAATGCTGCTCTGCTTCAGTCGGTCGTCCTAGGTGGGCGTATATCTCCGCAAGCTGGAAATGAGGTTCAGCTGATGGATTATTTTCAATCACTGTTTGCAAAAAAGGGATTGCTCGGCTTTCCTCGCTATACGCCACAAATATTTGGGCAATCTGCAGGTTGTACTCGTCCAAGCATTTCGGTTGAAGAGCTTGTAAGAAATACATTGCCCGCTCGATTTCTTGCAAGGCGACCAAACGTTGCACAATATCAAGTAAAAGCAACATACCTTCCGGACCCAAAATCATAGCGGCCGAAGGTGGAACTTTCCTTGAATAGGCTATAAATAGAGAAATCACATTTTCGGTATCCTGAGCTAACCCAAGTGCATGAAGCTCTTTCCACACAGTACGGACTTTAGCAGATTTATCTTGAATCCAGAAACAAAACAGCTTATTTACGGTGGCAATAGGATATTCAGAACTTTCTGGGGTGAAATCTTCGATGATTCTCAAGGCTTCAAAAAACCGTCGTTCCTGAATGAGGCAGATCCCTTTTCTTAGTTTGATATCGGGCAAAGCTGGGAACCCCGCCTCAGACTGATCGAAATAGTGTAAGGCGAGACCATAGGCCCCGTGTCTATAATAAATGTCTCCCATCAGCTGACTGGCCTGTGATGTGCAGAAATCACAAACTTTCTCCAGGCATTCCATCGTATAAGCCGGTTCTTTGGTCGGTTTTAAAATGCCAACAACGCTTTCTAAAGCATGGGTAAAGTGGGCGTTGTCACGCAGACTATAGACGTAATACTTGAGCGCCTCTTCTTCATCCAAAAAGCACTCTGCTATTTGAGCTAGATAATAGTAGGCTCTAAAACCGCGGACTCCGCCAAAAGAGGCGTATTGTGGGGGTTGTTCAGGCATGGATAAGGCCTGGAGAAAGGCATTACGCGCCTGAGAATAATGTTTCAGGTCTAGTAGGATGAGACCCGTATAATAGTAGAGATCTGCATAATTGGGGAAAAACTTGAGCCCTAGGTCAGCGGAATTGAGGGCTGCCTGTCGTTGGCCGGAAGACTGCTGAGACATCACAAGGTAGCGTATGAGCTTCGGGAGGTAGATTGTGTTCGTATCAATATCAGTGGCGGATCGGATAAAGAACGTGGCTGCCTCTGCGTACCGTTCAGACCGAAAAAGTTCTACGCCATAATGAAATTGCAGTAAGCGATTGTCAGGCGTTCGTTCTAGTTCTTTCTCAATTAACATCAAGTTGCGATGCTTCTTATCTTTTTCCTCAATCATTTGGTCTAAATAACCGTGATGGATGATCTCAAGATCTTCGGCCACCTGATAGGACGCCTTAAAGTTTTTCTCCAAAATCACATCAGCAATTTGTTCGTGAATCGCCCCATGGAAGCGATAGTCCTTTCTATTGCGGAAGAGCCGAAACACAAGATCTGGAACAGTCTCGATCCAACCTTCTTTTCCAAGGTGATTAAGGATTTTCACAAAATAGCCCTCGATGGCTTCATTCTCAATTAAGCGTCTTAAAATCTCCCCGCTCTCGGGCGATAGCTCTTCATCAGCGTCCAAAAATAAAACCCAATCCCCTTGCGCGAGTTCCAAGGAGGCGTTCCGGGCATCACTGAAATTATCGTTCCAGCGAAAATGATGGAGGATAGCGCCAAACTGTTCTGCGATTTCACAGGTCGAATCAGTAGACCCTGTATCAACGACAATGATTTCATCGACAATACTTAATACGCTATTTAAGCACCGACTTAGGGCGTGTTCTTCATTTTTTACAATCATGCACAGACTGATTTTCTTCGCCATTGTTTGTTTGCCTCGCATCTCTTTTCCATTTTAATAATATATGCAAGACAAACTGAAACATTTCGTCGAGTCAGAGAATAGCATGTACTATGCAAGCCCAAAAATACTGGATTGCACGAGAAAGGAAGTTATAGTAAGCATGGCGAATTTTAAGATTTTCCAGGACAATCCCGATCAGGCCAAGATTAAGATATACGGTGGCAATAATGCGGCCTTTAACCTGGATAGCTCAGGTAACCTGACAATAACGTCAACAGGTTTGGCAATCACCGCACCAGCCAACGGTTTAGCGATTACGTCAACGGGTTTAGCCATTACTGCCCCGGCGAATGGCTTGACAGTCACCGCGTCGGCCTCTGGCCTATCGATCACCCCACCAACCGGCGGTCTGTCGATCACGCCGCCGACCGCCGGTTTAACGATCACGTCAACAGGCTTGGCAATCACTGCTCCTACGAATGGCTTGACGGTCACTGCATCAGCAGAAGGTCTCGCAATCACTCCACCAACGGGTGGTTTGTCGATCACGCCGCCGACCGCCGGTTTAACGATCACGTCAACAGGTTTGGCCATTACTGCCCCGGCGAATGGCTTGACAGTCACTGCACCGTCATCAGGTCTGTCGATTACCCCACCAACGGGTGGTTTGCTTATCACCACCTCAGGATTGATCATGATCAGTGGGACGACCGATGTATCCACGACTCGCGCTAATATTGTAGATACTGCAGGGAGCGGGGATACAACCTACAATGTCCTAGGTGTTCCAACTTGGACCTTCGGCTTGGTCAATTCCTCATTAGCGACAAACGCACAGGCCATAGTAAAATTGCAAATCAGCCCGGATGGGACAACCTGGTTAGACGAATCAGGTCCTGTTACAATTAACCAGAACTCTTTAACGACGTTAGTCTCATCAATATTCCTTAAGTATGCACGAGTCTACTATAGTGCTGTGAATGCTGCCAGCGCAGTCACCCTGAACGTTTTTTTCCAGGGAGAGCTGTAGACCAGACTTTGACAGGTACTATATATTTAGTCGAAGGAGCCCCGAAAGCCTGGGCTCCTTCGGCGTTTCCGCCTTCCGGGCACTCCGCTTGAATTTTTCCTGGAGTGCAAAATTTCAGGGTAATAATAACAATATTTACATAATAATCGGTAACAATAATAATAGATCAAGAAGAAGGCTTTCAGTTAGCCTTCTTCTTGATCTATTAGGTTAAAAACGGAATGAGTGGATACTTAACAAGTCGTTATGGCTGTAACTCACCTTTGATTTTCCTGTAGGCACTTTCTAAGAAAGTTTCCCATTGCGAGTCCGTGAAATTAAGCCCGGCTTTTAAAGCCAATTCTTTAGCTTTTGCGAGCGCGGCATTGTACTTTGCTAAATCTTCAGTAAGGCCGAGCTTATTAGCAGCCTGGATGACAAAGTTAACTGCGTGTGTTGCAATCTCACTCGCTGTACTGATTTGGGTGGCGGAGAAATATTGTTTCGTTAAAGCCACCAAATAGTGACGCCGTCCTTGCTGCCACCGGTGTGGTGCTCTTGGCAGAGGACGAGCATATTCCGGACATCATCGACGGTTGTTAATGGTTGCGGTGACATTTTCAAGGCTCCACTCTGCTCCGAAATGGTGCACTTGGAGATTTTCTGCTGCTTCGCAGACCCAGCATTTATAATGGCCATCGCCCTTCAATCGTCTCTTAGCACGGCGAAACTCTGTCGACTCTGTGCGCTCTACACAACTTGTCCTAAATATGAGTAAGGACAAAGGCAGTAAGTCCCGTAACGATTGTAACGAGTCCGGTTATTAGTAAAGAAATAGTCCATGTAGGCCTCCCGTTGGCAGACCCCAGGACTTGATCCAGCTTTGCTTCAAAGCGGTCGAACTTTTTTCCTACCTCAATTTCTAGTGCGTTCAGCCTTGTCTGATCAACCTTATCTTTTGTTTCTAAGACAGCTATTCTGATTCTGAGGTCAGACACTTCTGTTTCTGACAATAAAATCACCCTCTTTCAC
>DHWG01000079.1:0-1400 GCA_002413075.1 Desulfosporosinus sp. UBA5188 | reverse complement strand
TTTTCTATACAATATGCAAACAAGTTCTGTATTGCTCCTTGGAATGAAAAAGAAGAAGGCCTTCAATAGCCTTCTTCTTTTTCACTCGAGTATTTTCCGATAAGCCTTCAAGGTCTTCTCTGCAATTTTAGACCAGGGATAATGTTTGTGTAGGTGGTGCATTAGGGGCAGGGGAGAGGCATTGGAGGATTGTTCAAGAGCTGTACGTAAACTTGCGTCATCCATCGGGTGCACATACAGGGCCATATCCTGGAAATATTGCTTAGGGCTTCCTTGGTCTGTGGAGATCACAACCGTACCGCACGCTCCAGCCTCAATACTTGATAAACCTGGGGTTTCAAACCAGCTAGGTAAGGCATGAGCAAGGGCTGCTGAATAAGCGGATGAGAGAAGCTCCCCTTGTAAAGTACCAATATGGGTAACGTTCGAGAAGGCGGTCACAGTCTCGAAATACTTTTGGTCATTAACGGGTCCTAGAAGAACCAGAGGAAGCCCCAGTTCGTAAGATATTTTTGCTAGCCAGTGCTGGTTTTTGCGCGCCGAAATTCGAGCCGCGCAGAGTATGAATTCCTTCGGAATATTAGGAAACTGTTCCCGAAAAAGCTGAGGCGTCACCCCGATGAAGGAATCTGGAAATCCATTGGGTACCACCTGATAAGGAGCGATCTTGAGAAAGTCTTGCTGAAGAGCGTCCATTTCAATTTGACTATTAGGGAGCAAGAGTGTGCTTTCGCTTAGTAGTCGTGCCCTCATGGGCTGCATGTGTTTCCAGGCAGCTAGAGCATTTGCACTTGCCCCCTCACGCCTTAAGTAAGCATTGGGAGGCCAATAAATAGGAGACAGGACAATGTTCTTCTGTTGCTTTTGGGCATTCAGAAAGAACATATAGCTTTCTTTGATTCTTGTAATATTGAAAATATGGACGGCGTCATAGGGCAATAGATCTAGATTAGGATCAGCGGAGAAATGCACCTCAACGCCCAGCTTTTGGAGTTCTTGTCCCGTGGAGACCATTTGGACAGTATCTCCTGCTGGATTTCTCATGAAGTCCGGTCTAGCTTGGAAAACTACTTTCATTCGACACGCCTCCTAAGCTACAATCTTTCGAGCCGGTCCCGAACAGATTGGATGCGGTGTTGATAGGTATGGTAGCGGTACACGTCTTCCTGACCTTGACGAGCAATTTTATGGCGGAGGTCTTCCCGGTTCAGATAAAAACGCACAAGTTCTAACGTTTCATCAGGATGCCGGCTCCAGACGAGATGGACATGGTTTTTGAACATGTTTTCTATGGCAGGGGACCAGTGCGTCAGGAAGAAGGCTCCACAACCCATGGCTTCAAAAGTGCGCATGCTCATCATGGTCGGTGAGTCGATCACAGAATGTAAGCCTAAAACAAT
>DHWG01000029.1 GCA_002413075.1 Desulfosporosinus sp. UBA5188 | reverse complement strand
AGTAGTAGAAAAAATATAATGAGTGCACCGAAGACCAACGGTGCAAAAAACTCAGAAAGGCGTGAAATAACTTCAATGCCCTTAAGAACCGCATAAGCACAAAAAGGTAAAACGAAAATCAACATAAAAAGAACAGGAGTTTCCGGCATAATAGCCGTTGTAAGAAAGGCACTCCATTGGTATAAGAACATACCAAGAGTATGAAAAAAGAAAAGAACATAAAGAAGCCCAACTAATTTACCCGCTTTGCCAAGGATCGTCTGGCTATATTCGATAAAGGATTGGTTAGGAAAACGCTTCCATAACAGATAGATCGGAACTGATAATAATAAATGGGCAGGAATAGTTAATAGCACGGACAGCCATACGTCCTGATTTTCAGGAGGACCATCCAAGGCAGGAAAAAAAGTAATTGTAATGACCAGTCGACTTATAACAACAAGCAATATGAGTTGTTTAGGAGTAATTTTAACATTTTCCAACATACAGTTCTCCTTTTTTGGGAGAGTAATAAATTGCTAATTGTCGGGATTATCCCTAGGTGGATGGGGAATCATGGACTTTTTTTGCCTCGTTGAATTATTGCCTATGAGACTAGGCCTATTAGTCATAGCCCACCAAGGAGCCCGAATCAAAACATCTTTAAGGTCAGCAACGTTTAACGGTGCAAGAGGAGACATATAGGGGACCCCAAACGATCTTAGAGAAAGTTGATGAGTAAGAAAACCCGCAAAGCCTAGTATTACCCCGTACATACCGGCAAATCCCGACAAGATGAGGAGTACGAAGCGGGTAACAGTGGTGACATCCGTTAAAGTTGGAACGACAAAAGAACAAATTCCTGTAAGCGCCACCACAACTACCATGGGAGCCCCGACTAGCCCCGCAGAAACCGCAGCATCTCCAATAACCAGTGCACCGACAATACTAACCGCCTGTCCAACCGCCTTAGGCAAGCGAAGGCCGGCTTCTCGCAAAATTTCATAGGCTACTAGCATAAGAAGAGCTTCCACTATGGTGGGGAAGGGGGACCCTTCGTTGGCGCTGGCAATGCTTATCAGCAGAGACGTCGGTAATAGTTCATGGTGATACGTGGTTATGGCTACATATAAAGCCGGCAAAAAAGTGGAGATAAAAAAAGCCAACCAACGCAGCCACCGGATAAACGTTGCAAGATAGGGGCGAGAATAGTAATCCTCACTATTTTGAAAAGCTTCAATAAATAGGTAAGGAAGGGTCAAGACAAAGGGAGTTCCGTCGGTTAGCACGGCTATTCTTCCCTCCAATAATTTTGCACTTACGATATCGGGCTTTTCACTGTTACCTACGGTTGGAAATAATGAATAGGGCGCATCTTCGATAAACGCCTCAATATAACCCGATTCTAAAATAGAGTCCGTTTCGATTCTAGTTATTCTATCCTTGACTTCCTGGACTATCTTTTCATTGGCGATTCCATTAATATAAACGATGCAAATGTCTGTTTTCGTTTGTTTGCCAACCGTTATTTTCTCAAATTTTAATTGCGTATTTTTAATTTTCCTACGCAAGAGGGCAGTGTTAGTACCAAGAGATTCAACAAACCCCTCCCTAGGCCCTCTTACGACGGATTCAGTTTTTGGTTCTTCGACTCCCCGAGCTTCCCAACCCAGAATTGAAGCAAGCAGCGCACTGTCCGTCCCGTCAATGAATAAGGCCGTGTCTCCAGATAATATCCCAGTAACCGCATCGTCTAGCTTTTGTGTTTCCTGTATGTTTGCAACAAATAAAGCACTTTCTTTAACAACTTTAACGACAGATTCCTTACTTATATCCCGGTGTAGAGACATTAGTGGTTTAATCAAGTTTTCATTCACAGATGCTTCATTGATCAAACCCCCGATCATAACGGCAATAGCATTCACTTGTAGCTCTGTTCCAATTTTAAACTCTCGGATAATGAGGTCATTGGCATTATCGAAAATATCTTTAATTGCCTTCAGATTCTCGTTTAAATCTTTAGAAACCGTAGGCAGATCACTGGAAGAATGAGAGGTATTTTCAGTGGGTTGACTAGTTTTTCTCTGTTTTGATTTAGTAATCAGTCGATTGAACATGATCCACCTTCTTTTCTTTCTATGTTCAGATAGCTTTTGCGTAAATTCAACTATTTATTCCGGATTTGCGAGGGAACATAATTGAGTGGCACTTATGTAAAAGGGGGCATCTATCCCATTTCACACGGATAGATGCCCCCTTGTTGTTACACCAACAACTTACTTTTTTGAACGTAGGGCTTCCGCACTCGAAAGGCCATGGCCATCCCGGGAATCCATGCTCGGCTGGTCTTCAGGACTGGAGGGAATCGGTTTAGTATTTGGATTAGGATTTTTCTCAGAGGGGAATTTCTTTTTCAAGGTTACGTCACTTCCTTTCTAAAAATAGATGTTAATGGTTATAAGCGTTATGTTATTCTGCCCTTTTCCTGAAATGAATACTACTATAAATCATTCTCTCCTAAAAGGATAATAGAAACTTGGTCGCGAGGGACTAATCTTCCTAAAAATAAGGAAGAAAGAGATAGCTGACAAAAATAGGACGAGGAAGAGAAAGAAAGGCGTTATTAAGACAAAAAAGGGTTTGACACACAACATATAGTATGGTTAAATTAAAATAATACTAGATGTTGGGGGTGAAGCTGTGCATTGTCCATTCTGCGGCAACGAGGACACAAAAGTTCATGATTCACGTCAGGTTGAAGAAGGAACGGCAGTCCGAAGACGCAGGGAATGTGAACGTTGTTCGCGTCGGTTTACCACCTTTGAAAAATTCGAGGATTCTCCGCTTGTTGTTATAAAAAAAGAAGGACGGCGTGAAGAATTTTCCCGTTCCAAAATGATGGCGGGCATGTTAAGGGCTTGTGAAAAAAGGCCAATTTCCACGGAACAAATTGAGGATGCGGCTTACGCTATAGAAAAAATCCTACGTAACAGCAATGAGCGTGAGGTGTCCAGTGCTCAAGTGGGGGAAGCCGTGCTGGAACAGCTGTTTGGATTGGACGAAGTAGCTTACATACGTTTTGCTTCCGTCTATCGTCAGTTTCGGGACATACAACGTTTTATGGAGGAATTACACGAGCTTATCGAAAAGCGGGGAACTATGAAGAAGAGGGACTAGATTGAAAAGTTATGAAGGAAAGTTGGGGATTCTCGTTGAGTTTTGAAGGACAAGCACCAAAAACCTGGCCTAAGGCTAATCTTACCCCTAATGCGCGCGTTGTATTGGCAAAAAGGTATTTAAAACAAGCAAACGGACAAGTAGTTGAAACTGCGGAAGACATGATTTATCGAGTAGCCTGTGTGATTGCAGAAATTGAAGAGGATAAATACGGCAAAGGCAAAAAAGAAACTGGGGCCCTGGCTAAAGAATTCTACAACATGATGGCGAACCTCGAATTCATGCCAAATTCACCGACGCTTATGAATGCCGGTCGGGATCTCGGACAATTGAGTGCTTGCTTTGTCTTACCAATTGAAGACAGCATGGAACAGATTTTTGATGCAATAAAAAATGCCGCAATTATTCATAAATCAGGTGGAGGGACTGGTTTCAGCTTTTCTCGCTTGCGCCCTAAAAATAGCATGGTTCGCTCTACTGGTGGAGTGGCCTCAGGTCCGATTTCCTTTATGAAGGTTTTTAATTCTGCTACGGAAGCGGTTAAGCAAGGCGGAACTCGTCGCGGTGCTAATATGGGAATTCTGCGTGTGGACCATCCGGATATTGTGGATTTCATTCAGTGTAAAGAAGACAATAAAGAGATTACGAACTTTAATATCTCCGTTGGAATTACGGAAGAGTTCATGCTGGCGGTCCGTGAAGGACGTCCCTATGATCTCATAGATCCTCATACGGGTATCTCAGCAGGAAAATTATCCGCTCCGGAGATTTTTAATAAGATCGTTGAACATGCCTGGCAGAATGGGGAACCTGGAATAGTGTTTCTTGACCGTTTAAATGAAGGCAACCCCACGCCGTTGCAAGGAAAGATTGAGGCCACCAATCCTTGTGGTGAACAGCCACTTCTGCCCAATGAGGCGTGCAACTTAGGCTCCATTAATCTCAAATTGATGGTGATGGAGAAAAACGAAAAAATGGTCATTAACTGGGAACGTTTAAGTCAGGTGATTCGCTTGTCGGTTCGTTTTCTGGACAACGTGATTGATGTAAATCAGTATCCATTGCCAATTATCGATGAGGTTGTTAAAGGGAACCGCAAAATTGGTCTTGGCGTGATGGGTTTTGCCGATATGCTCATTCTGCTTCAAACCTCGTATGCCACAGAAGAAGCGGTTGACTACGCGGAAAAGGTCATGAAATTTATTCAGACGGAAGCCCGCATTGAGTCCCAACGCCTGGCTGAAGAACGAGGAAACTTCCCTAATTATGAGGGCTCCATTTATGACGGGGTCATGAAATTGCGTAATGCGACCTTAACGACGATTGCTCCGACTGGAACTATCTCCATGATTTGCGGTGCTTCCAGCGGCGTAGAACCTCTTTTTGCGGTTGCTTATACTAAAACAGTGATGGATGGGACGGCCTTAGTCGAGGTCAATCCACTCTTCGAATCATTTGCCCATGAATATGGTTTCTATTCCTTAGAATTAATGCAGAAGATCGCAGCAAAGGGAACGGTCCTTGGTTTACAGGAAGTACCAAACTGGGTTCAGGAAGTCTTTACCACGGCTCAAGAGATCGCACCTGAATGGCATATCCGGATTCAAGCGGCTTTTCAGAAATATACCGATAACGCGGTCTCAAAAACTATCAACTTTGCGAACGCCGCGACACGTGAAGACATTGCTGAAGCTTATCGGTTGGCAGATGAACTGAACTGTAAAGGTTTAACGGTCTATCGCGATGGAAGTAGAGAAGAGCAGGTACTTTCCATCGGAACTGTAGCGACACCAGACCAGGTCGAAAAGAAGGGTGTGGAATCACTGGGGATCGGTCAGGCTATACCTCCCAAAACTCCCTTTATTCCAGAAGTCGATACAGTCGTTCCGCGTCCACGACCGACCACCACTATAGGGGTGACAGAGAAAATAAAAATCGGGTGCGGAAACCTCTATGTCAGCGTCAACGCGGATGAAAAAGGGATTTGTGAAGTTTTTACGAATACCGGTCGCGCTGGCGGATGCTCATCGCAATCTGAGGCTTCAGCCCGTTTGATCTCTATTGCGCTGCGTTCCGGCTTGTCCGTTGAAACAATCACTGAACAAATCAAGGGTATTCGTTGTCCGGCTTGCATGCGGCGTGAAGGTGTCAACGTCACCTCCTGCCCAGATGCCATAGCCAGCGTGATTAAGAAATATAATGAAGTGGGTATTGATTTTGAAAGTGTCCAAAAGGGAACGAAAAAAGCAGCTCCTGCGCTTGTAAAATCAAGCGTTGCCGAACGAGAGAAGCTATCGAGAGAAAAGGTCACTGGAAAAATAGTCCGATCAGGTGTTGCAGAAGAAAATGCTTGCCCAGAGTGTGGGATGCCCATCAACCATGAAAGCGGTTGTGTTGTGTGTACGCACTGTGGCTACTCAAAGTGTGGATAGTGCGATTGTTCTGATGATAAAATCCACCGTTAATAATATTTAGGTAATTCGCGAGAAGACGCACTTCAGATCTTCCACAACCGAAGTGCGTCTTCTTTTTGCGTGAAGAGATTGGACCACGAGGTTCAAATTAACTGAGGTTGGAAAAACTACAATTAATGCAATGAACAAGGGGATAAAGTGGATAAAATTTATAAGGTTAAGCAAATTACGAGCTTATATGAAAGTTGCAATGAATGTGGCTTGCCGATCATTAATTGCATTTGTAATCAATCAGAGAAAGTTAGCTCTAGAGCTAAGTTCTGGATTCTATCGAGTGAAAGAGAGTTTTATAGGCCTTCTAATACGGCAAGACTATTAAAGTTAATCAATCGAGAGGCAACGGAAGTTTTCCTATGGGAACGCACAAAGAGTCCTAAGCCGTTAATTGAATCTATTAATAGCGATAAATATACAACATTTGTTTTATTTCCAACGGAAAATGAGGAATTAAAAAAAAGAGAAGTGGAATTTGAACCAACTGATAAAATACCAGCTTTCATAATCATAGACGGGACATGGAAAGAAGCTAGAAAGATATTTCGGAAAAGCGAATTCTTGAAGGATTTACCGATTGTTTCAATACAGTCAAACAAGGCCTCTAACTATGATTTGAGAAGAGGAGGCGCCAAAGGGAATCTGTGTACAATAGAAGCTGCCATTGAAATCCTGAAAATGAATGGAGAGTTCGAGACATCACAGTCGATAGAAGATTATTACAAGCTATTTCTAAAAAGTTATAAGGCTGGTGTTAGTGGACATAAAGTTTTAAACGATTCATAGATCCACTCTGTTTAAAAAAACCTCTTTTGAACTTATTGTAGGTTTGTTTAAAAGCTCATAATGATTTATAAAGGGGGAATTTATTGACCTGATTGAGGCTAACTGGTAATATTGTTATAAATTATTAAGCCGTTAGACATCAGTGGAATGATCAATCTCTTTTAGAGAAAAAAGATATGTATGGAGAGACTTGGACAAATGGTCACACATTAAGGGCCCTAATCGATCATCAGATCCACCATCGGGGGCAGATAACCGTACTAATGAGACAAGCCGGCCTTAAAGTGCCTGGAATTTACGGTCCATCAAGAGAGGATTGGCGTCAAATGGGAATGAAGCCACCTCGAATTTAATTGGAGCAAGAATTAAGGCAATTTAATTCGGAGATAGTCGGTCAGATAACAAGAATAAGGGGACAATCATATGAATATGCCAAGCAATAAGTTAAGATTCAAGACTGGGAAGGATAAACAAACTCACCTTGAGATAACGGAACCGGCTGAGTTATTGAAGTTTTTACAAGGCGCGTTACCCAGTAAAAGTCGAAGCGATATCAAATCGCTACTGACCCATCATCAAATTTCGGTCGACAATGAGATTATTACTCAATACAATTATCCGTTGGAGATTGGTCAACAGGTTGTCGTAAATTGGACTAAAGTTCTGATAGAAGAGCAACCTGAAGGTCTAAATATTGTCTTTGAAGACTTACATGTAATTATTATTGAAAAAGAAGCTGGGTTACTCTCGATCGCTACGGCTACAGAAAAGGAACGTACAGCCTATAGTATTTTGAGCGAACATGTGAAAAAAAGAGATCCGAAAAATAAGATCTTTGTGTTGCATCGTCTTGATAGAGACACTTCAGGCGTCATGATGTTTGCAAAAAGCGAGAAAGTACAGCAGTTGCTTCAAAATGCTTGGAAAGAAGTTGTTTTGGAGCGGAGTTATGTTGCGGTTGTAGAAGGTCTTGTGACCCAAGAGCAAGGAACAATCACATCGTGGCTGACGGAAAGTAAGGCCTTTATCATGTACTCCAGTCGCACCCCTAATTCAGGTCAAAAAGCCGTGACCCACTATGAGGTTCTTAAGAAGAATAAAAACTATTCTCTTTTAGAAGTGAAACTAGAAACTGGGCGAAAGAACCAAATTCGTGTTCATATGAAAGACATAGGACACAGTATCGTTGGGGATAAGAAGTATGGCGCAATCAAGCACCCTATAGGTCGGTTAGGCTTACATGCACGGGTGCTTGCCTTTAAGCATCCGATCACGGGTGAAGATGTACGTTATGAAACGGAGATCCCAAAGGAATTTTTGAACTTGTTTAACCAATAGAAGGGTGAAGAACAAAAAACCGGGTTGACACCCGGTCTTTTAATCGGAGAGAAGATTATGGCAATAGAAGAGCATTTCCTGGAAATGAGAGGAATGCCCCACCGAGATTTGGAAGAGTATTTCCTCGCAATTGGGGGAGTTCGGGTTGGACGTGGATTGTATTTGGTATCAAACTGGGAAGTCCACTTGAGTGATGAGTGGACCTGTACTTTAGGGTCGATACAAGTCCCCGCAACGAAGGTGACATTCCGAGTTGATGAGGAAGAATGGCCGGAAATAGTCAAGGTTTTTCGCTTACGCTTCCTTTCAGCTGGGGGCTAAAGTAAGCTTGCTTGTAATGGAGAAAGGCTTGTTCTATCCCAATAAAGGAGGTGTAAAACTATGGGGAAGCTCATGAAGAAAAAGTGGGAGATTAATTTGGTGCTGGGTCTGAGTCTTGTGTCATTTATTGTCTATTTAATAAAAGATCTCATCTTCCATGATTTACGGGCTATTTTAAGCGACCTATTGTCTCAAATCGCGTTTCTCCCTATTTATATTCTTTTGTCGACCCTCGTGATTGATAGCCTTTTAAGTCGTCGTGAAAAGGGACAGAGAGTAAAAAAACTTAATATGGTCATCGGGGCCTTCTTCAGTGAAAGTGGGGTCGAACTGCTTCAAAGCCTCACCAAGTTCGATCGGACGAGTGAGGAAACAGCAAGACAAATCTTATTAGACAATTGGCCTAAAAAGGTTGAGAGGATGAAAATTTGGCTGGGTAAAGATGGCGTTCAGATCAACAGTCGGGCAAGTGAGCTGGAAAAGCTGAACGAGAAACTATTGGGTAAAAGGGAATTTTTACTCAGGATGCTAGAGAATCCTAATTTACTTGAACACGAATCGTTCACAGAGCTCTTATGGGCTGTCTTTCATTTAACGGAAGAACTGGCAAGTCGATTGGATTTGACACATCTTAGTGAGGCCGATTATCATCACTTCTCGGGCGATATTGAACGAGCCTATAAATTATTGATATTTGAGTGGTTAACATACATGATTCATCTTGAGAAGGATTATCCATATCTTTTTTCTTATGCAGCCAGAACGAATCCCTTCGATCCCAATGCCCAGGCTGAAATCTCTTTGGCGGATTTGAATTGAAATAATCGCTCACATTTTCTTATAATGTAAGCGATTGTTTGGTGTGTTGAAGTAAATGAAAGCGTTGTTCGACTTTCCCGTAGATGAAGAACATGATCATTGAGGCCGCCATAAAAGTGAGTGCTAGCATCCATACACTCGGTCCTCCACCAAAGTCAAACATAATACCACCCATTAAGGGGCCAATCATACGGCCGCCCGACGTAGCGCCTCCGACAATGCCTTGATAAGCGCCATTCTTGCCTTGTGGGGCAAGTTGAGCGGCAGCCGCAGGAACTGCAGGTAAAATGAGCATTTCCCCTAACGTCAGAATAAGCATGGCGACAATATAGAACCCATACGGGGGTTTCCCTAGTAAGATGACAAACCCAATGGATAAGAGAACGCCTCCAAGGTAAAATTGCCGTTTAAAAGACTGTGCCCACGCCGTGATCACCCAAGTAAGCAGCGGTTGTAAGGTTACGACGAAGAGACCATTGAGCGTCCAAAGTACACTGTAAGAAACTAAGGAAAAACCGAGTTGGTTCATCACCACGGGTAATATGGTAACAAGCTGAATGTAAGCGCCCCAGACAAAGAATATCCCACCACATAAGGCTACGAGTACCATGAATCCTTTGTCTTTTGTCAGCCGTTGGGTTTGCTGCTTTGGTGGAATCAGATGAATGGGTGCCTTTCGTTCCGAAACACCTATGAGTACTAATATTAAATAGATTAAGAAGGCTACGGCATTGAGAGAGAAAATCAGACTGAAAGAAATTTGAGCGATCATTCCTCCGATCGCTGTGCCGACCGCGACGCCTGCGTTATTGGAGACATAAAGAAGATTAAAACCTCGCCGCCCACCTTCCGGCCAAACGGCATGAATCAGCGCGAAAAGGGGAACGAAGATAAAAGCCTGAGCTAAGCCAAAGAGGATAAAGGCAGGTGCATAGACATTCCAGAATGGATAAATACCGATAGCACCAACTGAGAGGACTGCGCTAACTAGCCCAATAATCATAATTTTCTTAGGCCCAAAGCGATCGGCTAAAAAGCCACTCATAAATTGACCAAGTAGAGAAACCGCGGACTGAAGAGCGAGAAGGGTACCAGCCTCTGTCAAACTACGTCCCAAGACGGTATGCATAAAGAGACTATTTAAAGGCCACATCAGAGAATTACCAACCGACTGAATGAAACCACCAATAATTAAGACTATGACAGCACGAGGTATATCTGGACGTTTTAACTTCAAACGGAAAACCACCTTTGGCATATTGACAATACGTTCCTTTGACACTTTATCATTACCACTTGTTGCCGTAAAGCGGCTAATTTTACGATCGGGATATAAGGCAAATCTAAGCAGCCTGTTGTCTCCTATAAACGAGTGTGAATCATTATACATATGAATATAAAGTCTAAGTAATAAAATTTTAACAATGTAAGCTATGGACGCCATTGAAAGAAGAGGCTAATAATTTGAAATCTAATAAGCAGGATTATTGATAAAGATATAGAAGCATAAATAAATAAGCTTACAGAGAAACTAGGTAAAAAGGAGAGTGAATTTTATGAAATTCCAAGAAACTGAAACATTTAAAAATCTCAGCAAAGCTTTTGCAGGGGAGTCTCAAGCGCGCAATCGGTATGCCTTTTTTGCCAGTGTAGCCAAGAGTGATGGGTACCAACATATTCAAGGCGTTTTTGAGGAAACAGCGGCCAACGAAAAGGAACACGCCGAAGTCTTCTATAAACTTCTTGTGGCCCATAACCAAGAAGCGACCCAGATCATTCATGTCGATGCAGACTATCCACTCGTTTTAAAAGACACGCTCACTAATCTAAGGGCGTCTGCTGCAGGAGAGAAAGAGGAATGGTCAGTAATTTATTCTTCATTTGGAGTTATTGCTGACAAAGAAGGATTTGCGGATATTGCTAGAGCTTTTAAAAACATTGCCGAAGTAGAAAAGCATCATATGACCCGGTTTGAGTATTATGCTGATGGAATACAAAATGGGACGATTTTTAAAAAAGAAACACCGACCTCATGGAGATGCACGAACTGTGGCTACATCCATGAAGGCCCCGAAGCGCCCGTAAACTGCCCAGCTTGTGCGCATACGCAAGGCTATTTCCAAGAATTACCTGAAAAATATTAGAAGAGAGCAAGAGTAAGAATTATTTTACTTAGCTTAATTTTAAATGACCGAATTCAGCTCCCACTTTAGAAGTGGGAGCCTTTTTTCTGACGTTTAGTTAAAAGAGTCAAACAAATAAAAAACTTGCAAAGGGAGGAGATTCCAAACATAATGATTATAGAATAATTATTCTGAATATTACACAAAAATGGAGGCGAAAAATGAAAGTTCCCTCAATAGAATTACAAAACCGAGTCTCTAATTTTCAAAATAGACTGCAGAAAAGTGGAATTGCAGGGGCGTTATTGGTTCAGCGGGCCGATACGCTGTACTATTCAGGAACTGCCCAAAATGTTCATGTCTATATTCCAAACGTTGGAACGCCTATTATCATGGCCTTTCGAGACTTCCTCAGAGCTCAGTCAGAAAGCCCGTGGGTGGTTATTGAACTTCAGGGCATGTCTAAGATTCCAAAGTATATCCTAGATACAGGGCTAACCTTGCCCGAAATACTTGGACTGGAACTGGATGTTCTTCCGGTGAATCAATTTGAGCGCTATCGCAAATTATTTCCGAACGTTCGGTTCGTGGATGTTTCCAACGAGATCCGTTTACAACGAGCCGTAAAATCGAAGTGGGAATTAGCTCGACTCGATGAAAGTGCACAACTTCATACGTTCGTTTTGGAGTTTGCTAAGGAAATTCTTCATCCTGGTATGACTGAAGTTGAGTTAGAGGGATTATTAGTCGGCAAGGCACGATCACTCGGACACGGTGGTTATGTGCGGATGCGTGGCTTTGACGCTGAATTCCATGTTGGAGCAATTACATCAGGGGCTAGGGCGGCAGTATCTAGCTGTTTTGATGGACCGGTCACGGGGCAAGGCGTTTCTATTGCGCATCCGAGTGGCGCATCAATGGCTCAGATTAAATCAGGTGAGCCGATCGTTGTGGATATGGTGAGCGTCGTAAATGGTTATCAGATCGATCAAACGCGAATGTTGAGTCTCGGCCCCTTATCTAAGGATCTGATAAAGGTCTACGAGGTGGCAAGAAAAGTGGAAGAAAAGATTCGGTGTGCTTTAGTTCCAGGGAGAGTGGCCGGTGAAATCTATGAGGAAATTATTACTTGGGTTCATGAGAATACCCCTTATGAGGAGAATTTCATGGGCTATGGGACAAGTCAGGTTCGTTTTGTCGGACACGGTGTGGGACTGGAACTCGATGAACTCCCGACCATCAGTAAGGGATCTAAAATAGTGCTAGAATCAGGAATGGTGGTAGCGATCGAACCGAAATTTGTTTTCCCTGGTATTGGGGCTGTAGGCATCGAGGATACGGTGGTCGTCGTAGACGAATTGGGCGCAAAGTATATATCGATGAGTCCACGAGAATTGATTATAATTTAGGAACTGTCGTGTATAAAGAAGATTAGACGTTGAGGATATCGAATAAATAGGATAAGATAAGGGAAACTTACTCCATGGATCATTGGTAGTGCAATAAGAGTAGTGTAAAGATAAGGGAGTGATTAGTTTGTTTAAAAGGATCCTCGTCCCGACAGACGCCTCAGAATACTCACGTCGCGCCTTAAAGACGGCTTTAGAACTGGCTCGTTCTGTTAAGGCTGAAGTCGTACTTCTCCATGTTAGCTACACGCCCCAGGCCTATTGGGGGTATACGATCTCTTATGGCATCACAGTAACCCAAGAACAGCTGGATCAAAATGGAGAACTTGCTTTAGAAGCTACGCTGACTGGTATGGATACTGAGCCAGTTGTTATTACCAAAAGGGTGGAATCTGGGCATCCCGTAACCATAATTGTCGAACAAATCAAGAAAGAGAATATTGATTTGGTGGTCATGGGAAGCCATGGTTATGGAGCCATCGCGGGTTCAGTTCTTGGAAGTGTCAGTCAACGTGTGTTACAACGAGCAAGTTGCCCGGTACTTATCATTAAGTAGGGTGTAGATTGTCATAATGCTGAGAATTATGGTGACATTCAGGACAATTGTCCCTGCTATTATAGCAGGGATTTTTTTCATGGGTAGCGAATCAATAGTAGAGTTGGAAAACACACGGAGGCACCATGAAAGAAACAAATGTTTGGCTGAGGCCTGAAGAACTTAAACATATGCTCCAAGGTTCATTGCAATGGAACGATGTAGCCTCTAGGGTCACTAGAAATGGGATCCGGAAGTTGAGTGAAAACATCCTGGAAAAACAAACTATCCCCAAACAAGCAGTCAAACCAGTGGATTATTCACCAAGCGAAGAAAATAAACCATCGAAGGCTCTTGAAGGGAACCCTGTGATCTGGTTGCTTGGAAGTGTTGGGCTTCTGACAGCAGCATCTTGGTTTTATTACTTGATGCATTAAAACCCCTAAGTTTCATCTAGGGGAATAAGTCTTGTTGACAAAGTAGGAAACATTTCCTGCTTGTCTACAATAAACAAAAGGGGTGAGTCTTAGACTTGCCCTTTTTGGTAAGTATTTCTTTATTAATATTCCTAAAATCCTTTGCAAAAGTACCTGAAAATGGTTATGATGTTGTTAGAAGGTCAGGAAAGGTCAAAGACAAGGGCTGGGAGATTAATTGCGTAAGATTATATAAACGAGGAGTACATCGACGATGGGAAACCTTGCAGATCGTATTGAAGTATATCTAAAACGGATCTTAGAACAAACCTCAGAAGGGTATATAATCTTGCAACGAAGTGAGCTTGCAGGTGAGTTTTCCTGCGTTCCATCTCAGATCAATTATGTCCTGGACACTCGTTTTACAGTTGATCGGGGCTACTTAGTTGAAAGTCGTCGCGGCGGCGGAGGGTATCTGAGAATTATCCGTTTAGGGCTGGGCATCGAAGGACAGTATCAACAAGTTATGCGGCAATTAATCGGTGAACAGCTTTCCCGTGAACGCTCAAATGGCCTAGTGGATCGTTTAGTGGGGGAAGAACTCGTGACAATTAGGGAAGCGGCAATGATAAAGTGTGTACTTTCTGGAAAAGACTTGGGAGGGAAATTTAAAGACTGGGACGCGTTACGAGCCTGCCTGATGAAGACCATCTTGACGACTTTAAGCCGGGACGATTTATTATAAAGGGGGAGTTAACATGCTTTGCCAACACTGTCAGCAGCGGGAAGCAATTGTGCATTTATCGATAACGGAGAACGAAAAACACCGTGAGGTTTATCTTTGCGAACCTTGTGCAAAGCAAAATCAGGAAATAGGGTTTGTTTTTCACCCTGCCATTGTGCCGGAATTTTTAAAGGCTTTATTTGGATTTAATCCTTCTTTGATTAAGCAACCTTCTGAGGCAACTTGTCCTAAATGTGGAATGACCTTTTCTAAGATAACCCAAGTCGGCAAGTTGGGCTGTAGTACTTGTTACGAAACCTTCGAGACGCAGCTTGAACCGTTACTTCGCCGAGTTCATGGTGGAGGGCAGAATATGGGTAAGATTCCTGCAAGACGGGGCATTGGTATCAAAAGTCACCGGGAGCTAGGAAAACTGAAGGAGAAGCTTCAACTTTTAATCCAGGAAGAAGTCTTTGAAGAAGCTGCCGTGGTAAGAGATCAGATTCGACAACTTGAGCCATTGAAGGGAGAAAATAGCCATGATGCATAAAGAGCTTCTCCTACAGCATAGTGTCTGGATGACAGAGACAGATTCCCCAGTTGTCGTCAGTAGCCGGGTACGATTAGCCCGTAACCTTGAGGCTTTCCCCTTTCCCCATGTTTTGAGTGAGGAAGGTGCAGTTCAGGTTGAACAACTCGTTTCGCAAGTTCTAACCGGCATAGAGGGAAATATTGGGCTGCGTTATATATCCTTAACAGAACTTAACAACGTTGAGCAGCAAGTGCTCATTGAAAAACACTTAATCAGTCCAGGCTTGGGTGCGTCAACGGGAGCCCGAGGCGTAGCGTTGGCCCCTGACCACCGCTATGCGGTGATGGTAAACGAAGAAGACCATGTTAGAATTCAAGTTCTTTTGCCTGGACATCAACTAGCAGAGACATACCGCTTAGCCACACAATTAGATGATGCCCTAGAAGATAAACTTGATTTTGCGTACAGAGAAAGCCAAGGATATCTCACAGCATGCCCTACGAATGTGGGTACAGGCCTCAGAGCGTCCGTCATGGTGCATTTGCCAGGCTTGGTCATCATGAAACAGGTGCAACAGGTTTTGGGGGCACTGACACGCCTGGGCTTAGATGTACGGGGTCTATACGGTGAAGGATCTCAAGCCTCTGGACACATGTTTCAAGTCTCTAATCAGATTACCCTCGGCAAAAGTGAAGAGGATATCTTAACGCATCTGGAGGCGGTCACTGGGCAAATTGTAGAGCATGAACTTCAGGCACGCGAGCTTCTCCAAGTGCAAACACCTAGGCTTCTGGAAGACAAGGTTTGGCGAGCTCGGGGGACCTTGCAAAATGCCCGTTTGTTATCTTCGGAAGATGCTATGCATTTATTGTCCTATTACCGCTTAGGTTCAGATATAGGCTTGTTACCCAAAATTCAAGATTGTTTTGCTTCTTTAATGGTCGATACTCGTTCTGGATGTTTGCAATATATCCTCGATCGGGAACTTGACCCAGGACAACGGGATGAGGAACGAGCCAAACTGGTCCGAAGTAGGACCAAACAAGGATAGAGTCTAAGTACGAGGCGCGGGAAACAGACGAACTACGAACTGCGAATATCGCATATAAAGAAAGGATGAAGAAGCATGAAGGGACGTTATACAGAACGTGCAGAGAAAGTGCTAAAAATAGCTCACACTGAGGCAAAAGCAATGGGACATCAAGTTGTAGGGACTGAACACATCTTGCTTGGGTTGATTCAAGAGGGTGAAGGAATTGCTGCGCAGGCTTTAATTGCCATGGGCTTAGATCTTGATAAAATTCGTGGTCAAGTTGAACAAATTGCCGGAATTGATGAGCCTTATAACGGGGAGGTTGGGTTTACCCCCCGAGTTAAAAGAGTTTTAGAGTTGGCGAATGAAGAAACACATCGCCAAGACGTGAACTATATCGGAACTGAACATTTGCTTTTGGGGTTAGTGATGGAAGGAGAGGGCATCGCTGCCAGAATTCTATTGAATCTCAACGTAAGTCCTGAGAAGGTATGGAAGCAAGTCGTTAAACTATTAGGTGGGGAATTAGATGAATCGGCGATACCTGGTCCTAATTCTGTCCCTGTTTCTAAAAATGCCGGACCGGTTAATACGCCAGCCCTTAATGAGTTTGGGCGTGACCTTACTTTGCAAGCCCGGGAAGGTCGTCTGGACCCCGTCATTGGACGGGAAAAAGAGATAGAACGGGTCATCCAGGTTTTAAGCCGCCGGACAAAGAATAATCCTGCCCTAATAGGGGAGCCTGGTGTCGGAAAAACAGCCATTGCTGAAGGATTGGCGCAGGGGATTATCAGTAATAGAGTCCCCGAAATACTCGCTAATAAACGGGTTATTACCTTAGATCTTGCGTCAATGGTCGCCGGAAGTAAATACCGTGGCGAATTTGAAGAGCGTTTAAAGAAAGTGATGGAGGAAATTCGGGTCGATGGAAACATCATTCTCTTTATTGACGAATTGCACACCTTAATTGGGGCAGGCGCTGCGGAAGGCGCTATCGATGCCGCAAATATTCTGAAACCTGCTTTAGCTAGGGGAGAGCTCCAATGCATTGGAGCAACAACCATCGAGGAATACCGTAAGTATATAGAGAAGGATTCGGCCTTAGAACGACGTTTCCAACCCATCATGGTCGGTGAACCAACGGTGGAGGAAGCCATTTTGATTCTTCGTGGTTTACGGGACCGTTATGAAGCGCATCACCGCGTGAAGATCACGGACGAAGCGATTGAGGCCGCCGTTCGTTTGTCAAACCGGTATATTTCTGACCGATTCTTACCCGATAAAGCCATCGATTTGATGGATGAAGCGGCTTCACGTGTACGCCTCGCCAGTTTTACCACACCGCCGGATCTTAAATCACTCGAAGATGAAACTGAACGCTTAAAGAAAGAAAAAGAAGCGGCGGTCGCTAGCCAAGAGTTTGAGAAAGCTGCGCAAATACGCGATCAAGAACACAAACTTCGGGCTGATCTTGCTGAACAACGAGAGGTCTGGCAGAATAAGCGTTACAAAGAAAATGCCATGGTTACACCAGACGATATTGCCCAGATTGTAGCGAGCTGGACGGGAATACCGGTCAAGAAACTAGCTCAGGAAGAAAGTGACCGCCTGCTGCATCTAGAGGATCTTTTGCATCAAAGACTTATAGGACAGGACGATGCCGTGACCGCAGTGGCCAAGGCAGTTCGCAGAGCTCGGGCAGGGTTAAAAGATCCAAAACGTCCGATTGGTTCCTTCATCTTTCTTGGACCCACTGGGGTGGGGAAAACCGAGCTCGGTCGCGCGTTGGCGGAGGCGATGTTTGGCGATGAAAAGGCTCTTATCCGCATTGATATGTCGGAATATATGGAGAAACACTCAGTCTCTCGGCTTGTAGGAGCGCCTCCAGGTTATGTTGGGCATGAGGAAGGCGGCCAGTTAACAGAAGCAGTAAGGCGTAAACCGTATGGCGTGGTTTTACTAGATGAAATCGAGAAGGCGCATCCTGAAGTGTTTAATATCTTACTTCAAGTGCTTGAAGATGGACGACTCACGGATACCAAAGGAAGAACGGTTGATTTCAGAAATACAATCATCATTATGACGTCTAATGTAGGATCTTCATTCCTTAGGAAAGAAGCTATGGGCTTTTCAGCCAAAAAAGATGAGAAAACGGAATATAAGACGATGCGTGGACATGTTATGGAAGAGCTAAAGCGCACCTTTCGTCCGGAGTTTCTAAACCGTATCGATGAGCTGCTAGTCTTCCATACCCTCCAAGAGGAACACCTAGAAAAAATCACGGAAGTATTGATGCGTCAGGTAAACGTTCGATTGCTTGAACATGGTTTGGAGCTTAAAGTGGATAAGAGTGCGATTAAACTTATTGCTAAAGAGGGAAATGATCCTGTTTTTGGAGCACGTCCCTTACGTCGTGCCATTCAACGTCTAATTGAAGATGCTTTATCTGAAAAAATACTTGAAGGTGAATTTAAAGCTGGAGATAAGATTGTTGTCGAGGCAGAGGAGGGGAAAATGAAATTTTCCAAGAGTTGATCTAAGTGTTGGTGTGAGGATCGTTATTATTCGCAGGGCATGAAAGAATGCCCTGCGGAAATGGGGCGTTACATGAAGACCAAGGTGATTTATCGGTGTTCTAATTGCGGAACAGAAAGTCCAAAATGGTTGGGAAAGTGTCATTCTTGTGAGGAATGGAACACATTTGAAGAATTAGAGAATCAACCCCAGAAAACATCCTCACCAAGTAAGCGGAAAACTTCGCCGAAGAGGTTATCTGAGATCTTAGCCAGCAATAGCGATAGAATCGTGACGAGCATCGGTGAATTTAACCGAGTTCTGGGTGGAGGTATCGTTAAAGATTCGATCTTTATCTTGACAGCAAGACCTGGTGCAGGGAAATCAACCTTGTTATTACAAGTGGCTGATGATGTTGCCCATCAGGGCTACAAGGTCTTATATGCTTCAGCCGAAGAGAGTGAGAGCCAAATAAAAAGTAGGTCAGATCGAATTCTGAAAGGAAGCAAGGGTAACATTTGGATATATTCTGATACAAGTATGAACAATGTTATGGCCTCAATTGAGGAACTTGACCCTGATTTGATTATTATTGATAGCATCCAGACGTTTACGTTGGAAGAACATAATTCACGGCCTGGTTCACCGATTCAAACGATGGAGTGTGCCAACGAACTCTTGAAGATAGCGAAAAATAACAGCAGACCTAGAGCCGTGATTCTAGTTGGGCAAATGACGAAAGACGATGAAATAGCGGGACTTCGAGCTTTAGAACATCTGGTTGACGCCGTGTTAATTCTCAATGGAGAAAATGGTGAAGAATTAAGGGGCGCTTGGTGTTCGAAGAATCGGTTTGGGAGTACCGGAGAGATCGGGTTCTTCTCCATGACGGAACAAGGGATGTTATCGATTGATAACCCGTCTGAGTTCTTTATGACTCAAAGGGGAGAGGGCCAAAAGGTTTCGGGAAGCGCCTTAACGGTGATTAAAGAGGGCACACGCCCTATTATTGTTGAAATCGAAAGCCTCGTCTCTAAGTCGTTCACTCCCTATCCCTCAAGAATCGCGGAGTGTTTGAGAAGAGATCAATTAAACACCCTTATTTCAATCCTAGAACAAAGAGGCAAGATCAATCTCTATGATAAGAATGTGGTCATTAAAACGACCGGGGGACTGCAACTCAAAGAACAAGCTGCGAGCTTAGCTATTATCATGTGTATTGTTTCATCGGTGAAAGACAAAGCGATTCCCAATGATACCGTGTTTGTGGCAGATGTAGGGCTTACTGGAGAGCTTAAGAAAGTTCCTTCAATTGAAGCGAGAATTCGGGAAATCGACAGAATGGGGTTTAAGCGAGTCTACATAGCGAAAAATGCGTTGCGAGATTCTTCGAGATTTAAAAATATTAAAATCATGGAGCTTAATACTTTGTATGATGTCATTCTGGATTTAAATATGAAGGGCTCAGCTAAGACTGAAACTGAATTTCCAAGCCCTGAAGATTGTTAAACGGCACTCATGAGTCCTTTGATATATATAATTTTAGTGATAAACTAAATATTAGAATATTCTTATAATGAAAGGAAGAATGACCACAATGTCTTTTAGCTATTTAATCACCTCAGATAAAATCGGTAATCAAGATCCAGAATTAGGTCAACACTTGATGCACAGTTTCTTTATGAAGCTCTTGCAAGCGGCTGAGAAACCGTCCCATATTCTGTTTATGGAAAAAGGGGTGGAACTACTGTTACCTGAATTTTCGGCTGTCTATGCCTTGAATATTTTGAAAAAGGAATCAGGGGTCATCCTGCTGGCCTGCGCGACTTGCCTAGATTATTATGACATCAGGGATAAAATAGCGATTGGCGAAGTTTCCTCTATGCCTGAGATTATGGCCGTTATGCACGAAAGCGATAAGGTGATACATATTTAATTAAAATTAATTCACCAGGGTAATAAAAGGCATTTGCTTAGGCTGCAAGTGCTTTTTATAGGTGTTCCTTCATGCAACCAATTCATTGTTTCGCAGAAAACAACGAATTGGTATTTTTGCATATAAGGGGATTTATAATACATTACGAATATGAATATAAGAAATAAAGGGGAATCACTCACGGATATGGAAGGGTGTGGTTAACGAGAAAGCAGGGATGTTGTTGAAATTCAATTTATATGGTAGAAACAAAAGTTTTGTTATTGTAATTGTGGGACTTTCGATGATTGGTGGTGTGTTTGTAACCGCTAGTAGCTATACGTCACAAGCCAGTCAAACGGCTTTAATTCAAACAGAACAAGAAGCCGAGGTTAAGGCAGAACAGGAAGCCAAAGCTAGGATAGAGCAGGAGACTCTAGCAAAGGCAGCTCAGGAGGCCAAAGCTAAAGTAGAACAAGAAGCTAAGGCTAAAGTAGAACAAGAAGCTAAGGCTAAAGTAGAACAAGAGGCTAAGGCTAAGGTAGAACAAGAAGCCAAGGTTAAGGCAGAGCAAGAAGCTAAGGTTAAGTCAGATCAAAAGGCCAAGGCCATTAGTAAGGTAGTCGCTACTTCACCTGCAGTCTCACAGATGGTGGCTATAAAAGGATTTAAAAATCCTGTGTTTTCAAACTCAAGTCAAGTATTTTTGGTGACAGCCAATGGAATAAGTACATCCTATGGCATCGGAAGCCAATATGAAAAAATTAATGGAACATGGAAAAAGATCAGTGAATTCGCCGTTAGACTGGGGTCAAATGGTATGTCCTATAATCGACTGCAAAATTCTAACAAAACCCCAGCAGGCGTACTGAATATATTATCTGCTTTTGGAGTGGCTGGAAACCCAGGCTCAAATTATGCCTATCATAAGGTAACGGCCAATGATTACTGGGACTCAAATAGTGGAAGCCCTACTTATAATAGAATGATTAGTAGCAATATAGGAGGTGACCTTGAGCACTTAATAGATTACCAAACGCCATATAAGTATGCACTGGTAACGGATTGGAACAATAGTCAAATACCAAATAAAGGTGCCGCGATATTTATTCATGTAAATGGTACGGGGGCAACGGGGAGTTGCATCTCTCTTCCTGAAAGTAATATGGTCAGTCTTATGAAGTGGATGAGTCCCAGTAAAAATCCAAAGGTATTGATCGTTCCAAATTCAGATTTGGAGAACTACTTTTATTAATCAATCACAAGGTTCTTGGATTCGTGGAATAATGTATAAAAGCTCCTGCATTGCAGGAGCTAAATTACTTAATATATCATTGAATCATTCCAGTAATCACCTAGGTTAAATTGAAAACCGTTAATGTCTGAAGCTTCTTATGTTCATGGTAGAGAACGTCGGACAGGGAAATGTCTAACGCATTGGCGAGAGCGGCCATATAAAACAGTTGTTTACCTAATTCAGCTTCAACAATGTCTCGGCAGTTATCGCAAATTAATCCTTCAAGCTGGCTATTCAACAACTCTTTTAAATCCGAGAGGCTGGCGTCTGGCGGGATGGGTTTCTTATGAGCATTGATTGCATGGCAACCGCAACTTGTCACGGATTTAACGACGGCACGGTTAACACGCCCCGATGATTCTTGTCCCTTGGACAAGATATCCAGAATGCTTTGATGACGAATTAACAGAGATTTTACAGTGCTTTGAAATTGCTCAGTGAGTTGTTCCATATGTGCTATCCTCACTCCTTTCTGTCTTGTCTATTATATCGAGACGCTTGGTCTGTTGTCAATTTTCAAGGGATCAATGGGATAAAAAGGTAAATTGACAGGCTGAAGGCTTGTATGATATAATCTTGAAATTTTGACGCGGGCTTTTTTCCTTGCTATAATGATACATAAGGGGGTGGCCGAATGTTTAAGGTTGGTGACAAAGTTGTTTATCCAATGCATGGTGCCGGTATTATTGAGTCCATTGAAGAGCGTGAAGTCCTTGGTGAAAAACACCAATACTATGTCATGCATTTACCAGTAGGGAATATGAAATTGTTTATTCCCTTAAACAACGTGGAGAACCTGGGTTTACGGCAAGTGATTTCTCCTGCCATGGTTAAAGACGTCTTAGAAGTCTTAAGAACTGAAGACACGGCAGTTGCTTTAGCCTGGAATCGGCGCTATCGCGCGAACTTGGAAAAGATCAAGAGTGGAAATATTTTCGAAGTTGCCAATGTTGTGCGCAGCCTTGCTCAAAGGGATAATGAAAAAGGCCTTTCTACCGGGGAGAAAAAAATGTATGAGAATGCCTGCCAAATCTTGATTAGTGAACTCGTCTTGACAGAAGGTTCAGAAGAGGCAGCTGTGAGAGAATGGTTGACTAAGGCTTTAGTTTCAGCCTAGACCAAGGTACATCCAGATGTCTTGTTTGTGCCATGGGCGTTTAGTTGCACTTAGGCACAAGAAGACATATACTACCTCTTATATCAACCAATGAAAACTAGAAAGACCAATGAGTTATTTCATTAATTTAAATTTTGTACCAATAAGTGGTATAAATGGAAACAATATTTGTCACAATAGATAAAAAGGAGGTGAAAATGATGATTCGCAATTTAATACGCGGAATCATCACTCTGTTAGTAGGGGCGTTGGGTTTTTACCTTAGTTATTTATTTCTAAGCCTCAATTTTTTGCAATCCTTGGGATGGAACGTTTCCCCTGTCTTGACATACGTAGTGGTCGTTGTTTTATTTTCTGTTATCGGGTTTTTAGTGGCTCCTGTTTCTATCCGTTCTTTTCTTTCGTTAATGGGATGGATTGATGCACGTTTAACCCAGGTCCCAACACATGATCTGATTAGTGGGGCAGTTGGGGGGATCATCGGACTTATTATTTCAACATTATTTAGTAATGCCTTTGTCAACATTCAATTCTTCGGACCACTTTTGGCGGTCATACTGAGCATTTTCTTAGGTTATCTGGGGTTGACGATTGGAATGAAGCGGAAAGAGGATATTCTGGGCTTCCTTAGTTTCATACCAAAATTTCGTGGCGATAAGTCAGACAAACATAAGGAAAGTAAAGTAGAACACTCTTTAGAGCTGGTGGATTATAAAATTCTTGATACCAGCGTCATCATTGATGGAAGAATTGCAGACATTGTCAAAACCGGATTTGTGGAAGGAATATTGCTCATCCCGAGTTTCGTCCTGGAGGAACTTCGACATATTGCAGATTCTTCAGACTTGCTCAAACGAAATCGTGGGCGTAGAGGCCTGGACATACTCAATCAAATTTCTAAAGAAACAGCCATTAAAGTTCATATTCATGAACAAGACTTTGATGATATCAATGAAGTTGACAGTAAACTAGTGCGCTTGGGGCAAGTTCTTAAGTCTCCGCTTTTAACGAATGATTATAACCTCAACAAAGTGGCTGAACTACAAGGGGTTAAGGTTTTAAACATTAATGAATTGGCCAATGCTCTTAAACCAATTGTTTTGCCCGGTGAAGAAATGTTAGTTCAGGTGATGAAAGAAGGAAAAGAACCTGGACAGGGCGTAGCCTATCTTGATGATGGAACCATGATTGTGGTCGATACAGGACGACGCTTTATGGGGCAAAATGTCACGGTGTTGGTCACCAGCGTTCTGCAAACTGCAGCGGGTCGTATGATTTTTGCTAAACCAAAAAGTCTGCTTGAAAAAAAGTCGATGGGCCTTCGTACATCCGATGAGGTGAAGGCGATTGGCTGACATAGGCGTCATTATTCCTGCAGCAGGTCAAGGTAAAAGGATGGGGGTCGGATACAACAAGCAATTTATAGAATTGAGGGGCTTACCCATCTTGGCCCATACGATTAGACTCTTCGAAGAATCTAGTTATGTTTCTGAAATCGTTATTGTAGGGGCAGAAGGCGATCTTCTTGACATTAAAGAACTTGTTTATCACCATAAATTTATTAAGGTGGTTGCAATATGTCAAGGTGGACCGCAACGCCAAGATTCCGTACGTGCAGGGGTTCAAGCTCTTAGTGCCACTACCCAACGGGTAGTGGTCCACGATGGGGCGAGGCCCCTTTTGACATTACAAGAATTCCATCGATTTCTGAGCGCGACAGAAGAGTTCTCTGCAGCAATTATGGGACTTCAACTCAAGGATACCGTAAAACGGGTTGATCGTTCTGGTAAAGTGCTTGAGACGCTGTCGCGTGAGGGTTTGCGAGCTGTACAGACACCACAAATCTTTGACAGAGGGATCTTGGAGGAGGCCCATGGCAAGGCAGCATCTGTGGGGTACTATGGTACGGATGACGCTGCTTTGCTAGAACGGATGGGGTATCCTGTACAGCTGGTTGAAGGTTCACAAGAAAATATTAAGGTGACCACGCCCGATGATTTGTGGCTAGCAGAACGGATTCTTGCGACGCGTGATGCACTCTGCGTCAAGGTGGACGCGCGAAGCGTAATACCTGCCCGATATGTGTGAGCAAGACAAGGGGAGCCAGGCAAGAGGCTGAGGCAGACAGAAGAACCGTCCCCCTGTCTGCCTCAGCCTCTTGCCTCTCCTTGTCTGCCTCGCGGAACCGGGATCGAGACCATCACGACCATTGAGACTGGAGGCGTTAACTATTAGAGTTGGAATAGGTTATGATGTACATGCCTTGGTTGAAGGGCGACCGATGATACTTGGAGGCGTGGAAATCCCTTATGATCGAGGGTTGCTGGGACACTCCGATGCAGATGTTCTGATCCACGCGATTATGGATTCTCTCTTGGGCGCTTTGGCTTTAGGCGATATTGGCGCTCATTTTCCGGATCATGATGTTCGCTACCGAGGCATTTCCAGTCTGGAACTATTGGAGCAGGTCATGAAACTTATCCAAGCACAGGGGTATCGTATTGGAAATATGGATAGTATCATTGTAGCGCAGCAGCCGAAGCTTGCCCCGTTTATCCAGCAGATGCGGGTTAATCTAGCGCGTGTCATGCAGATCAATGAAACGTGTGTATCGGTGAAAGCGACCACCACCGAACGCTTGGGGTTTGCAGGTCGAGAAGAAGGAATTGCCGCCCAGGCAATCGTTAGTTTAGAAAGTTTTGGAGGATGATTTATGGAAATTCGCGTTCGTTTTGCACCTAGCCCGACAGGCCCACTGCACATCGGAGGAGCAAGATCCGCTTTGTTTAATTATCTTTGGGCTCACCACAACAAGGGGAAATTTATTGTCCGGAGTGAGGACACCGACTTAGAGCGATCTAGCAGAGAATCAGAACAAAATATTTTGGAAGCACTTCGTTGGCTCAATATACAATGGGACGAGGGGATCGAAGCAGGCGGAGAGTATGGTCCATACCGTCAAACGGATCGCCTAGACCTATACAGAGACTATACTAAGAAGCTTTTTGACAGCGGTCACGCCTACTATTGCTACTGCTCAGAAGAAGAACTTGAACAAGAACGGCAGACCTTGAGTGCCAAGGGGGAAACACCACGTTATAGAGGGAAGTGTCGTCATTTAACGACTGAGCAAAGGACAGTCCTTGAAGCCGAAGGGCGTAAACCTGTAGTGCGCTTCCATGTACCAGAAGCACAAGCCATTCACGTGAACGATCAAGTCCGTGGGGATGTTGTTTTTGATAGTGACGGAATTGGAGATTATGTGATCGTCAAATCGGACGGGATTCCCACCTATAATTTTGCCGTAGTTGTCGATGATGTTACCATGAAAATTACGCATGTTGTTCGTGGAGAAGAGCATTTGTCAAATACACCCCGTCAAGTATTAATTTATCAAGCACTGGGGTTGCCAGTTCCTGAATTTGCTCATGTGTCACTGATTCTTAATACCGAAGGTGGGAAAATGAGCAAAAGGGACGGCGATACAGCGGTCCTGGACTATAAGCAAAAAGGCTATCTCCCGGAAGCCATCGTAAATTTTATCGCCATGCTTGGTTGGGCACCAATGGGAGAAGAAGAGTTTTATACCCTAGATGAATTGACAGAAGTCTTTACGTTGGATCGTGTATCCAAGAGCCCAGCTGTCTTTGATGTCCAAAAGCTGAATTACATCAACTCCCATTACATAAAGGAAGCAGCCCCTGAACGTCTGGCTGAACTCGCTTTACCGTTTGTAGGAGAAATGGGTATACTTCCTCAAGGAGAACGATCAGATCAACAGCAACAATGGTTTATCGGCTTTATCGAAGCAATCTCTGAGAAACTATCCCATATGGCAGAAGTTAAGGACTTTGTTCATTATTTTCACGGAGCAGTGCCTATGGAACCCGTAGGGGAAGCTTTGGAAGTTTTGAAAGGCGAACAGGTACCTGGCGTTTTGAAACTATTTGGGGATAAAGTACAGGAAATAGAGCTGCTATCGGAAACGACCGTTAAAGTCCTTTTAAAACAAATCACTAAAGAGTTAAAACTAGGGGGGAAATTAGTCTACATGCCAATAAGGGTAGCATTGACAGGACAGATGCACGGACCCGAACTCTATGCTATTATTCCTTTGTTGGGCAGAGAGAATGTTTTAAAGCGACTCGAAGTGACCGAAAAGCGTTCTTTAGGGTGACCCACTAGGGCTCCGGTTTGATTGACAGAGAAAGAATATTGCCCTATAATTGATACATTGTTAAGATGAATCTGGAGTCTAAAAATAATTATACGTTCAATAAAGCGATGATGAGAAAGAGTACAAAGAGAAATTGCACCAAGCGAAGATGGGGTAGTGGGAGCCATTTGCAAGGAATCTTTGGAAGTGCGTCTCTGAGCTGATTGGAAGAAACTATAGAGTATTCCAATCCGCCTTGACTGCGTTAAAGTTTTTAGTTGGAACGACTTAATCGTTCAAACAGAGTGGGACCGCGGGGAGGTTTTGTGTTTGTGGGTAGGGGAGGGGGTTTTTTTTTTTTTTTATTAAAAAAAAAACAAGGGAACGAGG
>DHWG01000187.1:27521-45187 GCA_002413075.1 Desulfosporosinus sp. UBA5188 | reverse complement strand
CTAGCTCTATCTTACAAGGAGGAGTAATGTAAATGAAATGGTTCAATAACTTGAAAACTTTCTATAAAATCAATGCATTGGTCGTTGTCATGGTCGTCTTCATGTTAGGGTTAAGTTTTATGGGGTATTATTTTTATAATCAAGCAAAGGAAACCATGAATGCTGCCTATTCAAATGCTCTGATTTCTGTCAATCTCATCAATGAGGCCAATGCCAATGTTCGAATGCTTCGTAGTGTTAATGTAGAGCTACTCTTAGCCCCCGTTGAGCCCTCCAAAAAACTGAACTTAGTCATTCAGGGCACTGTACTAAACGGCCTCATCAAGGAATCACTCGACAACTATGAACCCCTTGCTAAAGAGCCCTTGGAAGTGTCTAAACTGGCCAATGTGAGAGACGCAATACAAAAATATAATGACGAATGGCATAAGGTCTCTTCTCTGATGGACAGTGGTGACAAAGAAGGAGCCTATACTTACTTCTCTTTGAACGCTACCAAAGATTTAGAGGGTATTAATACGTTGCTTCCTGAGCTTGTTGACTTTAGCACGCAGAAAGCGAAAAGTACTATTATCCGCCAGAATCTCAATTTTGTCCAGGTCGGGAAATTGCTGCTCATATTTCCACTTATTGCCGCAGTTCTGGCAGTTCTTATTGGGGCACTGGTGGCCCGTGCTATCGCCAAACCTCTGCAAACAATGCTCAAAAATGTCCAAGAGCTTGCGTCTGGGAATCTTAGGGTCCCTAAAATAAAGAACACCTCCAAAGACGAAGCGGGACAACTCGCACAGGCTTTTAATCTCATGACCGACAGCCTATCAGGCTTGGTGAAAAAAGTCTCAGAATCCTCGGCAGACGTCGCTGCCTCTGCTCACCAGCTCCTAACTATTACGGAACAAAGTTCCAGTGCCTCCGGCCAAATAGCGCTGTCTATAGCGGAGGTGGCAGGCGGTACAGAAAAACAATCTAATTCAGTGAACGAAACTGTGGCTGCCCTTGAACAACTCAACGTGAACATTCAGGTGGTCGCTGAGGCCGGACATCACGTCACTGCCCTCACCACTAAAACGGCTACAACGACGGAGAATGGGCAAAAGGCTCTCACCCAAGCCGTTGAGCAAATGACCAATATCAGTAAGGGTACTCAAGTTGTTAAAAAAGCCATCACCTTACTGGCTGATGGCTCTGAACAGATCGCAGATATCGCGCGCCTAATAGCAGGTATTACTGAGCAAACCAATCTTCTAGCCTTAAACGCGGCTATTGAGGCTGCCCGGGCCGGAGAGCATGGACGTGGCTTCTCAGTAGTGGCTGAAGAGGTCCGCAAATTAGCAGAAAAAGCCAAAGTAGCGACTGGTCAAATCACTACCTTGGTGGTAGTAAACAGGGATAACATCCATCACGCAGTTGCTGCTGTAGACGCGGAAGAGATCTACGTGAACGATGGAATTAAGGTCGTAAACACCGCAGGTCTTGGCCTCAGTGATATTTTGACGATGGTTCATGAAGTTTCGGGTCAAGTGTGTGGAATTGCCGCTTCCATTCAGCAAATGGTGGGCGGCAGCCAACAAATTGTCTCTGGGGTTCAGCATATCAGCGCTGTCAGCCAGATAACAGCTGACCAAGCAGCCACCGTATCCGCAGCCATTGACGAATACACAGCTTCTAACGATCAGATTAACCTTTCTTGTCAGAGTCTGTCAGACTTGGCCCAGGGCTTACAGACTGGGGTTAGCAATTTTAGGATTTAAGAGAGAGGAAAAGGCTTAAACCACTAAGAAATGGTTCAAGCCTTTTGAGATTTATAAATTTCTTTCTCTAAGTTCGAGGTCCTCTATAGGGATGCATTGCTCTAGGTTTTCCTAAAATTTCTGCCCACATTACCCCTTGGACGAGGTCTTTTTCCGTCACAGGAAGACGAAAGCCACCCATAATTCCCTGCTCCGTGCGGTTCCTAGACATTTCCTCACTGGGAACCAGATCAATACTCTTATAGGCCTCTGCTCCAAGTATTCCCACGTATTCACTGGTTCCTTCGGTTCCCTGGGTTCCCTCAATGCCTTGGGTTCCTTCAGTTTCAACATAATAAGCCTCGGGTTCCTCTAACGCCATAGGTTTAGGTGATTTCAAGGATCCCGCTTGATACGAACCATTTTCCATAGCTTGTTTTAGCTGTTCTCGCCACGTTCCGCGGGATATTCCCTGGATAACCTCTCTTATTGAGCTGCCCTCAGGCAGTTTTAATGAATCAGCGAGATTTCGCGGGGTTTTCATCGTGCCCTTCTTAGTTACCAATGAGGTAATCAACTTATAAATAGCCCAAATGATAATGACATAGGTGAAGATCCCCATGATCCCACCTACTTCTTCGTTAGGCTATCATTGCCTAACTCCGTTTTACCCGTCTGAGCAATGTTTCCTCTCATCTGGGTGTCCGCCATAATATTTTGCATGTTGTAATAGTCCATAACACCTAGTTTTCCTTCACGCAGAGCCTGAGCCATCGCTCTGGGGACTTCTGCTTCTGCTTCCACAACCTTGGCACGCATTTCTTGGACCGCTGCTTTCATTTCTTGTTCTTTTGCAACGGCCATCGCCCGCCGTTCCTCTGCTTTAGCTTGGGCAATACGTTTGTCCGCTTCGGCTTGGTCCATCTGAAGCTGAGCTCCGATATTTTTACCTACATCGACATCCGCCATGTCAATAGATAGAATCTCGAACGCTGTCCCCGCATCCAATCCTTTCGCTAAAACTGTATGAGAAATAAATTCTGGCTTTTCCAAGACATCTTTATGAGATGCTGAAGACCCAATACTCGTGACAATGCCTTCCCCAACGCGGGCAATAATCGTTTCTTCACCAGCACCACCAACCAGTCGATCAATATTGGCGCGCACAGTGACCTTGGCTTTAACTCTAAGCTCAATTCCATTTTGCGCTACGGCTGATACCACCGGAGTTTCAATGACTTTCGGGTTCACGGACATCTGGACGGCTTGAAGAACATCTCGCCCTGCCAGATCAATGGCTGCTGCCCGTTCAAATGGTAACGGAATTGCTGCGCGTTCTGCCGCAATTAAAGCATTAACGACTCTATCGACATTTCCGCCTGCCAGATAGTGGGCTTCAAGCTGGTCTGTCGTAATTGCCAAACCTGCTTTATGTCCCTTAATCAAAGGATTCACGATTTTCGACGGAACCACTCGGCGTAAACGCATACCGACCAAGTTGAAAATCCCGACATCAACCCCAGCTGCTAGAGCCGAAATCCAGAGTCCCACGGGGATAAAAGAAAGAAGCACGCTCAAGAGTACAAAGACAAGAAAAATTATCACCAACGGCACAACTAATGTGTTCATATAGTGCTCGGCCGTAACCGAGCTTCACCTCCTTATAATGTTTTTTCTTCCCTAACAATGATCCTAGTCCCTTCAACTGCGATGACTTTAATCCCAGTTCCTCGTCCAATAAACCCGCCTTCAGTCACAACATCTAAATGCTCGCCCTCAAAATCCGCTGTTCCGGCTGGACGCAACTGGGTAAGAGCTACCCCCACTCGACCTAGATACGTTTCATATTGAACTTTAGGTGCGACATATCCTCCTTTTAAGGTTTGGCTTGTACTTAATGTGAACTTCCGCCACAATCGCCGAGTCCGAGGGGATCGAAAACTCCAGTAAGTAATGATTCCCAAAAGGATCAGCGAGCCACTCGTGTAGAGCACCCCTTCTAGTAACGAGTCTGTCACTAAAAATATTCCCGTGGTTAAGGCAGCAATTCCCAGAATTCCACTGACCCCAAAGCCAGGGATGACGAACAATTCAAGGGCCATCAAGAAAACTCCGAGCACAATCAGGGAAATAATTATACTCTGCGGCACAGTTCTCTCCTCCTTCCTATCTATTTCACGTTTCCAGGCTATCTAACCACCGCTTAGCAATTTGTTTATATAAATTGGCTCTTGCCAATAAATTTAGAATAACCAGAGTGGTCGCAACGGTTTCCCCATCTCCTGTTACCATCTCTTCTCCAACCAGTGTCTCCTCAACTTCCTTCTGTAGTCCTTCAAGGGATTTCTGCCAGTCCAGCTGGGACCGATCAAAGACTTCACTGTAATACCTATAAAGTTTGGTTGGGTTGATCCGGTCGTCTGAGGTGTCCAAAAGATTTTCATTCACAAAGGCTAACAAACGAGACACCTCTTCTAGCGAAAGAATATCACGCAAATCATTAATGAGGAGAATATTCGCGACTTGTTCACGATTGTAGCGTTTCTTCTGTGGGTGGGGAATATACTTACGCCTAACCCAGTTCTGAACGTGGTTAGGATTAATGTCGTTCTGACTAACCCTCTTAGCAACTTCAACGACCTGGGCAAGCATCATCGAGTCCAATTCCAGATAAGGAAGTGCCTTCTGCTTGTGTTCCAAATCATTTAACACAGCACGAATCGCTTCCATATGATTTGTATTCATAGTCTCACCTGCTTATGTTTTTAACGTTTCTTTGGGAATTATTCCTGTAAAGCAATCCTATTGATTTTATTATATGTTCACAATGATCACGTGTCAAGACTATCTTTATAATAAATATATAATACGTCTCTGTTCTGACGATGCAACGAATAACCCTCTTGAGATAGCGTTTAGACCTTCAAATGCCCTTTTGAACTAGAAAAAATTGGACTACTCAACGCCACAGGGTTAAACTACAACTATAGGATTTGTTGAACTATGTAAGATAAAGGAATTGATAACACCAAACGCAAAAAGAGTCACTGAAAAGGAGTCGATGGACCTGTGATTTATGAAGGAAAAATTTATCGGCCACCCAGCGAGGCAAAAAGCATTATCTTGCAAATCACGGTAGGCTGCCAGCACAACGCTTGCACCTTCTGTACCATGTATAAGGACAAATCATTTCGGATAAAATCGCGCACAGAAATCAACGCCATAATCACCACAATCCTCGCGCAGGACTCCGACGCTGAGCGAATTTTCCTAGCGGACGGAGATGCGATCGCTGTCGATACCTTATTACTGATTGAGATCCTTGATCGTCTTTATGAAAACTTCCCACGTCTTAAACGGGTCGGAATCTATGGCGGACCCAAAGATATTCTCGCCAAGAGCTCGAAAGAATTAGCCGATTTAAAAATACATGGCCTAACTATGGTTTATTTAGGCGTCGAAAGCGGCCATGCAGGGATTTTAACCTCCGTTGCTAAAGGCGTCACTCCTGACCAGATGATCGCTGCCGGGCAAAAAGTTAGAGAGAGCGGTTTAGCGCTCTCCTGTACCGTCATTATTGGACTTGGCGGTCAAGCGCTTTCGCAGGAACATGCAATTGATACTGCACGGGTCATTAGTGCCATCGACCCGCATTATTTAGGGGCTCTAACCTTGATGGTCGAACCGAGTGCCCCCTTAGCCAAGGCGATCAAAGAAGGCACTTTTCAAATTCTTACACCCCTCGAATGCTTAGGTGAACTACGGACCATGATTAAGCATCTGAACGTCACCCACTGTGTTTTTCGGAGTAATCATGCCTCCAATTACCTGCCCCTCCGAGCAACACTGCCGGAGGACCGAGACGAACTGTTGGAGACGCTCGACAATGTCATCGGAGATCAATCCCTTGAACGTCTTCGTCCTGAATATTGGCGAGGGCTTTAAGCAACCTTAATTTATGGTGTCGATCATCGGATTTTCCTACTTCATAATTTGTAGACCAGATCATTTACTCGTGTTGATTTCTTAAGTCTTTACGATTAGGGGCTTCAGGTGTTCGTTCTAACCAATCTTCTTTAATCATTAAATCCAGTCCGCCTTTGGCATAATTAGCGACTTCTGCATTAAGACGACTCAAAGATAAGAGGATATCTTTTCTAGCACAATTTGCTAAGGCTATCCCTAATGAATAAGATAACCGCAAAAGTGATTTAATTAGCAGGTCCCTGTCTTCGGTAAAAATTCAAATAAAAGGTCTCCTTCAATAGGGCAACTCTCATTCAATTCCCTGGTTCGAGACAAGAAATAGCCCTCTATCCGCCAAATAAAGGGAACCTCTAGAGGTTCCCTTTATTTGGCGCGAAATTTTCGACCCTGTAATCATCGTGGTTACAGGGTCTTCTCCTCCATATATTGGTTATATTATGGAAGTGTGTGCTGGCGAATATAATTTCTTTACTCTCCCTAATTATTAATCAAAAATGTCGTTGGTTCAAGGAGACCAGCTTAAGAGCGATTGAACTATTTATTAAACATTCCGCATAGAAATTCTATCTTTTCGTAAATTTGATGCTAACTCAAGCATCGCATCCACAGCCCGTTCTGTAGAGTGTCCAGGTAGAGCCAAAGCCGCTTTTCTCCGCATTTTCTCAATATCCTCCGGATGCCTTATGAAACGATTAAGAATCTGTTTTAATTCTTTCTCGTTACCTGCTACAAATCCTGCACCTATATGTTGTACAAAATGTGCGTTTTCTTCTTCCTGTCCAGGAATTGGTTTATAAATAACAAGGGGTAAGTGCTTTGTTAACGCCTCAGACACTGTTAACCCACCCGCCTTTGTGATAATTAAATCAGACACTGACATTAATTCCTCAACATTATCAACGAACTCAAGCCGAATCATCGTGTTGCGGCCTTGCTCAATGACATCTTCCAAAGAGTGATATAATTTTTTATTTTTCCCACAAACAATAATTGTCTGGACAGGAGGTAGCGAATCGGCGAGTTTTTTGCAAATTCTTTTCGCGCTTTTCAAAACACCATATGATCCTCCCATCACTAAAAAGGTAGGAAGACCGGATTTCAAACCTAACTTGGTTCGAAGATAACCTCGCTCCATCTCACCTTCGAATTTCAGGCTGACAGGAATCCCTGTTACATGAATGCGTTGCGCTTTTATTCCCCAGGACGCTAAACTTTCCTTCCCCTCTGTACAAGCCACTATGTAGCCATCAACGCCTGGATGGACCCAATGGCTGTGAACGGTATAATCCGTTATTACAGTAATCACCGGAACCTGAAGAACTTGTTCGAGCCTGAGTTGAGCCAGAATAGAGGAAATGGTGGGATAAGTGCATACGATGAAATCTGGTTTAAAGGTTCTAATATATTTAAGGTACTCTCTGCGTCCCAATTGATGCAGGATATGTTGACTCCTAGACAGAGGCTGTACCTTAGCTGTTTTATAATAAAATCTCCCCCATAGTTTTGGAATATATTTAATCAGCTTACTATAGCTGCTTTTAATAAAGGTATTAAGCGGTTGATTTAAAAAGTCACCGAAATCCAAATGGATGATTTTTGCCGAAGGATGCTTGAGAATTATCCCTTCAATAACAGCTTCAGCTGCCCGCAAATGTCCGTTTCCGAATGCTGCGGAGAAAACGAGAACCTTTAACTGTTGCAAAAACTAACCTCCCTCTCACCTACAACAAACTCTTTTGATGATCCTTCGTCAAAATGGCCGACTTAATAGTTTAAAAAGTTTAAAGACTTTAACCTCTATTATAGAGATATCTTTCTGAAAAGAAAAGGCAAGAGGATCATCCTCCGATAAACAGGATGATAAACCAGACACGGGCAGACACGGGGACGGTTCCTCTGTCCGGCGCTTTGAGTAGGACAGAGGAACACGTCACCTTGCTCTGTGGTTTTTTAGGCTTCAATGACGTATCATAAACATGTTAGAGAGGAGACCTTAAAATGGCTCATAAAACGAACGCCGCTCGTATTCTTGACCAGAGCAAAATAACCTACGAAATAAAAGAATATACCGTGGATGAAGCCGATCTATCTGCGCTGAATGTTGCTCAGAAGGTAGGCCTACCCATTGAGCAAGTCTATAAAACATTGGTTGCACGAGGCGACAAAACTGGAGTGATCGTCGCTTGCATTCGAGGGGATCACGAGCTCCATCTCAAAAGCTTAGCATCCCTTAGTGGAAATAAGAAAGTAGAGGTAGTCGCTCTGAAGGAAGTCCAACCTCTAACAGGTTATATACGGGGTGGCGTTTCACCCATAGGAATGAGGAAGCACTATCCCGTCTTTATCGACTTGGATATTAAGAACCATTCCGCTATTGCTGTTAGTGCGGGATTACGGGGGCTTCAGCTCTTTCTGAGCCCAATCGATTTAATTACTGTGACCAAGGCACAATTAGGTATGATTTCCACAAACCTCTAATTATTCATTGTTACATAAGGTATTGAAGCTCAATTTCTACCCTGTAAAAACTGGCTATACTAGAATATCGTCAATTCAGAAAGGACAATCCATCCATAAAAATGTTACATTTTTTCCAAACCTCTTAGATTTGCTTAATCTACCTCGTCATTTTACCGGACCTTAAGCGCTTGACACCTTAGCTCTATGTACTATAATAATTATTAAACTACGACGTTTGTTATCTAAAAATAGCAAGCAGGACCAACATTAGATGAAGGGGAGGAATCATTTTGCGCAGTGATATCGTTAAGAAGGGTTCAACAAAAGCAGCTCATCGTGCTCTTTTCTATGCAATGGGCTTTACCCCTGAAGATCTAGAGAAGCCCCTCATTGGGATTGTGAACGCTTTTAATGAAATTATACCTGGCCACGGACACCTAAAAGATTTGGCTCAAGCAGCTAAATTAGGGGTATCTGCTGCAGGTGGCACCCCAATCGAAGTCCCTGCCATTGGAGTTTGCGATGGTATTGCCATGGGGCATAAAGGTATGAATTTTTCTCTACCTACTCGTGAGCTGATCGCTGATTCAATCGAGGCTATGGCGCAGGCGCATGCATTAGACGGACTAGTCTTAATTCCCAACTGTGATAAAATCGTTCCTGGCATGCTCATGGCTGCAGCACGCCTCAACATACCTTGTATCGTTGTAAGCGGTGGCCCCATGTTGGCGGGTCGCTATCAGGGAAAAAGCATCAGTGTTAGCCAGATTTTTGAAGCCGCTGGCCAATTTGAAAGCGGAAAAATCAGTGCCGCTGAACTTGCCGCTATGGAGCAATCCGCCTGCCCTGGCTATGGCTCTTGTGCTGGTCTATTTACGGCTAATACGATGAATTGCTTAACGGAGGTTCTCGGCATGGCACTCCCCGGCAACGGAACTATTCCGGCTGCAAACTCTGGGGCGCGCAAAATGCTGGCTAAACGATCTGGTGCTCTAATTGTAGATCTTGTGAAAAAGGATCTAAAGCCACGAGACATTCTAACCCAAAAGGCCTTCGAAAACGCCATAACTCTTGACATGGGCATTGGGGGATCCTCAAACACGGTCTTACATCTCACGGCCCTTGCACATGAGGCCGGTATAGAGCTTCCTCTGTCTCTTTTTGATTCCATCAGTGCCAAGACACCTTATATCACCAAACTCAGCCCCTCAGGCATTCACCATCTTCAAGACCTTAATGAAGCGGGCGGTATTAATGCCGTCATGTATGAACTGAATAAAGCGGGGGTTCTTCATACGGAGGCTTTAACCGTGACTGGACCACTCGGCGATCGTTTGGCCAATGCTCAAACGACTTGTCCAGATGTCATTCATTCGGTTGAGAACGCCTACCGTAAAACGGGGGGTATCGCCGTGCTTTCTGGAAACCTAGCCCCGGATAAAGCCATCGTTAAAGCGAGTGCTGTTCAAGACGACATGCTTGTATTTGAAGGCCCAGCGTCTGTTTACAACTCTGAAGAAGAGGTACTCGAAGCCCTCTTAAATAAACAAGTTCATGACGGGGAAGTCGTGGTGATCCGCTATGAAGGACCCAAAGGCGGCCCCGGTATGAAAGAGATGCTGAATCCGACCGCCATTATTACCGGCATGGGATTACGAGTGGCTTTGCTCACCGATGGACGTTTCAGTGGCGCAACGCGCGGCGCATGTATCGGTCATATCTGTCCGGAGGCTATGGAAGGAGGACCCATTGCTCTCGTAGAAAATGGGGACCTCATATCCATTGATATCCCCAGACGTTCCCTTCAACTTCTTGTCTCTGAGGAAACCTTAGAAAAGCGTCGCCAGGCTTGGGTAAGACCAGCACCCAAGATCAAATCCGGATATCTGGCGAGATATGCTAAGTTGGTTTCCTCCGCAAACAAGGGCGCTGTTTTACTATAAATTGAAAGAGTAGAGGTCGAGATTAATTTCTCGGCCTCTACTCTTTTTATAACTCAGAAAAAAGACTTTATAAAAATTCATTTTATTTTCCATATTTGGGGGAGAATAAAGTGTAACTTAGTAAGGAGGACAACGAATGAGCTTTGATTTACCCAAATACAAGCAACCTAATTTTGATCAAGAACCTTTCCTATCTTCACCAGACGCCAGCATTGTTGTTGTAGAAAACGACGGAGTGGCACCAGAGCACTATCATGCCCTCTCAATTTATCCAGAATATTTTAAAATTAACGGCGAGTGGATTTTAGCGAGTGAAAGCCGGATGGATGCTGTGCCTGTCCTTAGAACAGACCGAACCATTCACGTTGTTGAATTCAGGAATCTAAAAGTTGGAGATAAAGTCATCGTCGGTCGAACGGAGGACGGCGTTGAAGGGATCTATGTCTATGCCAAGGGCTTCAGTTCTAACGATTCGAATTCAGATATATTTGCTTTTCGGTCTGGGCGTTCCAGAGAGACTGCTTATTCTATGGACTACAACCAGCTCTATGAACTCTTAAGGTTTGAAAGGGATCACGGCTATATCGTATGGGTTTTAGGACCAGCGGTTGTCTTTGACCACGATTCCAGACACGCTCTTTCCTCCTTAATTTCCAGTGGGTATGCACATGCCATCCTTGCCGGTAATGCCATGGCAACCCATGACCTCGAAGCCGCTTTATATGGAACTGCTTTGGGGCAACATACCTATAACCAACAATCTCCACCGAATGCTCATTATCATCATTTAGACCTCATTAATAAAGCCCGGGAAGTTGGTTCCCTTAAGAGGCTGCTTGAAAAGGAAAGCATCCAGGATGGGGTTGTTTATTCTGCTATTACCAATAATGTGCCTTTGGTCCTTGCCGGCTCCGTTCGTGACGATGGCCCCCTCCCGCCCGTCATCGCGAATGTGTATCAAGCTCAAGATGAAATGCGCAAGCATACCCGTAAGGCCACGACACTCATCTGTCTTGCTACACAACTTCATACCATTGCAGCAGGGAATATGACGCCGGTCTACACTCGAAGAGACGGAGAGATCAGGCCCGTTTATATTTACTGTGTCGACATCTCAGAATTTGCCGTCAACAAACTTAAGGACCGAGGTTCGTTAGCTGTGACCACTTTGGTCACCAATGTTCAGGATTTTGTCGTTCATTTAAATAATAATTTAATGGAAGCATAAATGATTATTAACTTCAAAAGTGCAGAGTAGAAGCCGAGATTTTTTTCTCGGCCTCTACTCTTAATAAAACGATTGTGTTGTCCTGACCTAATTTAAGAAAGAGTCAGCTCTTCCTCTTCTGAACCTCGAAGTTTGTGACGATCAAGTCCGATAGAATCACTCTTTTGATACGATACCTTAGCTTCGACTTCATGGGGTCCCATGCCCTTCTTTCGCTGGATGTTTTTCATGCTCAACCCTCCCATTATCACTTATACTTGGTAGTATTTCCTCGAATGCAAAAATAATGTCAATATTAATTAAAGATCCATCGGCTCGGCCGATGGATCTTTAAAGTGTCTATTACTAAATTCTACCGTTTGGGCAATTCAAAGGTATTCTTCAATGAAACAATTCTGTTAAATACGAGATGGTCCCTCGTTGAATTCAACGGGTCAACATTGAAATAGCCATGCCTGAAGAATTGAAATTTATCCTGGGATTTTGCCTCTGCTATGTTTTGCTCAACGAATCCTTCAAGGATCTCCAAGGAGTTGGGATTAATATGATCCATAAATGATGTCCCCTCCTCCATGTCTTCATCCAAAATCAAAGGCTCGTATAATCTAAATTCTGCAGGGATAGCCTGCGAGGCTTCAACCCAATGAATCGTACCTTTGACTTTACGGCCAGTGAAGCCTGAACCACTTTTGGTCTCCTGGTCATACGTACAGTGCAATTCAACAAGTTTACCCGACTCATCTTTTATTGTATTATTACATTTAATAAAATAGGCATTTTTAAGTCGAACTTCATTTCCCGGGAACAGTCTGTGATACTTAGCGGGCGGATTCTCTGTAAAGTCCTCTTGCTCAATGTATATTTCTCGAGAAAAAGGAATTTGCCGAGTACCCATGTCTGAATTCTCCGGGTTAATCTCCGCTTCTAACAGCTCTACCTGACCTTCTGGATAATTCGTTATAACCACCTTAAGCGGTTTTAAGACGGCCATTGTTCTCGGTGCTGTGAGTTTCAGGTCTTCCCGAATAAAATGTTCGAGCATTTTAGTGTCGACAACACTATCCGCTTTGGCCACACCTATTTCTCGAGCGAAGGCGCGAATCGCCTCTGCCGTATACCCTCTGCGCCGAAGTCCCGAGATGGTCGGCATACGGGGATCATCCCATCCGTCCACAACCGAGTCATCAACTAGTTGCTTAAGCTTGCGCTTACTCATGACTGTATTCGTAATATTGAGCCGAGCGAACTCGTATTGATGGGGCGTATTCTCCATTTCGCATTCCCGAATGATCCAATTGTAGAAGGGACGTTGATCCTCAAACTCTAAGGTACAAATTGAATGTGTGACCCCTTCAATAGCATCTTCTAAAGGATGTGCAAAACCATACATTGGATAGATACACCAAATATCCCCTGTCTTGTGATGGGTCGCATGAGCAATCCGGTAAAGTACAGGGTCCCGCATATTTATATTCGGTGACGCCATGTCAATTTTCGCTCGCAATACCTTTTCACCGTCTTTGAATTCCCCTTGACGCATGCTCTCAAACAACGCCTGGTTTTCTTCCACTGCCCGGTCACGAAAGGGGCTCTTCATACCCGCTTCTGTTAACGATCCACGCATTTTTCGTATTTCCTCTGCGGTGGAATCACAAACATACGCTTTGCCCTTTTTAATAAGTAACACGGCTCGGTTGCACATTTCCTCAAAATAGTCTGAGGCAAAGAACAACTCGTCCCATTCATACCCTAACCATTCGACGTCTGCCTTGATAGATTCCACGTATTCCGTGTCTTCTTTCGCCGGATTAGTGTCGTCAAAACGCAAATGGGTCTTTCCCTTGAATTCATGGGCCAATTCGAAGTTAAGAATAATCGATTTAGCATGTCCAATATGTAAATAGCCGTTGGGTTCCGGAGGGAACCGCGTGATAATGTGATCAACTTTACCTAACTTTAGATCTTCCATGATAATATTCCTCAGGAAATTTGAAGTGGGCTTGTTTTCCATCAGTTATCAACCTTTCTTCCAACTCTGATCCTGTATTTGCCAATTTACCCTTGCCCTAAATCATACCGCATACCTGGCGAGAGATCAACTTTACACCCTTAAATACCTTAAAGCTCTATAATCCAAAGCAATTTCCAATGTCTCAAGTGATCATTGCTCCCATAATAGACTAAGACGAACTGCTTCATTAACGGGTTAAATAATAATTGTTCTTCCCTAATTATATTAGTCTAAGATGGGTTAATTTTGGATATAATTGGAATAAGTAAAAAAGTTGCAATGGAGAATCTCAGCGTCTTAGGAGGAATATAATGGCTATATCGGGGAAAATTTCAGATCTGAAATTACTAACCGCCTTGTTTGGTAATGTAACTATACAAGAAATTCTTCAATTTAAAGCTGCTTATAAAATCAGCCCCGGTCATAAGGTTGCGTGAAAAGATCATTAATCACCCTTGATATAAAGACAACTTGGCTAGCACCAAGTCAGAGAAGGCGGTCGCCTTAGTTGCACTGATGCGCTGGCCAAGGATGGAAAGGCGCCGTGATGGCGAGAAGGGACCTCCCAGAAAGTATATAACAAAAAGTTATACTTTCTGTCTAGTACAAAAAAGGAGGCATTATGCCTCCTTTTTTGTGATTGTCGTAACAATTCTCGTGAAGTCCTGCTTATTGTGACTTGATTTCCACAAGTTCAATTGAAACGTCCATTGTCTTGTTCTCACGGAAAATTGTGACGGTCACCTTGTCCCCTGGCTTATACTTGAACAACTCATGGGTTAAACCTAGTGAGCTCTTAATGTCTTTACCATTAATCTTCGTCAAGACATCTGCTACACGGATCCCTGCCTTTTCAGCCGGTCCGCCAGCCGTAACTTTAGCAACATAGGCCCCAGGTGGTGACCCTTTTTGACTAGCATATTCTGCCGTATACCGAGGATCGATTTGAACATTAAGACCTGGATGACTTGCATATCCTTTTTCTATCAGTTGAGTAATCGTCGGCAAGGCGTCCGACATCGGGATGGCAAAACCCATCCCTTCAAATCCAGCTTCCTGATTCTTAGCGGAATTAATCCCTATCACTTCTCCCTGGTAATTCACAAGTGGCCCACCACTGTTTCCAGGGTTAATGGCCGCATCGGTTTGAATCAGGTTAAAACTTGCTTCACCCTCGATATCTAAGATCCGATTCGTTGCCGAAATAACGCCGGTCGTCACGGAGCGCGCAAATTCTTGTCCTCCAGGATTCCCGATTGCAACAACGGGTTCACCGACTTGTAGCTTCGAAGAATCTCCCTGTTTCGTAGCAATAAGGTTTTTTGTATCGGCAATCTGAACAACCGCTAAGTCTGTACGTGGATCGGCCCCCACCAGTTTTGCGTCAATATTTCGGCCATCGGCCAAACTCACAACAATTTTTTCAGCCCCGACAACGACATGGTTATTCGTAACGATGTAGCCATGTTGGGCATCAATGATAAAGCCAGACCCACTTGCCACTTCAGTGAGTGCGCTTCCACCGAAAATAGCGCCTGTAGCCTTAAAATTAGCAATCCCCACAACAGCTGGGCCAGTGACTTTTGCAATCTGAGCAACTGGAAAATTAGTGGTGCCCTCATTGTTGATGGCCGGAGTCGTTGGTCCACCATTTAAAACCACTTGATTCGTGGGTGCTTGTTGTTTCGTTCCGTATATGGCTGGAACCACCGCCACCGCGATGACCCCTCCCAGCAAGGCACTAATTAAAGCGACAGCAACCGTTGAAAAGAAACCGCCTCTTCTGCGTGAATAATTGTTTTTGTCATTATAATAGCTCATGACTCCTCCTCAGACTATTATTCTTTCAGCACGATCAGTTCATGTGGCGAATGTCGAGGGGCCACCTGCACCTGCACATCCCCATACTCTCTTGATCTATCTGAATCTCTCAGAATTCGCAACACCGTAGCTAACGCAATTTCCGGAGTATTATTTTCTTTGCTTAGATGGGCCAGCACAACTCGTTGCGTGTTTTCTGTCATCCATTCTTTGAGTCCTTCAGCTAACTGCTTATTTTCAAGATGCCCGTATTGTCCCCCAATTCGTCTCTTTAGATACGCTGGATACGACCCAAACTTTAGCATCTGATCATCATAGTTAGCCTCCACGACAAAGGCGTCACACCCTTTCAAATGACGATGCATTGCTTCTGTAATCGTTCCACTGTCTGTAGCAATACCCACCGCCAAGTTCTGCTTATCCTTACGTTTGGGTCGCGAGACCTTTAATCCGTAGCTTTCTCGACTATCATGCGACGTAGGATAAAGCAGAACATCAAGCCCTGCACAAGAAAATGATTCTTGAACAACCCTATGTTGGTTTTCGTCAAGCTTTCCTAGTAAAGGACTCATGACTTCCCAAAGCCCCTTTGTGGCATAGATGGGTATTTTAAATTTGCGGGCAAGCACACCCACTCCACGGATATGGTCCACATGTTCATGGGTGACCACAATTCCTTCAATTTCTGAGTCTGCAATGTTTACCAGGGAAAGATTATATAATAGGCTCTTCCCACTGATCCCACAATCCACCAGTAAATGTCGGTTGTCGTCTCCGACAAGAATTGCGTTGCCTGAACTTCCGCTTGCTAAGGTCGTAAAATGCATGTCTTGTTCCTCCAGGTGTCGTTCAGGACTATTTTTCCAATCGTTAGACCCCCACGTCTACAAATGGTACCTCGTTGCTCTGCTTCGGTTCAACTTTAGTTGAACGTGTTTACTTTCCGGTCGGATTGTTTAAGGCCGGGTTGGGGTTTGAACTTCCGTTTGCTGCTGGTGTCGTCTTGAGTGCTGTTTGCGCTTGATTTATAAGAGCTTTAATATCGTCTTTTTCTGTATTGCTCGTTGCAAAAGACTGAGCTTTCTCCCACTGAAGGATAGCGCCTGGCAAGTCATTTTTCACATTGGCTAGGAAAATCCCATAATTGACTAACCCATTCAGGTGATCTGGTTTAAGGGCTAATGCTTCTTTAAAACTCTTTTCTGCTAGATCATTATCCCCACTTTTAAAGGCAGCCGTTGCCAAATCCACCATAATATTAGGGTCTTTATTTGTTTTTAAGACGTTCTGATAAGCCTCAACCGCATGTTTGTAATTCTCTGCTGTCTCAGTCGGCGCAACCTGTTCTGCTGCCACTCCCGCGTCATAGTATTCATTTCCTAAAGCCGTTTGCAAGGCTATATTCCCGGGATCTAACTTAGCTTGCTTAACCATAGCCTCGATGCGCACTTTTTTAGCTTGGTACTCTGCGGTAGCCGTAGCCGCCTTATTTGAAGCCGAATCGGCGGGTGAATTACTCCCACTAACAAAATACCCAAGAAATCCTGAACCAATCATGGCAATACTAATAAGAACAGTAAGAATTATAGCATAAACACGTTGCGTTTTCTTGTTCAAACGGCTCTCCCCCTTAACCATATAATACCAAGTTCCATTGTAACATGTCTTTTCAAACCATCCAACTAAATATCCTACTATTTTATTCGATTCATCACTCTTGCTAACAGCGAACTTCCTGCTTCGGCTCTGAGACCGTATTATGCTGAATTTCGTGAATTTTTACATAAAATGCTACTTCTAAACGTTTTTTCTGCAGCTCACAACCCAAGGTATAAACCTCCGTCAGTTTGTTGGTGAAGGCAACATTTGCCGCATGACACCCTCCGCTGCATGCAAAACGTGCCCAACACTCTCTGCAAGACGATTTGGCATACACATTTGCTGCGCGAAAGTCATGGACCAAATCAGCTTTAAGTTGATAAGGATTCTTGTCATAAAGTGAACCCATTTTATATTTAGCTTGACCCACAAACTGATGACATGGATAGAGATCTCCCTCTGGAGAAATTGCCACATACTCGTGACCAGCACCACAGCCAGAAAGACGTTTAATTAAACAGGGCCCCTGGTCTAACGCGACATTAAAATGAAAGAAATTGAACGATTTGTCTTGGGCTCGGCGCTCTAAAAGTTCTTCACCGAGGCGATCATACGACTCTCGAATCTTCTTCAAGTCTCCTTCCTGAAAAGCATAAGCATCCTTCGGCCCTGCGACCACCGGTTCCATGGAAATCTGAAGCAACCCTAAATCTGCTATGTGCAAAACATCACGATCGAAATCCAAATTAAAATGTGTATACGTGCCACGAACGTAGTAATAAGTCCCTACCGCGTAGGGTGAACTTTCCGGACGTTTTGTTGCAAACTGTTTAAATAGCGGGGTAACTTTAGCGTAACTTCCCCGACCATCAGCGTATGGCCGCATA
>DHWG01000187.1:0-27352 GCA_002413075.1 Desulfosporosinus sp. UBA5188 | reverse complement strand
GCTTTTCTTCCGTATTGAACCAGTTCCTTAACCACTTTAAAGTTCAGAAGCGGTTCCCCGCCGAAGAAGTCAACTTCGCAATGATTTCGATGCCCTGATGACTCTAAAACAAAGTCAATTCCTCTTTTACCTGTTTCAAAATCCATGAGCGTCCTGCTGCCACCAAAGGCTCCAGTCCCTGCAAAACAATATTTGCAGCGCAGGTTACAATCATGGGCCACATGGAGACAAATTGCTTTGATGATTGGTTTCGCGGGATAATTCAGGGTTACTTCCTCCGTTTCTTCGGAGAACAGCGTTCCTTCCTTCCAGAGTTCCTCTAATTCGTTAAAAATCCCTGTAATTTCTTCTACCACAAGCGCTTTGCTTCCGGCTTGACTAAGGACCTGGTTCACCGCCTCTAGCGTAATGTCCTTGTCCATCTCTTGCAAAGCCTCACAAGCCTTTATGACCTCAAATGTCCCCTCATCCAGAAGATGCAACGATCCGGAATTAACATCATGAGCAATCCATAAATTTCCTTGGTGGTAGCTATGAACATTTTTCTTAATGCGATATCCTTTAATATTAAAGTTATTGAACATCTAGCTTCTCTCCTTCTCACGTGTCAATTAAATAGAACAGAACCCAACCCTATGCGGGTGGGTTCTGTCATCCTATGTTCGATATAGCCAAACGTTTATTTAACACACACTTGGTTCCCAACCGTGCACGACGTCTTACAAGCTGATTGGCAAGAGGTCTGACACTTGCCACACCCTCCGGTCTTCACCGTTGCACTTAGGTTTGCTCTCACTATGGTCTGAATGTGTTTTGCCATTAAAACACCCTCCTCTCGATACTCACGTCATTTAATTCAGTTTAAATTATAACACATGGACCGCGAAAAAGGCAAAGTACAACCTCGTCCAGATGATTGATTATTGCCATTTCTAAGTAATAAAGATAAAAGCGGATCCACCCTTATACCACTTTGTAAAAAACTATTGGTGAAAATGTTGACGAATTTGCTTCATTATACATATAATGAAGTGTACTAGTTCTAAATCTCTGTTAGGTGAGGCTCCTGCATAAACATAGGCCACTGCCCAGAAATGTCGAGAGACACCAATTGGGTATAACAGGTACTACCGGCATAAGGTTTTACTTAAGGTGGCTGAGAAAACTCTACGCTATGCAGTGCTAAAGCTCAACGAGTAGGGAGGTCCATAACGTGTGTTTATAGACCTTCTATTTGCTATAGAAGTCTTTTTATTTTATCTACTTATTGTCTACCGTATTTTGAGTAAACTAAGGAGGTGGTTTTATGGATTCTGGACCTTATCCTGATTACATGCGCAATCATAGTTCAATTCATACCAGACAGAGTCATTTTGACAGTAGGCGCCAGACTCCGTCACTCAAGGGAGGAAAATAAATGAATGACTTAAAAGTTTTAGGAGAATTTTATTTCAGTCAGTTGTCAAATAAACCAATCTGGGATGCCAAAGGACGTCGTATTGGTCGCTTGTATGACATGGCGATCCGTTGGGACAGTGTTTCTCCCCAAGTCACTGGCATTCGCTATGCTAAAGCGATCGCTGCCCTCATTCCCATCGAGTGGGTTGTTTCCTGGGATTCAACAGGGCTGCGTCTCAATGCCTCTTTTGATCCGCTCTTGACGTGCCCGCTGCATGATGATGAAACGTTTATAGGCAAATGGCTGTTAGATAAACAGATTATTGACTTAGAAGGATCAAGACTAGTCCGGGTGAATGACATTTCCTTGTCCTGGGTATCCCATGAGGATCATCAATTTATGGTTTTAGTCGCGGTAGATATCGGTGTACGCGGTTTATTCCGCAGGTTAGGCGTTGAGTTCTTACTCAGTCGGATCGAAAATAAATTTGTGGGTTGCCAGTATATCAAACCGATTGAAAGCCGCACGTCGTCCCTTCAGCTTACTCGAGAGAAAGAACAACTTCGCCAACTTCACCCAGCTGACATTGCCGACATTATTGAAGAGATGGACTATAAACAAAGGGCTAATTTCCTCGATGTTCTCGATTCTCAACAAGCCATAGACGCCTTAACAGAGATGGAATTGGATACGCAGGTCGAGATGATTAATCAGATGGATGAGGACAGGGCTTCTGACATCCTAGAAGAAATGCCCGCGGACCAAGCGGCTGATATCTTGGGTGAGTTGTCCTCTGCCAAGTCTGAGGAACTTCTTCGCCTGATGGAATCTGACGATGCGGAAGATGTTCGTGAATTAATGCAGTATGAAGACGACACCGCTGGTTCACTGATGACCACCGAATATGTTGGTTTACCGTTCTGGCTAACCGCTGAACAAGCGATTGTGGAAATCAGACGACTCGCTCCTGAAGCGGAAACAATTTATTATCTTTACGTGGTGGACGAACAAGAAATTCTCGAAGGCGTTCTTTCTCTACGAGAACTGATCATCGCTTCCCCTGAGACGCCTTTAAAAGAATTAATGCATAGCAAGATCGTTAAGATATCCCCGTATGACGATCACGAAAAGGTGACCGACATCATCCATAAATATGGTTTACTAGCGGTGCCAGTTGTCAACGATCGAGATCAAGTCTTAGGAATCATCACGGTGGATGATGTTTTGGAGCTATTAATGCCAGAACGCCCCCATGTAGAAAGTCACACCAATTTGATTGCCCGACGCCGTCAGGCAAAGGGAGGGCATAGCGAATGAACTTTAAAGAACGATTCGCCTTGTTCTTCGCCGTTATGGGTCCTGGAATCGTCACTGCTTTCGCTGATAATGATGCGGGTGGAATTGCTACGTATGCCGCTGCGGGTGCTAAGTACGGCTATTCCCTCATCTTCACGATGCTTATCAGCACGGTGCTATTAGCGATCGCTCAAGAGATCTCCGCGCGCACGGGCGCTGTAACGGGTCGTGGTCTGTCGGACTTAATCCGGGAACATTACGGTGTGAAGTGGACTTTCTTTGCCATGAGTGTCCTCCTGATTGCCAATCTGGGAACCACTGTCTCTGAGTTTTCCGGAATCGCTACAAGTTTTGAAATCTTTGGGATTACCAAATACATTTCCGTACCCGCCATGGCCGCTCTCATATGGTGGCTTGTCATCAAAACGGATTATGGGAAAATAGAGAAAATACTTTTACTGCTCTGCTTGAGTTTTTTTAGCTATGTCATCTCTGGTATTATGGTCAAACCGCCCTGGCCGGAGGTCCTCGTCCACTCTATTACCCCGTCGTTTTCCGGAACCCCAGCTTTTCTACTGATGGCCATAGGGGTGATCGGCACAACCATTACTCCCTGGGGACAGTTCTATGTCCAATCTTCTGTGGTTGATAAGGGAATCACCGCCCAGGATTATCGTTATACGCGCTGGGATGTTCTAATTGGGACTTTTTTCACTGGCTTCATTGCCTTCTTTATTATTGTCTCCACAGCTGCAACGCTCTACGCCCATAAGATACCCATTGAAACGGCTAAAGATGTTGCCCTCGCGTTAAAACCCTTAGCTGGGGAATATGCCAGTTTGCTCTTTGGCTTTGGCTTGCTCGGCGCCTCTATGTTGGCTGCGTTTGTCCTTCCCTTAAGTACCGCTTACGCCGTCTGTGAAGCCTTTGGCTTTGAACACGGCATCAGTAAATCACGTAAAGAAGCCCCGGTGTTCTTTGGGCTCTATACGGTCCTCATCGTATTAGGCGCCGCTGTCGTCTTATGGCCCCATTTGTCCTTGTATCACGTCATGTTGACGACTCAAGTCGTTAATGGGGTACTTTTGCCCCCCATTCTCATCTTCATGGTCCTGATTGCTAGCAAGAAAAGCATTATGGGTGAGTATGCAAATACGCGATTTTTCAATGTCATCGCCTGGACCTTCACCGCTGTTCTAATTTTCCTCACCACGCTTTTACTTGTATCAACCTTGTTTCCGAATTTCTTAACTGATATTTTTTAGTCTGTTCGCAAACTATAAGAGGAGGTACTTCAATTTTAGAAGTACCTCCTCTTAAAATCAGTGGCCCACTACGCCGCATATAATACTTCTCTCTTGGGAAAACTAATTTAAAGTTCTTATTGTACTTAAGGAGGCTCCCATGACGACTGGAGATATCATTCATCAACTTAGACTTGAACTGTGGAATTTAAGTTATACCCAATGGAAAACACAGACGCTGTTCTCAATTCAATGGTGGAGTCTCATCGCCCTCATTGCCATTTCATATACGATCTGGTGGGTCATAGTAGACAAACAGAGGTTATCCCAAATACTCTTATTCGGGGCGTTCGTAGCAATACAGCGGGCGGTGATGGATATTTCCGGCACCAACACAGCTCTTTGGAGTTACGACATTCGCGAAACACCCTTATACCCTAGCCCGTTTCTGCATGATTTCACCCTGACCCCGCTGGCTTTGATGGTGGTCTATCAATATTGTCACTCCTGGAAGAAGTTCCTTGTATGGTCGGGTGTCGCCACTGGGATTATTTCTTTTGTCTTCTTCCCGATATTATCAATGCTTGGCTTTCTAAAGTTGTACAATTGGAATTATTTCTACAGCTTTGGTATGATTTTCGGATTAGCTATATTCGGACGGTGGGTGGTGCTTGGAGTCATAAGCATTCAACAAAAACATCAGCCTTCTATGAAACCTCTCAACAAGGAAAATGATGACAGGATTGAATAAAATTATATTTAGTTTTTTTGACATCACAACTTGACCTCAGTCTCTAATTTGACGGTGCTGTTCCTAAAAGTTAGTAAGCGTGTAAAATCAACAATATTGCAAGTTGATTTTACACGCTATTTTTGTCTAAATGGTGAGAAGGAGCTATCTTTTCAGGAATCCCTTAGCCACTATTTTGAGACATCCTCTTAATTATTAGTACCATAACCTGAGATATCACGTTCAGGTCACCTCAGACAATACAAAAAGGACCCTCGTTTTCCAAGCGTGAAAAACTGAAAGTCCTTGATACGACTGATGGAGCGGACGACGAGATTCGAACTCGCGATCCTCGGCTTGGGAAGCCAATACTCTACCGCTGAGCCACGTCCGCATAATAACCCAAACTTATGATTCATTATAGACAAGCTTCCAAGATTCGTCAAGTCTATGAATGGTGCCTCAGGACGGAATCGAACCGCCGACACGAGGATTTTCAGTCCTCTGCTCTACCGACTGAGCTACCGAGGCAAACGACTATGGTGACCCGTACGGGATTCGAACCCGTGTAACCGCCGTGAAAGGGCGGTGTCTTAGACCGCTTGACCAACGGGCCTAAATGTGTCATGAAATGGTGAGCCATCCGCGACTCGAACGCGGGACACCCTGATTAAAAGTCAGGTGCTCTAGCCAACTGAGCTAATGGCCCAAATAATCACACCACGAATTTAAATATTACACGAAAGTGTTGCATAAGTCAAGCTCTTTGCTTAAACTTCTTTATCTGCGCCAATGCGAACACTCTAAAATATCTCGCCGCGTACGATGGTCTGTTCACGGCCTGGTCCAATTGCGACCAACGTTGCCGGCACGCCGGTCAGTTCTTCAATTCTGTGTATATAATTTTTAGCGGCCTCTGGTAAGTCCTCAAAGCGACGAACATCCGTCAAGTCTTCCTTCCAACCGGGCATTTCCTCATAAACTGGTTGCGACTGCTTAAAGATCTTTTGACTTTGGGGGAATTCTCGGATAATTTCTTCACCCACACGATATCCCACGCAGATTTTCAGGGTATCAAACCCTGTAAGGACATCAAGTTTCGTCACGGCGAAATCAGAAATTCCACTCACTCGCACGGCATAGCGCGCAATGACAGCGTCAAACCAACCGCAGCGACGTGGACGACCAGTCGTCGTTCCGAACTCTTGTCCATTGGCCCGCATTTGTTCTCCTGTCTCATCCAGAAGTTCAGTTGGGAAAGGGCCTTCTCCGACGCGCGTAGTATAGGCTTTTATAACGCCCACCACGCGATCAATACGGGTTGGTCCGACACCTGCTCCGATACAAGCGCCACCTGCAATTGGATTAGAAGATGTCACATACGGGTAAGTCCCATGATCAATGTCCAGTAAAGTCCCCTGAGCGCCTTCGAACAGAACTTTACCGCCTGAGCTAATAATCTGGTCAATGGCCAGTGAACTATCGGTCACCATCGCACGAATTTGTTCGGCATAACCCAAGTAGGTTTCATAGATATCCTCAAATTTAAGCGCTTCATGGCCATAGACCTTCACGAATAAGTTATTTTTTTGAACTAAATTTTGACGAAGCTTGGCTGCAAATTCATCTTTATCCAACAGGTCAATGATGCGAATTCCAATCCGCGACGCCTTATCCATATAGCAAGGACCGATACCACGTTTCGTCGTCCCAATTTTCTGCTCACCACGCGCTTCTTCTTCTAAACCATCAAGAACACGGTGGTAGGGCATAATAACATGGGCATTGCTACTAATCAGCAATTGTCCCGTCTTAATTCCCCGCTTAGCAAGGTAACCTAGTTCCTCTAACAAAACCTTGGGATCAATCACGACACCATTGCCAATGACACAGGTCTTGTCTGAATACAGGATCCCCGAAGGAATCAGGTGAAGCTTAAACTCTTCTCCCTTCACAACCACTGTATGACCTGCATTATTTCCACCTTGGCAACGGACAACCATGTTGGCCTTTTCTGCCAAGAAATCCGTGATCTTACCTTTTCCTTCATCGCCCCATTGAGAACCAATTAATATGACAGCTGCCATTTGATGATTCCTCCTATCTTTCTAATCCTAGTCGTTTATATATATCATCCACGTGCCCCAGATGATATTTTAAATCAAACAAACCCTGAATCTCTTCTTTGCTCAGGTAGTTTAGTACACGAGCATCGGCTGAGACGACCTCAATGAAATCAATCCCGTGATCCCAGGCTTGAAAAGCATCCTGTTGAACCCAAGCATAGGCCTCTTCTCTCATACATCCGTGTTCCACTAAGGCCAATAGAACTCGCTGAGAAGACGTCAGTCCAAACGTCCGTTGGAGATTTTTCTTCATCTGATCCGCACGGATCTTAAGCCCAGAAATCACTCGAGTCATCTGACGGAGCATATGATCTAAGAGAATGCAACTATCTGGTAGTATAACCCGTTCCACAGAGGAATGGGTCATATCACGTTCATGCCAAAGCGCCATATTCTCCATAGCTGCCAAAGCATTGCCACGCAGAAGGCGTGACATTCCCGCTACCTGTTCACAAACAATCGGGTTGCGTTTATGCGGCATCGCTGAGGATCCTTTTTGGCCCTCCGCGAAGGGTTCTTCAACTTCCAAAATATCAGTTCGCTGTAAATTGCGAATCTCTGTTGAGATTTTCTCAAGTGACCCTCCAATTAACGCCAGAGTGGTCATAAAGTGGGCATGCCGGTCCCGTTGCAATATTTGATTACTTATGAGCGCTGTCGCTAACCCTAAGTGCTCACAGACCGCTTCTTCCACTTTCGGTGCAACATTCGCATAAGTCCCTACCGCCCCTGAAATCTTTCCAACGCTGACTGAAGCAATCGCTTGATCCAGACGTTCATCTTGACGGTCGATTTCAGCAATCCACAAAGCGAGCTTCAAGCCAAACGTCAGTGGCTCGGCATGAATCCCGTGCGTTCGCCCGACCATCACGGTATATTTACTCTCCAAGGCGCGAACAACCAAGGCGTCTCGAAACGCTCTTAGGTCTCTCTTCAGCAAACGCCCGGAATCTCTTAATACAAGGCTTAAGGCGGTATCCTTTACATCTGAAGACGTTAATCCAAGATGAAGGAATTTTCCCGCTTCCCCGATTTCCTCCACCACCGCTTGCAAAAATGCGATCAGATCATGACGCACCACTGCCTCAATTTCCAAGACCCTCTCAGGGTTTACTTTTGCCTTCGCACGGATTTCTTCTATCGCTTCCTGAGGTATTTCTCCCCGTTTAGCCATCACCTCAGCGACCGCTAGTTCAACTTCCAACCAGCGTTCATATTCATAACCCTCTCGCCATAACTTTCCCATTTCAGGGTGAGTATATCTATCGAGCAACTTCTTCACTCCCTGACTTAGTTACGATGTCCCGACCCACAACAATACCGGTGGCCGACGCTTGCATCAAGCCGCGGGTAATACCCGCTCCATCACCAATTGCATAGAGGCGGGGAATCGCTGTTTCAAAGTTCGAGTCTACTTTAACTTTAGAAGAATAGAACTTAACCTCAGCACCATAGAGCAACGTATTTTTCGAATAGAGGCCTGGCGCAATCTTGTCAAAGGCCTTTAGCGTTTCAATCAAGGACGTCAGGTACCGTTCCGGCAAGACATAACTTAGGTCTCCTGGAACTGCAGAAAGAAGCGTAGGTATCGTTGTTGATTTACGCAGACGGCTTTCAGTCGTTCTCCTACCCTTGAGCAGATCCCCCAGACGCTGAACCATTACACCACCGCCGGTTAACATGTTCGCAAGCCGAGCAATATAACGTCCATATTCAATGGGTTGATGAAAAGGCTCAGTGAAACGAGTTGAAACCAATAAAGCAAAGTTTGTATTTTTAGTTTTTTTTGCGGGATCAGCATAGCTATGCCCGTTCACCACGGCAATGTCCCCATCGTAATGTTCCTCAGAAACAACACCACCTGGATTCACACAAAAGGTTCGTGTTTTCAGGTCGTAAGTGTCGGAATAATAAACCAGCTTAGCCTCATACAGATCCTTCGTCAAATGATCCATAATCGAGTTTGGTACTTCAACCCGCACTCCGATGTCCACTTCATTGTTTTCTGTAACGACGCCTAAGCGTTTGGTCTGCTCAGACAGCCAGTTTGCGCCCCCTCTTCCGGGGGCAGCCACCACATACTTCGCAAACACTTCATCCAGTTCATCTTCGTCCCGTCGTTGAATCGTCGCCCCGATTGCTCCTTCTGGTCCAGCTAAAATATTCTTTACCTCAGCAAGTTCCCAAAAGGTTGTGTTCGTGTTGCTCATAAGATGCTCATACATACCCTTTAACACATCATAAGCCAATTCGGTTCCCAAATGACGCACTGGGCAATGAATCAGCTGAATATTATGACGTGAGGCCTCGTATTGAAGTTCTTCAACCCGACGCGTATCTAAACCATACACTTTTTCTTGTGCTCCGAACCGCCGATAAATAGAATCCGCATAATCAATCAGTTCCTGAGCTTGTTCTTCTTTCATATATTCCGTGAGACGACCCCCGACTGCAGGACTCAAAGACAATTTCCCGTCACTGAAGGCCCCTGCACCCGACCAACCTCTGGTAATAGCGCAAGGGTTACACCCCACGCAAACGCCTGTCGCTCGGGCAGGGCATTTCCGTTTTTCAATCGTACGCCCGTTATCTACAATAAGAATCTTCAACTCATGATTGAGCTTTGATAACTCTAAAGCCGTAAAAATTCCTGCAGGACCAGCCCCTATGATTAAGACATCAACCTCATGTTTCAATGGTAACCCTCCTAGAGTTGTTTTCTATTACCCACCGGCAAAAAACCTCTAGCCACAAACAAATACATTTTAACAATCCTCCACGTTCTTGTCAATTCTAAATCGAACAATAAATAATAATATACAAAAAACATTCGACAAATTATTAAACTTATTATGACTCCAGCCTGCTTATTTCATCAATAACATAAAAATCCCCCCAGCCAAGAATTTCAGCAAGGGGATTGTCTAAGACATTTGATGTTGACGTTCGAGGTTGACAAATTTCGTAAATTCTTTAAGAAATCCCAATTCAACGGTTCCTACCGGGCCATTTCGGTGTTTCGCAATGATTAACTCAGCAATGCCTTTCTTCTCAGAGTCATGATTGTAATACTCATCCCGATAGATAAAAGCAATCAGATCAGCGTCGGCTTCAATCGCTCCAGATTCTAACAAATCAGACATAATCGGTCGTTTGTCCTGTCGTTGCTCAACACCCCGATTGAGTTGGGACAAAGCAATGACGGGAACTTTCAACTCTCGAGCAAGCCCTTTGAGCGTTCTGGAAATTTGAGCAACCTCTTGCTGTCTGCTTTCTGTTTTTTTTCCTTTACCCACTGACAACAATTGAAGATAATCGATCACGATCATCCCCAAATTATGTTCCACTTTCAGGCGACGAGCCTTAGAACGGAGCTCAACCAGGCTGATCCCCACCGTATCATCAATAAAGATCGGAGCATCTGAAAGAGGGCCCACCGCTTGAGTCAGCTTTGGCCAATCTGTATCCAGTAATTCTCCGGTTCTAACTCGCTGTTGATCAACCATTGCTTCCCCACAAAGCATCCGTTGCACCAACTGCTCCTTGGACATCTCCAAGCTGAAAATAGCGACGGGTACCTTAGCACGCACTGCCGCATTTTGAGCCATGTTTAAAACCATGGCCGTTTTTCCCATAGACGGACGTGCGGCAAGGATCACCAAATCCGAGGACTGCCACCCACAAGTCATCCGGTCTAATTCCGTGAAAAAGGTCGGAACACCCGTGATGTTTCCTTTATTAGCATATAAATATTCAATTTTTTCAAATGTTTCTAAGAGAACGTCGCGAATGAAGCTAAAGCCATCCTTTACACGTCGACGTGAAAGGTCAAGAATGAGTTTTTCTGCTTCCTCCAGCAGAACATGAGCCTCTTCTCCTGGCTCATAGCCCCGCTCTTGGATACTGCTTGTCGCGCGAATGAGCTGACGAAGAAGCGCCTTTTCTGTCACTAGTTTTGAATAATATTCCACATTAGCTACTGAAGGGACAGACCTGGCGATCGCAGAGATCGTTGCAATGCCGCCGACCTGTTCCAGACGACCCTGCTGACGTAAAATTTCTGCAACACTGACTAGGTCAACGGGATCTCCTTTTTCGAAGAGGTCTCGAATTGCTGAAAAAATTAAACGGTGATTATCCCTGTAAAAGTCTTCCGGTTGAAGCATTTCAAAGACAGAACTTCCGACCTCTGGTTCGAGCATCATCGCCCCTAAGACCGCCTGTTCGGCCTCTAAATTCTGTGGTGGAACTTTTATTAGTTCCATATCCTATCTCCTCCCGGTCGTACCCGCGCTCTATTGCAAGGCCCCTAAACTCTTGAATCTTTAAAAACGTGCCTCATCGCCTCTTCGATCGTACTTACACCCACCACTTCAATGCCATGCAAGCTTTGAGGTATATCCGCCATATTTTCCAGCGGAATTAAGACTTTGCGGACTTCTACCTGCTTTGCTCCGAAAATCTTTTCGTAAATACCTCCCACAGGTTTCACTTTACCTTGAATGGAGATTTCCCCGGTGACGGCAACATCTTGAAGCAGCGGCTGCTTTTTCAAAGCGCTATAAATTGCCAGTGTTGTGGCCAAGCCCGCTGAGGGACCGTCTATTTTTGCTCCGCCAATGACATTGACATGCACATCGTAATTGTGCAAATCCTCACCTGTCAGTGTACGAATAACCGCTGTGGCATTAAATACAGCATCTCTTGCCATACTGCCAGCCGTTTCATTAAAACGAGACGTTCCTTTCCCATCCCGCCCAGCAAAGGTAATCGCCTCGATCTCCAGCACAGAACCCAAAAATCCAGAGACCCCCAGCCCCAAGATTCTTCCAACTTCCAAGCCCGGTTGGACTTTTCGAAAAATATAGGGCGTCAATCGAGCCGAGCGCAGGACTTCATAAACATCCGTGCTGGTCACTCGAACGTTTTCTTGATTTGGGTTACGATACCTTGCCAGACCGTAGGCATCGGTTAGAATACTATTTGCTTTGCGTCCTTCAATCACATATTCACTGATAATTTCAGGAACATCATCGTCCAAGACCACCTCCAGTTTTTCGGCAGCTTGACGGATTATGTGCTGAACATCTCCCGGCTCCAGCGGTGAAAAAAACACCTCTGAGCAGCGGGAACGAAGCGCTGGATTGAGCTCTGAAGGGTCCCGTGTGGTGGCTCCAACAAGAACAAAATCAGCCGGTGCTCCCTCATCAAATATTGTCTTAATCCACTGTGGAACATGGGGGTCACTCGGATCATAATACGAAGAATCGAAGGATACGCGTTTATCCTCGAGCACTTTAAGCAATTTATTCAAGAGCAAGGGATCCATTTCCCCTATTTCATCAATAAAGAGAATGCCTCCGTGCGCCTCGCTCACCAGCCCCATTTTCGGTTCCGGTATACCCGTATCTGCCAAGTCTTGCTTAGCCCCTTGGTATATTGGGTCGTGAACGGAGCCCAATAAAGGATTGGTGACATCCCTGGGATCCCACCTAAGCGTCGTGCCATTCACTTCGATAAACGGGGCGGCTTTGGCAAAGGGGGAATGTGGGTGGTTCTTAACCGCTTCTAAAGCGACCCGGGCTGCCGAAGTTTTCCCGACTCCCGGAGGACCATACATCAAAATATGTTGCGGGTAGGGGGTCGCTAACTTGGCAAGTAAGGCCTGCATTGCCCCTTCTTGTCCTTTAATTTCTTCCACAGTCTGTGGACGTAAGACATCAAAGGCGGAACGCTTTAGCGAGATAGTTTTCATCGTTTCAAGGATGGCAAGCTTTCTGAGCGTTTGAGCATTTTCCGGTCCAGACGTCTCTTTAAGCACTTGAATCTTAATTTCTTTAACGTAATCCTCATGCCGTTCCTGCATTTTCACGGCAACAACCCGTTCCAGCCTTTCTTCCACAGAACGCCTGGCAATGAGTTCAGCAATCTGTTCCTCAATCTCATCTAAAAGCTGTGGAACTTCCTCCATCTGAGGAATCTTCTGGTCAGTGGGATCATCAGAAACAATTTTGCGTAATCCCGCAACTCGTTCAACCAATTCACCAGATCGCATCAGTCTAAGCGCTTCTAGTTTGCTGGCTTTTAACACGAGTTTGTCTGTTCCATAATAATTCGAAAGCAGAACATAGAGTGACTCGACTTCTCGGCTCCACTCATCTTCATCGTTTAACCGATCACCGGGATTCGTATGATCTATCCATTTTGTCAAAATCCCTTTCATTAAGGGGTCCCCTTTCGTGGTTGGAGGTTCTAACTTTCAGAGGTTATCTGTGGACGATGTCACTTACAACGTAATAACCCGAACCTTTAGTGTGGCGATTACGTCAGGATGTATTTTTACATGGACCTCATAGTCTCCCAGAGCCTTAATCGGCTCCTTTATGTCGATCTTTCGTTTATCTACTTCAACCCCATGCTGCTTTTTGAGACCGTCTGCAATTTCCTTACTGGTGACAGAACCAAACAAGCGCCCACCTTCACCCGTCTTGGTTTTAACTTCAATCATCAGAGCACTGAGTTTATCCGCTAAGGCAACAGCTGCTTCTTTTTCTCTTCCCTTTCGACCCTCTTCGAGTTCTTTCTTATGGGAGATATCCAGTACATTTCCAGTCGTCGCTGGAACCGCTAATTTTTTAGGTAAAAGAAAGTTTCTAGCATACCCATCAGCCACTTCAAAAACCTGTCCCTTTTTACCTGTTCCTTTGACATCTGCTTGAAGAATAACCTTCATATGAATTCCTCCTTACGTTTCTTCTGGTAACCGACGAAAATTAAAGACTAGGTCAAACAAACCAAACATTACTAGGCTGACGACACTGAAGAAGAGATAAAAAAAACTAGCCAAGACCAAGGCGATCTTTAAAAAGCGAGGAATTTTAGGGGATTGCAACAAATACACAAACGTTGAAACCCCTAACACCAAGGTTAAGGCTGCATAAATAACCATTAAATTTATACCGAGTATACGTAACGCTGTCCAAGAAAATTGATCACCTAAAAGATAAAAGGCAAGACCTAAAACGGCACCCCAAACTGCATACCAAGGCAAACGCCAACGGGTGAACGGGATCCGTCCCTCACTATGTTTAAACCAGATTCTAACAAAATAAAAAACAAATCCGAACTCAACTAAGGCGCCTAGAGCAGCAAAACTAGGAAGGATTAAAGAGTAAATATGAATTCCTTGTTTGAGTAAATCACGAATCTGCACCTCTGTGATCCCTTGCTCTTGCATGACTGTCAGTAATCCCGAAGCTTGGTATTGTTGAACTGTCGTATTAATCATGTCACTTACGTTGACTGAACTAAACCCTTGCGCCATGAATGAAAGGGTGGGTATCGTCCCTAAAGCTGCTGCCAACGCAGCACTCCAGAAGAAGGTCACACGCACTGGCCAATGTCTCCGCCAACCTAGAACGCTTAATAGTCCTGCCAAGGGAACGAGGCTCATCACGTTGAAGGCTGTTGCTCCATATATAAGCAACACAACAACATAGCCCATTATTAACGACAACGCAGCTATTGGCAACCCTCTTCGACGGCCTACCAAAAACACTGCGAGTAACATAAGCGCTCCCCAGATAAAGCCCCATGTTCCCAAAACGATTCCCAACCAAGGAAACGTCACTAGGATAGCACTAGCTAAAAAGTTCAAAACCTCTTCATCTCTTAACAGCATGTTCTACAATTCTCCTATGCTTAGTCTTCAGGGGCAAGATAGCTTAAAAGTAAGCTTAAATCTCCCCACTGCTTTTCAAGATTCATTTCATCTGTATTTTTTAATCCCTCAAGACGTTGTAAAAGCATGCGATCCAGACGGGAAAAGTCAAAACCCAACCGCCGTGCCAGCAAATAACTCATGCCCACAAGATCTGCCAATCCATTGACCATCTCATCTTCTGAACCGCTCAGTGTCCCATGCTGGATAAGCCACTGCGCCTGAATTAAATTGACTTTTAGTTCATCAATGGCCCTTAAGCCCTTGACAATATCAACTTCTAAATTTTCCAGGGTTGCCCCCTCCTAAAGTCCATTTTACACTATGCAATACAGTTCGTGATAACCCTTCAAATCTCCTGCACTGGAGTCTGATGAAAATTTAACCAAACTCTTATAATAACTTAAAAATATAGAAAACTTGCCTAGCGGAGGCGGTCGCCTTAGTTGCACTGATGCGCTGGCCAAGGGTGGCCGAGTGTCCCTGTAGCCAAGACTTGAAACACGATGTTTCTGATTAGAGCGCCACCAAGGATGGTAAGGCGCCGTGATGGCGAGAAGGGACCTTCCAAAAAGTATATAACAAAAAGTTATACTTTCTGACTAGTAAAATAAAGAAGGGAGCTCTCGCTCCCTTCTCTTACTCTATGCTATATGGCAACAAGGCAATACTGCGAGCCCGTTTGATACATAATGTCACTTGACGTTGATGCATGGCACAGTTTCCTGAAATGCGTCGCGGCAATATTTTGCCACGATCCGTAACATACTTACGTACTTTATGTGTCTCTTTGTAATCCATAGACACAATTTTATCGACACAAAAACTGCATACCCGCTTACGTGGGCGACGTCCTCGTTCACGTTTCATACTAATTCTCCCCTTCCTTACTTAGAATGGGATGTCATCATCCAAATTCACTTCATGTCCAAACGAGCCTTTTCCATTTTTAGCCGGTGACTCCGCGTTCCCATCCCCGCCATCCTTCGGACTTAGGAATTGAACATTTTCACCGATGATTTCTGTAACCCAATGCTTTTGGCCGTCCTTATCATTGTAAGTTCTAATTTGGATTCGTCCATCGATTGAAGCAAGCTTTCCTTTGGCCAGGTAGTTCGCACAAAGTTCGGCAAGTTGTTTAAACACGGAACATGAAAAGAAGTCTGTTTCCTTTTCACCCTGAGCGTTCTTAAAATTACGTTCAACGGCTAATGTAAAGTTTGTTACCGCTACACCATTTGGCGTGTAACGCAGTTCGGGGTCTTTGGTTAATCGGCCAATCAAAACGACTCGATTCAACATGTACGCCCCACCATCCTTCTAGTCATCTTTTCTAACCGTGAGGAAACGGATGACATCTTCGGAAATCTTCATAACCCGTTCGATTTCCTGCGATGTACGACCTTCGCCTTCAAAGTTCATCAGAATGTATTGACCATCTTTGTAATCTTCAATTTCATAAGCTAACCGACGCTTACCCCACTTTTCAACCGTCAAGTTGTCGCCGCCATTTGTGGCAACGAGCCCACTTAAACGATCAACCAGTGCTGTGGTTGCTTCCTCATCGAGATCTGGTCGGATGATATAAAGTAATTCGTACGCTTTCATATTTGCACCTCCCCCCGGACTAAACGGCCCCGTTAAACGGAGCAGGGAATATTTAGTCTAACAAGCAGAAATTATACCATTCATTGTCCTTAAAAGCAACTTTTTTATAAAATTCATGTTCCCTTAAACATTAAACCGGAAGTGAACAATGTCTCCGTCACGCATAATATATTCTTTGCCTTCCAAGCGCACTAAACCTTTATCCCTAGCACCGTTCATCCCATTATTGGCCACAAAATCCTTATACCCAACGACTTCAGCCCGAATAAATCCGTGTTCAAAATCAGTATGGATCACCCCTGCCGCTTGAGGAGCCTTAGTTTCTTGATGAATTGTCCAGGCTTTCGCTTCCAAAGGCCCTGCCGTAAAGAACGTCATAAGGCCGAGTAAATCAAAGGCCACCCGAATTAAATGGTCTAATCCCGACTCTTGGAGGCCTAAGTCTTGTAAGAAGACCTCTTTCTCATCCTCTTCAAGTTCTGCAATCTCCGCTTCAATCTGGGCACAAACCACCACGGCTTGAGCACCCTCTTCCGCTGCAATCGCCATGACTTGTTGAACATAGGGATTATCTTCCGCCGTGGAGAGACCCTCTTCACTGACATTCGCAACATAGAGCACAGGTTTCAGCGTCAAAAGTGAAAAGCCCTTAAGTATAGCGCGCTCCTCGTCCGTATAAGTCAAAAAACGCGCCCCTTTTCCCTGATTAAAGACTTCCTTTAAACGTTCCAAAAGTGCCATTTCGCCTAAAGCATTTTTATCCTTCGTCTTTAAGAGTTTAGACGAACGGTCCGCTCGTTTCTCCACACTTTCCATGTCCGCTAAGACCAACTCAAGGTCTATCGTCTCAATATCCCGTTTAGGGTTCACGGTTCCTTCGACGTGGATCACGTTCTCGTCTTCAAAGCAACGCACAACATGAACTATGGCATCAACTTCACGGATATGGGACAGGAATTTATTTCCTAAGCCCTCTCCTTTGCTTGCACCCTTTACGAGTCCAGCAATATCCACAAAATCAACGGTCGCTGCAACAATCTTCTTGGGATGAACAATATCAGCCAGTTTTTGCAAGCGGAAATCAGGGACTTCGACCATTCCTACATTCGGTTCAATCGTGCAGAATGGGTAATTTGCAGCCTCAGCACCCGCTTGAGTAATCGCGTTAAATAAGGTTGATTTACCAACATTCGGTAACCCAACAATTCCGGCATGTAATGTCATGCTTTCCCTCCTCTTTATACACGGACAAACACTCTCTCCAGATTATATGTGATGTTTTGCTCTTTTCGCAACCTTATCCTAATTTTCTTCAGCACTTTGAAGAATCTCCTTTATGTTGCGTTCGAGTTTGATGCGGGGAATCCAGGCTTGGTGTTGACAGCCTAAGCACTGAATTCGAAAGTCCATGCCTGTTCGCATCACTTTCCAATCGATGCTTCCACAAGGGTGTGTTTTTCGAAGACGAACGATATCTCCTACTTTCAACGGAATCATCTGTTGCCCCCCTCTCTCGCATTTATTCTTCAGTCTTACTCGAGTCCATCATCGTCTCTTGGGGATCAGTCGAAGAACGTTTCATGGGATCTGTCATAATAATGCTTTGAAACTGTGGTGTGCGAATTCCTTCTTTCAAAAAGGCACTGTGAATTCGCCGGCGCAGTTCACGTTCTAAACTCCACTGTTCATCAGGCTGGGTGAAAGCAATCACCCGCAAAACGACATTACGCTCTCCGAACTGGGTAACACCTTGGACGGTGGGCGCTTCAATAATTTTCTCTCCAAACTCTAGGGTGACTTCTTCGCAAACAGTGCTCATCACGCCCATCGCTCGGTCAAGATCTTCATCATAGGGAATTTGAATTTCAACCTTAGCTAACATCTTTCCTCGACTGAAGTTCGTAACCGCCGTAATGCTCCCATTAGGAATAATGTGTAGTTCCCCACCCCATGCCCTTATATGGGTCGTGCGAATCCCAGTTTCTTCGATCGTTCCCGTGAATTCCCCCGTTTGGACTAATTCTCCCACCGAGAACTGATCCTCAAACAGAATAAAGAAACCGCCAATGATGTCTTTAACCAAACTCTGCGATCCAAAACCAATGGCCACGCCCAATACGCTCGCCGAAGCCATCAGTGTTCCTGTATCAAAATTAAAAATATTTTTAATGGAGGTCAAAAAAACCGTAAAGGTTATCACATAAAACAACACACTTCGGAGGAGCGAAAACAGTGTATTTGCTTTACGTTCATCCAGAAGATGTTTTCCTTTTCGATCAACTAACATACGCTTTAATAGATAAATAAGTAAGCCGTACGTTACACGTGCTACGACGAGGATCACAACAATATAAAGCACTTTATATAAAGCAGAAAAACCAAATTTTTGCCAATCAAAGTAGCCAATATTTTCTGTAATCCAAGAGAAATTCATCGTCTTTATCCCCCTTTCCAGTCATGTTCGTTAATCTTCGTACACCAGAAAGGCGTGATACGCCCGCATCATCATAATCAGATCTGCGACTGAGGCTATTTCCCAGGGTGCATGCATGCTTAGGATACCTACTCCGCAATCCAAGACCTCCATGCCGTAAATTGCCATATATTGAGCAATCGTTCCACCGCCCCCTTGGTCGACCTTTCCTAACTCGGCAGTTTGCCAAGAGACTTTGGCTTCATCGAAAATCCGACGGACCTCCGCAATAAATTCCGGGTTGGCGTCACTAGCCCCTGATTTCCCTCTGGAGCCAGTATACTTACTAATGACCACACCCCGACCCAGGTACGCCGAATTCCGTTTGTCCATAACCTCTGCGTAATTGGGATCATATCCAGCGGCGACATCCGCCGATAGTGCTTTTGCCTTAGCAAGTGCTCTGCGAACCTTTAAGCCATCATACGTGCCATTTTGCAAGGTAATAAGCTCTGCGATAAAGTTCTCCAAATAGAGCGCTTTCATGCCGGTATTGGATTCGCTGCCAATCTCCTCTTTATCTGCAAAGAGGACAATCGTTGTCCATTCTGGTTGTTCAATTTTTTCGATCGCTTTCCACGCTGCAAAGGAACAAACTCGATCGTCTTGCCCATAGCCCGCAATGAAACTTCGATCCAAGCCCGAATATCGGGCCTTACCAGCTGGTACAACCTCTAATTCTGCGCTAACAAAGTCATCCTCTTCAATCCCATATTTTTCCTTCAACAAATGGAGGATGGCCGATTTCGCACGTTCTTCGCCCGCTTCATTGGAAGGATCATGTCCAAGTAAGAGATTTAACCCTTCCCCCGTAATCCCCTCGTGCATTTTTTTGTCATTTTGTTCTTTGGCTAAATGAGGAAGCAAGTCAGTAATGGTAAAAATAGGGTCATCATCCACTTCTCCGATGATGATTTCTACTTTGTGTCCGTCACGCAAGATAACGACGCCATGAAGGGCTAACGGCAGCGCCGTCCATTGGTATTTCTTAATTCCACCATAATAATGCGTCTTGAAAAAAGTTAATCCTTCTTCTTCATAGAGAGGGTGCTGTTTTATGTCTAACCGAGGCGCATCAATATGTGCCGCGACTAATCTAAAGCCTTCATCTAACGGCCGATGACCCGCGATCGCCAAAATGCCCGCCTTCCCTCGCACGGCAAGGCTGACCTTTTGTCCAGGTTTAAACCCCTGCACCTCATCGAGTGCTATAAATCCTGCTTTTTGAGCCCAGCTCTCTAAGATCTTCCAAGATTCCCGCTCAGTTTTTCCTTCACTGAGAAAGGCCAAGTATTCCGCCATCGCTCGACGTTCCTTCTCTGACACTATCAGGTCATCCCAAGCCAATTTTACTTTTTTAGAACTCATCAACACAATCTCCTTTACTCCCTAAATTTATCAGCTTTCTTTATGACGGTTTGATTAAGCTATTAAAACCAAACACCTTGGCTCTGAAACAGTGGTTCAAGTAGTTTTTGACTGAGTTGTGCTGCAAACATTCGATCTAAGACATTAAAGAGCTCCACCAAATGAGGATAAAAGGTTGAACTCTGGATGAGCGCATTAAAACTTCCTCCAACGCCCAATTGTAGGAGGGGCGAAAATAACCCTGCCATAACAGACAACCCTATAAGAGCACTGAGCCCTCCGAACACTAGACCCCCTTCGCGATTCAAAGATCCGCCCCAATTGCCGAAGGGACGAAGGAGTACGGAAAACAAGAACTGAATAATAAATACCACACAATAAAAAACACAACCAAAAGCGATGAGACTTAAGATACGTTCGGTGAACAACCCTGCCAAACGATGGGTCACTTGATCAATGGCTTGAGGCATCTGGACACCCGATAAATTCTCAAATAAACTACGCAGGTCAGGAGGCAGTGCCCCCAAAATAGTGGCAAATGTTTGATCTTGCAAAGTAGAGGCTTTGGTCTGAACAGCGGGACGGATCCCTCTATAGATTACGGGCTCTAACCATTGCTGAAGGGGAAAATATTGTTCAGCCCACCGAAGTGCGGCCATGTATTTCCACGATGCTACTAAAAATCCGGCAATGGTACTTAAAAAATTTACGATGCTGGATATTAGTCCTCTTCGATAACCCTGTAAAGCACCTAACAAAATAAACCCTAGTATAAGAATATCAATAAGATTCATGGGGTCCCCCCTTATTATAAACTTGATATGCGAAATAGAACCACCAACTAGGGAAATAAAAAGACAGCTTCTCGCTGCCTCGACACAGAACTGATAGCAGAAACTTAATTCTGATAGGAGTTTTGTACTCTATCTCAATGAACTGAACCCGACTAAGGGCGTATTGGCGTTTATTCGAGCCGTAAACTGCGACTATTGGCGGGGATGCGTGCGAATCGAACACACCTCGGAACGTTTTGCGTCCCGACACGCGGATTTGAAGTCCGGGAGCAGCACCAGCCACCATCCATCCCCATTGTCGACAATAATACTAACACATTTCTGACTATTTTAAAAGAAATATCATTTTGATATGAATTTTTTTAATTTATAATAAGGATTATATTTCCATATATTGTGCATAATACCATTAAGTATAATTTCTTTCCTAAGGCGGTCGAACGTAGTTTGGGCTGCAAGTAAATGGAAACATTAAAGAAAGAAGGTAAAAAAATGGACCGTTCCGAAGTCTTATTCTCTGATCTAAGCAATGACCAAATTGAAGAGGTTAAAGCCTTGGAAACCAAATTCAATACCAAAAAAGGTCATGAAACCGTCTTAATTGCTTATACCAATCCAAAACGCTCATGAAACCAACGCTCTAGATCTTTTTATAGTGCAGGCAGTTTCCTTCTAAATATTTTCCGAATAGACCTTTAATTTCTTCTTCTTTCATTTTTAGACGGAGCAATCGAAATTTGGCCTGCAGTAATCCTTTGACACACTCTAGCGTAAGGTCTGTTAAATGAGTACATCCATCGCTTAAACCCACGGCCATTTGAATCTGTTTTCGTACATTACGGTTTAAGTTAATTCCTACAAGATTTTTAATAAGTTTTTGGGTTTGGCTACAATCGGAATGTGGAGCACGACGAAGTTCGCCCTCCGCAGAAGTAATGATGTAACTCGCGAGGTCAACTTCAAGGGTTAAACAGAGTTCATGTTGACTATCCAGAAAAACTCCCTCTACTTTTAGTGTTGTCTCGTTTTCTGAACGAACATTTATGGAGATAGTGCGGTTAAAAAGGTACACTTGTTTAACGCCTCAGCTTTCTTATCCGTTTTTTCAGTCTTGTTTTCTCTATATTATTACCGTTATACGCAAAAGAAAAGCCGTTGAATGAATTATTCATTCAATTGCTTTTCTTTATTGTCTTAAAATTTTCTTAAAAATCATTTGATGAACTTATGGTGAATCGAAAAATAAGCTCAGCATTACGTAATACGATACCCTTTTTGAGTTAATGAAGCTTTAACCTTAGCCACTTGTTCGCCTTGAAGGCGGGCGAGAATCTGGACCTGATGATCTTGGAGATGATACACAGCGATACTTGAAATATTGACATCAAACTCTTTAATTGTCACGGCAAGGTCTAACATAACACCGCTCTCATCTTTTGTTTCTATAACCACACGCTGCCCGGGACTACGAAATCCCATGATATCCAAAAAAGCATCCAAAATATCCATTCCCGTGATAATACCCACCAGTTTACCCTCATCAAGGACTGGTAATCCACCAATTACGTGTTCCCGCATTAACAAGGCGGCATCCTCAAGGTTCATGTCAGGGTGACAGGTAATGACCGTCTTCACCGCTACTTCTCGGATAGGGGTTTTGGCTATAAGGTAGTTGAGTTCAAAGATACTTAACGTCGTTGCGGGAGAAGGAGAGACCTCTCGGAGATCCCCATCTGTCAAAAAACCTACGAGTTTATCCTTATCCATAACCGGTAATTTAGTGATCTTTTTCTCGCGCATCAGGGCCATCGCATCAGCAATCGAATCTTCTGGGCTCACCGTAAAAACTTGAGATGTCATAAATTGGCGAACATACATTTTCCCGTTACCCCTTTCTCTATTAAAGTTACCCTTTAAAATTTGTTTTATCCTCCGAGGTAGGCCTTCCTGACTTCTTCACTTGCTGCTAATTCTTTGGAATCACCAGATAGGACAATCTTACCGGTCTCTAAGACATAGGCTCTATTAGCGATGGAAAGCGCCATATGAGCATTTTGTTCTACAAGCAAAATGGTTGTCCCACTTGCATTAATTTCCTTAATAATCGAAAAGATTTGTTTAACCAAAATGGGTGCTAGACCCATGGAAGGCTCATCGAGAAGAAGCAGCTGCGGTTGAGACATCAAGGCTCGCCCCATGGCCAGCATTTGCTGTTCCCCACCGGACAAAGTGCCCGAAATTTGAGTGTTGCGTTCAAGAAGACGAGGAAATAAATCATACACATGTTGCATGGTTTTCTTGATCTCTGTTTTGTCCTTTCGTAGGTATGCCCCGAGTTCCAAATTCTCGATAACCGTCATATTAGCAAAGACACGACGGCCTTCAGGAACCTGTGATATTCCTTTGGCGACAATAGATTGAGGGGCAACAATCGCCAAATTCTCCCCTTTAAATGTAATCTTACCAGATTTTGCTCTTAATAATCCTGAAATTGTCTTAAGACTTGTACTTTTTCCTGCACCATTTGAACCAATAAGGGTTACAATCTCTCCCTGGTTCACCTCGAAAGAAATTCCCTTAAGTGCATGGATCGCACCGTAATATACATTAACGTCTTCAAGTACAAGCATCAGACAACCTCCTCCCCAAGATAAGCCTCAATGACTTTGGGATTACGTTTAATTTCATCTGGTGCACCTTGAGCAATAATCGTACCATAATCCAAGACATAGATGCGCTCACAGACCCCCATAACTAACGCCATATCATGTTCGATTAAGAGAATGGTTAGCTTAAATTCCTCTCTGATCCACCGAATAAGTTTCATTAGATCTTGAGTTTCCTGGGGATTCATGCCTGCCGCCGGCTCATCAAGCAATAACAGCTTCGGGTCCGTTGCCATGGCACGAGCGATCTCCAAGCGGCGTTGTTCTCCATAAGGTAAATTTTTAGCCGTCTCTTGGGCTTTAGAATCAAGCTTAAATATTTTCAGTAACTCCATGGCCTTCTGCTGCATTTCGTCTTCACCTAAAAAATAGCTGGGAAGGCGAAAGAACGCACTGAACGCGCTATAAGAAGTCTTCTGATGATAGGCAACTTTAACATTGTCAATGACACTCATGTCGTTAAACAGTCGAATGTTTTGAAAGGTCCGTGCCATCCCCCTCTGAGTGACTTGATATGGTTTGAGTCCGCTCACATCTTTATCCATAAACGTCATGGTTCCTTCAGTCTTCTCATAAACCCCTGTAAGTATATTGAAAACTGTGGTTTTCCCTGCGCCGTTTGGGCCAATCAGACCGATCAGTTCCCCTTGAGTAATCTCAATATCTAAATTAGAAACCGCTTTCAAACCGCCAAAAGACTTAGAGAGCTTTTCAATTTTTAGAAGCGGCATTTTTTTCACCCTTCTTTCGCAGGAAACCTAAAGAAAATTCTTTTGTTCCCATGATTCCTGTCGGTCTAAAGATCATCATCACGACCAAGAACACCGCCGTAATAACTAAACGCCACGCTGGAATACCCGCTAATAGTGCCGATATCAAAGTATAAACTATGGCCCCCACAATACCGCCACTGATGCTTCCTAGGCCGCCAAGTACAACCATCACCAGAATATCAAAGGACTTTAAGAAGCTAAACGTCCCAGGTTGAATGATATACATATAATTGGCATAAATCCCGCCAGCTAGTCCCGCAAAAGCTGCTCCGATGGTAAAAGCCATAACTTTGTATTTAGTTGTATTGATTCCCATGGATTCCGCAGCGATCTCATTTTCGCGAATAGAAATACAGGCCCTGCCATGCGTTGAACTAACAAAGTTTTTAATCAAAACAACACTCACCACCATTAAAATAAAAGCCCATGTCCACGTGATCTTACTGGGTAGGGTGAATCCTGCTGCCCCCCCGACAATGTCCATGTTCAAGAAGATAATACGTACAATCTCTCCAAATCCTAGGGTTGCTATCGCGAGATAATCTCCATTGAGACGCAGCGTAGGTAGTCCTACTAAAAGACCAGCCAATCCCGCCACAGCTGCCCCAGCAAGAAGCCCAAGAAGCAGCGGACCGTGCATGAGAACCGTTACCATCGCTGAAACATACGCCCCTACGGCCATAAAGCCTGCGTGTCCGATTGAAAATTGACCGGTGACGCCATTAATTAAATTCAAACTCGTCGAGAGGATAATATAAATACAGATGAGGATGAGGGTCAGCTTATAGAAAGCAGGCATTATATCAAACACAATCAATCCTTGAACAACTGCATATAAAAGAACAATCGCCAAGAGTGAGACAATGTTTTTGCGGTTGAACCAGTTGCGCATTTTACTCACCTACACTTTCTCACGAACGTTTTTACCAAAAAGCCCGCTTGGTTTAATAATCAGGACGAGAATCAAGATGAGAAAGGCAACAGCATCGCGCCAAGTGGAAGCTCCTAAGCCGCTCACGATTGATTCAACCAAACCTAACATTAATCCCCCCACCATTGCCCCGGGTATAATTCCAATACCCCCCAGTACAGCGGCCACGAAAGCCTTCAAACCTGGAATAATACCCATCAAAGGATCAATGGTGTTAAAGTACACGCCCATCAATACACCCGCTGCAGCCGCTAACGCTGAACCAATTGCGAACGTATAGGATATAATATTATTTGTATTGATTCCCATCAGTAATGCAGCCTCTTGGTCAAAGGATACAGCACGCATGGCTTTGCCCACTTTTGTGTATTGAACGGTAAAATGCAAGAGACTCATGAGGACCACAGAGGTTACAAGCATGACAATATCTCCGTATTTAAAGTATACACCACCGACGACATACATTGTTTCTGGGAAGACTGGAGGATAGGTCCGAACTTGTGCCGTAAGAACTAACATACCACCATACTCCAAGAATAACGAAACCCCGATGGCGGTAATTAGCGCTGCGATACGGGAAGCGTTTCTCAAGGGTTTGTAAGCTATTCGTTCAATTATAACCCCTAGTAGGGCACAAGACACCATTGAAAATAGCAGTGCCGGCAAAAAAGGCAAATGCAAGGCGGTTATGGCGAACCAACCGGAATAGGCTCCCACCATCATAATGTCTCCATGGGCAAAATTAATTAATTTGATAATACCGTAAACCATCGTGTAACCTAAGGCAATAAGCGCATAGATACTGCCAAGGGATAATCCATTAACAAGTTGCTGAAATATCTGGGTTGTAATACTAGCCAAAAAACTTCACTCCCTTTTCTGTGAAACCTTTCTACCGTCGAAGAGAGAGGGGGAAAACAATCCCCTCCCTCTCTTTTTACATAACTTTTCGTTATGCCCACGGTAAGGTCATTAATAGAATAATTTTAAATCTTAAGGAGCAACGCTTGTCAAGAATGTCGGTTTACCGTCTTTATTTGCCTTGATAACAGCACTTTTCTGTGGGTTATGTGTTTTAGGATCAATTGATATTTCTCCAGTTATACCTTTAAAGGCTTTAATATTCTCAATAGCCAAGCGCAGCTTTTCTGGATCAGTCCCTTTAGCCTCTTCAATTGCTTTAACTAGAATATTAGCGGCATCATATCCCAAAGCGGCCATAGCATTCGGCTCACTATTGAATTTCGCCTTGTAGTCTTTAACGAATGTAGCCATACCTGGATCATCTGTTGCTACGTGATCGACATAGAAGGTGTTGTTCATAGCAGCTGGTGTACCGATATCAAATAGTTTGGGATCGTCCCAGCCATCTCCACCCATAAATGGCATCTTCATACCTAATTCACGAGCTTGCTTTACAATCAGACCCACTTCTTGATAATAACCAGGTACCCATACCATATCAGGATTCTGTGATCTGATACGTGTTAAGATAGGTCGGAAATCCTTATCACTTCCAGCAACATAATTCTCAGTACCAGTAATGGTGCCCCCTCCTTTTTTAAAGTTAGTGACAAAAGCGTCAGCTAACCCCTTGGAATAGTCACTTTTCTGGTCAATAATTATGGCTGCGGTTTTTGCTTTCAAATCCTTTAAGGCAAAGTTAGCGCCAACTTGGCCCTGGAACGGATCAATAAAACAAGCTCTGAAAATCCAAGGACGTACAGCTCCGTTCGCCGGGTCTATTGTAAGCTTTGAATTTGTCCCACTTGGGGAGATCATGGGAACCTTATTATCCGTTACGACTGGAATAGCGGCCAAGGTCACCGAACTGGTCATTGATCCGATGACGGCAATGACCTTGTCCTGAGTAACAAGCTTGGTTACCGCAGAAGTTGATTCCCCGGCATCTGACTTATTATCGGCGGCCACTAAGGTTAATTTTCGACCACCTAAGACTCCGCCTTTAGCATTCTGTTGCTCAAACGCTAAATTTATCGCATTCTGAGCCGCTGTACCAAACATAGCTGTTCCGCCTGTCAACTCTAAATTGCCACCGACCTTAATCGGAGCACTCGCATCACCTGACCCTGTCTTTGCGGCTGTTCCACATCCAGCCACCAATGTAACACTTAATAAAGCGATGAGTCCCAGTGAAAAACCCCTGTTAAATAGCTTCATTCTTTCTCCTCCTCCATATACTAATAGCCTCTCGGCATTCGCC